>CAJXPD010000141.1 GCA_913057785.1 uncultured Lewinella sp. | reverse complement strand
CAAGCATTTTAATCGACAGCCTTTGAAGTGGGATGGCCAATACTACCAGGTAAAAGGAGCTGCCCGAACTAAGGTAAAACCTGCATCCATTACCTTCGGGGGCAACTTACTAGTGCTGATTAATTCAAGATGCGCCTCTGCTACCACAGAGCTATTAGGACAGATTGCCTCTCACTGCACAGCTACTTTCCTTGGTGAAGAGACCGGCGGAAATCCGGTGACACAAGCCGCCAGTGATCTACTCACCTTGGTTCTCCCTAATTCTCAGTTGAAAGTGCAAATGCCCATGATTCGCTCGGTTATGAACGTAAGTTTCGAAAATGATGGGCATGGGCTCCAACCAGATATTCCCTTTCGGCCTAGTATTGAGGATGTTCTTGAAGGCAAAGATACGCTCTTGAAATTAGCCCTCAAGATGGCGCAGTCACCCGGTGAGTAAGTCACCCGGTGGCTGCGGGGCCGAGAGCCCTTTATTCACTCCGCAGCGCCTTGATCGGATCCGCAATCGCGGCACGGATGGATTGGAAGCTCACCGTAGCCAAAGCTATCAGAATGGCAGCCAAGCCTGCGCAAATGAATAAGGCAATATTTAAATCAATACGGTAAGCAAAATTCTGTAACCATTGTTGGCTGAAGTACCACGCCAAGGGAACAGCGATAGTTATGGAAAGAATCACCAGTTTTAAAAAATCTTTGGATAGTAGTCCTACCACACTGCCCACCGTTGCGCCTAATACTTTCCGAATACCAATCTCTTTCGTACGTTGCTCTGCGGTGAAGCTAGCAAGGGCAAAAAGGCCAAGGCAAGCGATGAAGATTGCTATCAAGGTGAAGCTATTGAATAGGGCTGCGGCACTACTTTCTTTTTGATACATGCGTTCAAACCGTTCATCCAAGAAGGAATAGCGGAAGGCTTGATTAGGGGAAAATTGCTTCCAGGTCCGTTCCATCTGTGCGATCGTTCGATCCCAATCATCCGTGCTGGCTCGGACGGAAATAGTCGATGTCCGGTTACCGAGAAACAGGGCCAAACCGTAGATTTCATTCTTTAGGGATTCGAAATGAAAATCCTCCACCACGCCGATGATCGTGAAAACATTGTCGTCAAATGGGTTTTGAATACGCTTCCCGATTGGGTCTGTTATTCCCAATTGTCGTACGGCTGTTTCACTAATAATCGTGGCCAAGGAATCAGCAGGGCGATCTGGGGAGAAGTTCCGTCCCTCCTTGAGCTTCATGCCTAAGGTCGGAATGTAGTCCGTATCCACGGGCCAAGCCTGCAAAGGAACTTGATCTGCCGGATCTGTTTTCTCTTCCGCATTGTACATGGTCTGATTTCTAAAACCACCAGTTCCGGGCAAAAAAGGGCTAACGGAGGCGTTTTCAACTTCTGGTAGGTCCGTTATAGCATTCTTAAAGGTACCAATTCGACTGTCTAGCGTATAGGTATCGTGGATTAGTAAAACCTGATCTTTCTCAAAGCCTATCTTTTTCTTTTGGATGAATTGCATTTGGTTGTATACGACCAAAGTCCCTATGATCAGTGCCGTTGATATGGTAAATTGCATAACTACCAACCCTCTCCTTAACCAGGCACTATTTTTTCCCAAGCTCAACTGCCCTTTTAGAACTCTAATCGGTTTGAAACCAGAAAGATAGAATGAGGGATACAAACCAGCCAACATTCCTATACCTAAGGTAGCGGCCAAAAGGACAGGAACAAACCATGTAGCAGTGTACGGTATCGTTAAGTCGGTTTGAGCCAGCGCATTAAAGGCAGGCAAGAGGAGCTCGGCTAGTAATAAGCCAAAACCAAAAGCCAATAGACTCAGCATGATGGATTCCATCAGGAATTGGCCGACCAGGTGAATCTGATAGGACCCCAAAACCTTACGCATTCCTACTTCTTTTGCCCGGTTAGCAGATCGGGCTGTGGATAGATTGATATAATTCACCAGGGCAATTAGCACCAGGAATAAACCGATTACAGAAAATAACTGGATGTAACGAATATCTCCTCCGCTTCCGAAATTAGGCAAGAAATTATCGGAATGGAGATGTACATCTGCCAAGGGTTGTAAGAAGAGATTGTATTTAGATCCCGTTTTTGTCACCTGCTCAAGATCTACTTTGAGTTGCTCCCGGAATTGCGGGCCAAAATACTTGAGTCCAAAGGGAATTAGTTTGGCATTTAATGCCTCAGGATCGGTACCGGGGGCCAACTGGACGTAAGAGAAGTAATTATTGCTCACCCAATTATTAGCCTGGTTGCCATCCAGGGTAGACATGGACATGAGATACTCAAAGTCTAGGTGTGAATTGCTAGGCATTTCCTCGATCACCCCTGTTATCCGATAAGCTTGGTTCTCGGTATCATCATTCAAGATCAACTGTTCTCCGACAGGGTCTAAGTGCGGGAAGAATTGATCCGCCACTCGCTTGGTGATGACGATCGAGTACGGCTCTAATAGCCAGCTTTCCGGATCTCCATAGACCGTCGAAAAATCGAACATTTCAGTAAAGGAATGATCTACGTAAACGAATTTTTCCTGGAAGGTACTCTCACTATCGTTGATCGTCCGCACTAGATTCGTGCCGGCATTAAAGAAGAAACTGTTGAGTCGACAGGCATTGACTACCTCTGGGAATTCCTCCTTGATAGTACTGGCGGCTGGAGCAGGTAGAGCAGTTCCTTTGGCGACGGACTGATTCAGATTAATATCTAGGGCGAGTCGGTAGATGTCTTTTGAATGTTCATGATAAGTGTCGTAGCTCAATTCATTCTTGACAAAAAGTGCAATCAATAAACAACAGGCGACACTCAAGGCTAGTCCAGCTATATTGATGATGCTAAAGAATTTTTGTTTGAAGAGTTGTCGGATGGCAATCTTGAAATAGTTTCTGAACATAGCTTATGGTTTTGTTGGTGATTTGATGCCCGCCTGAATTGCCTTGCTCCTATTGTTCTCTCATAACGGTAGCGGGGTTCGTCAATGCCGCTTTGATGGTCTGACTACTAATGGATGCAATAGCTAATAGCAAAAGGCTGCCACTTGCCAAAAGAAAGGCCGTCCAGCTAAAGTCAATTCTATAGGTGAAGTTTTCCAACCATTTGAAGGAAATCCACCAAGCAAATGGTCCAGCCAGTAGGATTGAAATCAAGACCAATTTGACAACATCTTTGGATAAAAGGCTGACGATATTGCTGATAGAAGCACCCAATACTTTACGCAAACCCACTTCCCTTTTGCGTTGCGACGTGAGAATCGCTGCCAAACCAAATAGGCCCAAACAGGCGATTAGAATAGCTAGGAGTGCAAATATGTTTAATAAAGTAAGCGTTCGGTTTTCACCCGCATACTGCCCTTTCACATACTCTTCCAAAAAGGTATAGCTGAAGGGGTTAGAAGGATAATGATCTCCCCAGGAGTCCTTCAGAAAGGTGATGGTTTCAGAAAGCCGTTCGATATCCGTTCGCACACCGATGGTGTTGTACTGAGGTGGCATCGGTGTGATCATCGTAGGCTCAATCTCTTCTCTCAAAGAGCTGGTATTAAAATCCTTTACCACCCCAACAATTTCTCCAATAAAGTTATTGATGTATACCACTACCTTTTTACCCAAGAGCTCCTGTGGATCTGTTATTCCCAAGGTTTTGCCCAAAGCAGCATTCACCACTACGGGGCGGACTTCATTTTCGCTAGGATACGAATCTCCCATGCGCTGTGCCTCCAAGGGGGTGATATCCCGACCAGCAACCAACTCCAATCCGTAGGTGCTTAGATAGCGCTGGTCTGCAGCCTTTATCGAAACAATAAATTCATCTGCCTCTGGGTCACCACCATAAGGATAGGCTGCCATTCCCAAGCCCATATCTGACATGGGAGCTCCAATTGAAAAGGAAACTTCCGAGACTTCAGGTCTAGACATCCATTCTTGAGTGATTACCTCATTATCTCCGGATTCCTGCAAATCGATCTGTAGTATCCCTGTTTGTTGAAACCCTAGATCTTTATCCTGGATATAGTTTAGCTGGCGCGAAACGGTAACGGCACCGCTAATGATAACCATGGTAATGACAAATTGAGCCACCACTATCGCTCTTCTCAATCCACTATCCTCTCGCTGACCAAAAGTCTTACTAGACTTCAAGGCTAGTTTCGCCTCCTGTCGCGCTAAGACCCAGGCGGGATATCCTCCGGCCAGTAAGCTCGTTATTAGGACGATGATCAAGCTGAATAGAAGCACAGGAATAGACCAAAGACTTTGATCACTTAGGGATTTCCCCAGTAGTGTATTCATAAAGGGCAAAAGCACTTCTACCAACACCCTACTGAGGATAAAGGCGGACAAACTCAATACAATAGCTTCTCCCAATAAATTTGACCAGATCTCAAATGACCTTGCCCCGATGACTTTTCGAATACTCACCTCCAAGCGTTTTTCCGTGTTTGAGGCCAGACTCAGATTGATGAAGTTGAAACAAGCCATTAAGAGTATTAACGCCCCAATACTAATGGCAATCCAAATGACGGACTTGGAAATGGGAGCTACTGGGGAGCCATTCTGAGAAATCGGGGTAAAATGAATGTCGGTTAGCGCTTGTAGCGCCGGTTTATCGGTGCCAGGATCACCAGCACTATGCATATATTTACTCGCAAATTGAGAAAGCTGTTCATCAAACTGTCCGGCTCGAATCGGTTGATCCAACAAGGCATAAGTAGCCAGGCCGTTATGGTACAAACTCCAATTATCCATCGGAAGACCTACGATATCCTCTGTCAAGTTTCCAAAAGAAATCAACGCTGAGGCCGGAATATGAGTAGTCGTTGGAACATCTGCGTACACGCCTGCCACCTGGAGCACAGTCTGAGATCCCATGAACAATTGGGAGCCAACTGGATTCTTTTGCCCGAAGAACCGTTCTGCCAAAGAAGCAGAAAGGAGAATATTTCCAGGTTCTTCTAGAGCTGCTGCCCCCTCTCCTTGCAGGATGTCAAAATCGAAGATGGATAGAATTTCACTCTCGCTAAAGTACACCTGTTCAATCTCCTGAGGGTCCGTTTTAGAACTCCCCAAAACCGTCTCTTCTTGATAATACATTCTCCCAATTGCCTCCGTCGGAAACTCCAATTCAAACGCTTTGGCCAGGGGAAAAGGAGCAGTGGACATGATTTCGAGATCTCCATCATCGAGTGATTCCGTATTAATTCGGTAGATTCTCTCTTTTTTTGCGTGATGCATGTCAAAACTCCCCTCATACCTCACCAATAGAAAAATCAATAGGCAACTTGTAAATCCTGCCGTCAACCCCAGCAGGTGAATCGTGGAGTAGCCTGCCTTCCTCTTCAGGCGTCGAAAGATCAATTGTAGACTTTGCTTCAACATGGGAGATTTTGATGGGTTAAGGACTTAAAAAACCTATAAATAGATTGTTTTCGTTCCCATAAAAGGCAAGGGATATGCCAGAAGAAATAAACTTCTAATTATCAAACACTTACACCCAAATCAAGCGCCTAAAGCTGTGCGAAAACGAACGAAAAGTGTTCGAATATGAACAATGGGAAAGCATTTTTGTACTCTTATTATACATCAACTCTTTCCAAAAAACGCTTCTTAAAACTCAATTATGATCGATCGATTCATGACAAATCTCTGTAGTGATCAGTTGGTAGCTAGTAAGGCTTTCTACACCCGTCTATTTGAATTAAAGGTGAGTTTCGACAGTGATTGGTTTGTCCAATTGCAAGATGAAAAGACCGGCCTTGAATTGGGGTTAATCAGTAGAACTAGCGAGATCGTCCCAGCAGCCTATCAGCAGAATCCTCAGGGATTTTATCTTACTTTCGTAGTCGATGATGTTGAGCCCTACTATCAAAAAGCTCAACAAGAAAATTTCGCAATTGTGCAAGCACCACATGATACTTTCTATGGACAGCGGCGTCTGCTGCTAAAAGATCCCGATGGAACACTTGTGGACGTATCCGCACCAATACCAAATTTCCAGTTTTAGTAATATTCACATGTCGAGCAGATTAGATCATCACACACCGAAGTACGGAGATAAAGTGGGCAATTTTGGATTGTCTTATCACTTGGAGATGTTAAAGGACAGCGAGCGAGTTGGACGTATCAAATTAGCATTAGATGAAGTCCTACAACCCAACGGAATTCATTGCGAATTGGGCATCGGAACGGGGGTCTTTGCCATTTATGCAGCGAGCAAATGTCGAAAAGTATATGCAGTAGAGCGAGATCCTGCGATCTATGCTTTTGCCAAGCAGAACATTGAACAGTCTGAATATGCAGATCGGATTGAGTTGCATTTAGCAGATGCGCTGGATTTCGTTCCAGCTGAAAAGGCTGATACCCTATTGGTGGAAATGATGTCTATTTGGTGCATCAATGAACCACAGGTACCTGTGATGAACCACGCTCGGGAACATATTCTGCGGCCGGATGGGATTTCTATCCCGAGTAAAATCATTAACCTTGTTGAATTGGGGCACTATGATTTTGAAGTTATGGGGATACCTTGTCCAAGTAGTATTCCACAATTCACAGGAATAACCGCACCTCGGATTATGACACAATCCTCCCTATTTAACATCTTTAATTTTTCGGAAATCTGCCCCACGTCAATCGAACATCAGATCGAGATGGAAACCTTGGTAGATGGCTCGATTAATTGTGCTAGACTAAGTAGTCTGGTACAATTAAGTCCATCGATTACTTTTTACAGTACCGATAGCCTGATGCCGCTGACTATTGTGCCGTTGGAAGCCCGGAAGGTTCAGGCTGGGAAAACAGTAGGTTTTTACAGTCAATTTCAAGTTCGAACTGACTTGGAACGCAGTCAATTCGAACTCAGATAATTTCTCCACTAAGGGATAAACTCTACATAGTCAATTTCCAAACTAAATGGCCCTTCCCTCTTTTCATCAGTGATCCACCCCATGCGGATAATCTCACTTTTGGTTTCTGTCAACAACGCTCTTCCTGTAGGTCTGCCCAAGCGATATTGCTTGAAATCTGCTAAAGACAGCTCTATTATCTGCCATCCCTCATTTTCTAATTTCAGTTGATGCTTATAGTTAGGCATCCAGAATCGCCGATCGGTTTCCAAGGTGAAAGCACAGCGAATACCTTCTCCTCTGACCCGGAAACGAATGCTACTATAACCAGAAAGGTCAATCCTACCATAAGGAGATCTAAAGGAGGCAAAGCCCCCATTGTTTGCCAGGGATACTCGCCCAAAGAAACGGACACTATTACTGGTAAAGTTTACATCCCCGTAAGATAGTCCTCCCATCACCCCATCATTAATCACTTGCCAGCCAGGAGCAGAAACTCTTTTTCCAAAATCGATCTTTTCCGGCATACCTTGCCCAAACAACAAGGCCATAAATAGAATTGTAATCGTCTGCATATACTATATTTTCAAAACAAACACCTAGCTAACAATAATCAGCAAGCTTGGTTGGGATCGAGGACTTTGAGTGTAAAAAAATGATCAAAGTGTCTACTATTGAGCAAATTGGAGCGGGCTAAGGGCTTACCGTCATGCTTTTGTAGGCCGAAGGCTTCATCCCTGTGAACATTTGGAAGAACTTATTGAAGGTAACTCTATTGTTAAACCCGGCTTCCTGCGCTATTGCTTCTATGGTAAGATGAGAAAAGGTAGGTTCGAGGAGAATTTGCTTGGCATAGTCGATGCGGTAGCGATTGACATGCTCATTGAAGGATTCCTGAATTAGACGAGTGAAGGTTTGGGATAGATGGTGTGGTTTTTCCTCTATACTTACCGCTAGTTTTTTGAGATTCAAATCCCGTTGCAGAAATAATTGCTGCTGTCGTAAGCTATGATTTATCTTAGCTTGAATCCGTTCCATATCTGCTTTCCCAATACCAGAATGGACATACTTCCCCCCTAAATGTGCCATAAAGTTGGGTTGAAAGTACAAGAGGTATGCCATCGAAAAAACGATGGTACTGATGATGAGATAGTAAGGAGCAAAATCATGCCAATCCCTGGCGAAACAAGTGAACCCCAACATCAAAACAGAAGTCAAAAAGAAAACAGTCACAATCCCTAAACTCAATAATCGCTTGATTTTGGGCAATTCTAACGGCATCTTTCGGCAATATCGAACCATCAAGATGGCATAGAGTAGTAGGTGGAGAGCACGAGCGTAGTTGAGTGGCATTACGCGATCAAAAAAGTGTGCTCGAATAAAGGCAATTCTGTCCTCACCAGCTAACATAAAAACATCAAAGAAGTACACGAAGGCTAGTACCATTGGGATCAAATGCAAGGAGTCACGCCAGTTGAATTGCTGCTTGTGCCCCCATAAGAAAAGCAGATAGAACCATAGTAGTGGTCCATACAAGAACCCTACATAGAAATAGTATCGAGCGACAAAGACAGTCGAAATAGTTACCAAGGAAGTAGTGGCATACACATAGTTGATCATTTCTAAGCCCATTAGCAAGGTAAAGAGGGCCAATAACTTAGAGGCGTAATGCTTGTCCTTGAAGAAGAGTCCGCCCGATACGAAAATGGCAAGTAAGGCGTAACAGAGTAGTATAAATTTCATCCACGGCATTAGAAAGCAATTTACAGCTCCAGCTCAAACTATTCTTGTTGAAATTGAAGTCGAATCTGCAATTTGCCATACCATTCTGGCTTTTTCCCGTTAGGATAAGTTTCATCGAATAGTGTCAGGCTCAACTGATCTTCATGTATGGTATATCGATACTGCTGTTTAGCGCCCTCAAACCCAGGAACTCGAGCTAAATCCGGGCTTACCGTCATTAAGCTATCTGTTAGGTGGTAGTTCCCGGTATTGAAAACCAAATGTTGGAATGCAGTCCGCAGTTCTTCACACGTGGGTCGACTGAAATCTTTGAAGGCAGGACGGGTGCGTTGTGTTGGGTGGTACATGATCATGTAGCGCTCTGGACTTCCCATGAAGATGCCCCCCGCAGGTTGTTCCACTATGTAGATTGTGTCCGAGTAAATGTATTGAATCTCGGTTAGAGCCCAGGAGCCAGCCATGGCTTCCCTGTTTTTTTCATACTGTCTTACTTTTTCCTGCACCTGCGGGGTTCCCATCTTTTCAGTTAAAGTCAGCAAGCTATTGGTTTCTCCAAGAGCTGGACTTCGATAGTCCGCCCCTGCTTCTAAGAGCGCCAGGACAGCCGCTTCATTATCATAAAAGAAAGCCCAATGAAGGGCAGCAGCATCGTTGATCTCATCCTTGTGATCGATGGATGCTCCTGCCTCAACCAAACTATTAGTGATTTCCAAATTCCGTCCTATAACACTCCCTATCAGGGGTGTCAGTTGATAACGCTTACCAGCAGCATTAGGGTTCGCCCCTGCCTGCAACAACAACTCCACCATCTGTGGATGCTCCCAACGCGCAGCTAAACTTAGAGCAGTCTGCCCTACTCTATTAAACGCATCTACCTGCAACTCATCGTACTTCAACAGAGATTCTAGTATCTCTACCTCTCCGCTTACAACAGCACGGTGTAACAGAGGAGAGCCATAGGCATCTGTTGTATTTGGATCTATCCCTTGATCGAGCAAGATCCGTACAGCAGATGCCTGTTTTTGGCTAATAGCATGAAATAATTCCTTCTGTTGTTCTGATAAAGGCCTTTCCAAAATGGATCCGTCAAAAACACTCAGATCCATCGGGTCATGCCAGAGACGCAAAAGCACCTCAGCGGCATCTCCATGTTTCGTTTGAATACTTAGGTCCACTCCCCTTCCAACCAGGGTTGATAAGGCTATACGATTGCCATAGTAGGCAGCCCAATTTGCTACGGGATCGCCCTTGGCATCCACCGCATTGATGTCCGCTCCACGATCGATCAGCAGCTGAAATACCTTCGGGTGATTTCTAGAGCAAGCAAACATCAAAGGTGTAGCTCGTAGCTCCGTACTAGTACGCAGGTCCACATCAGCAGACCTGCTCAAAAGTGATTCTACTACTAGTAATTGATCATGCAAGACGGCATAATGCATGGGCCCTTGCCCAGCCTCATCCAATTGATTAGGGTTCTCTATAGTCGAAATAAGATGTTGTGCGATCCGGACTGCTCCTTTTTCGATACACATTTTGAGGCATTTTGAGGTATCGGAAGCTGGTAGCACTAATTTTTGAAAAGCTTCCAGATCATCCTCTGGAATTAAATCTTCCCAAATCGGAGGGGGAACGATCGCAGACCAACCAAGGGTTATTAGCAGGCAAATACTAGTGAACTTCAGGCTTACTATTCGGGATCGCAATAAGGTGGTCAACATCTATACAAGTCATTTTGATCGACCACAAAAATGAGCTCCTGAGATCAGGATAAGCGAGTTTTTAGGGTTGGAATCGGTAAAGAATAATTGTTTTTTACAGCTTTTCGGTCAATTGCCCAGTAGATTGTCAGCCATCTGACAAGTACCTGATCGGCTAATCTGTATTGGAAAGCAGAAATTAAGAAACCCCTTCCACCCATTTGCGAAAGGCTGACGTTTTGGCTCCGCTTGTTTTCAGGCCTTCCGCTTGACCTTTGAGGTGCACTACCAATCTATTCCCGAAATAGGGTTCCATTTTTTGGATATACTGGATATTGACCATTTCACTTCGATTGATACGGAAAAAAGCCGTAGGATCTAGGACATTCTCCAGTTCAGTCATCCGGAAATTCACAACGTGTTTCTTTCGATCTTGATCTACGGCAAAAACCAAGTCATTATCTGCATAGAAGTAGGCGATATCGGTCGTATTGAGCAAGAAGATGCCAGCGGTCTTCTTGATGGCAAAGCGACTCTTATATTCTTTTTGGGAGCTCAAAATCAGCGAGCGAAACTCCTCCATCAATTGGTCTTTTAGGGGGGCCTGTAGGGATTCTTGTAAGTAGGTTAGGCGAGCTTCCGTTTCTACCTTAGCTCCCAATTCTTTGATCCTTGCCACGCATTTCCTTAGTTCTTGCAGGTCGATGGGCTTTAGTAGGTAATCCAGGGCCGCATATTTGAATGCCTTGATGGCATATTGATCATAAGCAGTGACAAATACTAGGTGAAAATTCATTTCATCCAATTGATCCAAAAGGTCGAAGCCCGTCCCATCTTGCATATTGATATCCAGGAAAACCACCTCCGGTTGCAGGTCTTCAATTTGCTGCACGCCGCTTTTCACGCCATCCGCTTCCCCGATAATCTCGATATCCGTGACGAATTTGTCAATCAAGATTCGGAAAGCATCTCTAGCGTCCTTTTCGTCATCGATGATCAGTGTTTTTAACATAGCTTCTGTGTTATGCACTAGGCCAGTAATTCTACGCTCGTACCCGATTGGGAAACTCGATCTTTGATATTTATCTGCATGCCACGCCCGAATTTTCTATTCAATTGCTGAATGCGCTGATACACAAGATCTGTACCTAGGGATTTTTTATTCCGCTGGTCCTTTGATTTATGTTGTAAAGAAAAGGTCCGCCCTACACCATCGTCCTCAACTGTAATTTTATGTCGCCCCTGTTCTTGGCTGACCAGAATCCGGATATTTCCTCTACTTTCCTTAGGGCCTACTCCATGCCAAATGGCGTTTTCAATAAAGATTTGTAGGATCATACTGGGCACTTGCGCTTCATAGATATCTATTCCATCCTCAATATCCACTTGATAGTCGAACTTATTGTTGGAGCGGATCTTCTCTAGCTCAAGATAGTTGATCAATAATTCAATTTCATCACTTAGAGGCACGAAGGCGGTGGTAGAGTTTTGCAATACTTGTCGCATTAAGCTGGAAAACTTACCAAACAAATAAATCGTTTTCTCCTCATTCTGCTGAAGAAAGGAGGACTGAATGGAATTAAGTGTATTGAAGATAAAATGCGGATTGATTTGCAAACGGAGCAAAGCCTGTTTTACCTCAGCTAATCCTTTCTCCAATTTTAAGCGTTCATGGCGAGAGAAATAATAGCCCAGTCCGCCGAGCAGGAGTAAGAATATGGCCAAGGCTGTGATGATCAGTTGATTCCTTTGATTCTTTTGTTCCGAAAGCTGATTCTTAAATTCCAGACGTTCAATTTTCAATTCTTTATCCCGCAATTCATAATCTGCTTCGATCGAAGCCAGCAATCCCAGTCGTTCCAAGGAGTGTATGGAATCTTGGATAACTTTGCTCCGCTGTAGGGTTTCATAAGCAAACTTTGGATTGCCTAGTTTATCATGAATCACGTGTTTCATTTCCAATATATGCTGCTCGTTTTTGGGTAGCAGCTTAAAGCTTAGCGCTTTCTCCATGTAGACTAGACACTGAATATAGGCCTCCTTTTGATAGGTATAATCGATGGTTCCAAGCAAGGCGTTCAAGACTTCACCACGTGCATCTACCTTCTCCGCCAATTTTTTCGCTGCGTTATGGTGTTGAATGGCGGCTTCTAATTCTCCTCTTTGTAAGGATATCTTACCTTTTAGGTTTTCTATAGCTGGCTCCCAGACATTGTTCTTACCCTCCAAGGCCTCTGCTTCCAAGGCTTTCACATACAGTTCCGCAGAATCTACTTTCTCTAGAAACAGAGACATATTCGCATTGATGATCAAGGCCTTGTACTTTCCAATCTTATAATTGATCTGTTCGCTCCAATACACTGCTTCCTGGCTGTACTGCAAGGCTTTTCCATATTGGCAAAGGCGTTCATAAATAGTAGAAAGGTTAACCGCCAGTGCCGTAGCATAAGTGGGGAGTTTCTCAGTCTTGGCCAATTCATATCCTTTGAAATACATACGTGCGCAATTCAAAAGGTCATTTGAATTTCGGTAGACCAAACCGATATTGTTGTAAATCTGAATGGAGACTTTCGGTATCTGCAGCTTTTCTCCTAGAGCGATAGCTTCTTTTCCTTTCTCCTTGGCCTCATCGTATCTGCCCAGGGAGGCCAAGGTAGCAGCTACTTGTGTTAAGCAAGATGCTAGATTGCGATCGTTTTCTTCTTTTCGATAATGTGCTTCTGCTATGCGGTAGTGCTCTAGGGCTTCTTTGGAACGATAGACAGCCTTTAATATGCCCGCCGTAAATAGGTGATTACTAGCCATTCGGTGATCTAACTCATGTTCTTGGATCAATAAGCGAGCACGATCCATCACCTGTAAGGCTGAGTCTATTAATCCTAAGCGTTTTAGTTGGTTGGCTTGCAGGTGTTTGTAGCGAACATTTAGCTCCGGAAAATCCTCTATCCCATTATTCTGCACTGCCGAAATCTCCCGCAAGACTTCGTTGACATCCCGTGTATCCAGTTGCTTCTTCAAGGTATCTATCAAATCTGTCAGTTCTTTCTCCTTGGTGGCAGAATACTGAGCCAGGGCTACCGTCTGGAAACCAATGAGAAAAAGTATACTATAAAAGAATCCGTTCCATTTCATACCAAATCGATTTATTCGATACTCAAACCTACCATTCCTGCCGCTAAAAAGCTGAAAAAAGAGGGTAAACTCGATAAAAGTCAAGGTGAATACCGCCAATACTCCGCTGAATTCCACCCGCCACGACTAGTAGCCCTTGTTTTTGATTAACCGCTCAATTATTTGACTTCGTGGGAAAATCCACATGCCCCACCTTTTTAGGATAGGCTTTGGTACAGGCGTGCCATAGTTTTGGATCATCAAACATTTATTTCCATCATTCAACTCAATATTATGTGGACTTTAACCAAAAGTACTAACATGGAGGAGCTGAAGGAGCGATTGCAGAACTCCTGGTTTAAACGCCTCATACTTGTCGGTGAATGCTTGCTAGCACTAGCTGGGGCCTTTGCCCAATCTAATACGCTCCAGGGAACCATCGGCTTCGACCATGGATATCTGAAAGATTTAAATTTTTCCCCCTTGCATTATCAGGAGCAAGGTAAAACCTATATGCTAGGATACCATTGGCAAGATGGCTCTACACTCAACCAATTCACTTTCCAAACAGATTTTGGCACTGGTCAGCTCCATACCGATGCTTCAGAACACTTCACTACTGACTATATACGCGGTAATTTTAGTGTCGGCTACTTACGCAGGTTTAATTTATATGACGTAAAGATCACAGATTGGGCCATCGGAGCACGGTATCATTTTTACCTAAATTATTTGGACTGGAATCAGCAAGATGCCTTCAGTTTTTTTGCCAATCACAGCTTGGATTTTTCACTTGCGTATAGTCATCAATTGCAAGAGCGGCATGAATTCTCCTTTCAGTTACATGTTCCTCTATGGTCGCTCATCGTCCGCCCTCCTTACAACGGAACTGATCCTGAGTTGGAATACAACAATGAAAATGACCCTATTCGCTTGATAACAGATGGTGTTGGCGGCTCCTTTGATCGTTTGCTAGCCTTCCAAATCAATGCGAGTTACCAATACCAAATCAGTCGACGCTGGGATTTGCTAGCGCGATATCAAGCTCGGTACCAAAACCTGAAGGGACAAAACCAACTCATTCATTTACAGCATCAATTTTCCACCGGAATTCAATTAAAATTTTAGTTATGAAATCAAATACCTATTATATCCTACTGCTGTTATTGGGACTTTTTATCAGCTGTCAAAAGACCGTTTTGGGCCCTAGCATGGATGCATCTCCGGAACGAATCTTCGAGCAGATTTGGACTGATTTTGATCTTCATTGTGGTATTTTCTACCCCAAAGGGATAAACTGGGATTCCCTCTATTCCGTCTATCGCCCACAAGTGAGTCCAAGCACTACAGATGACGAGCTTTGGAACGTCCTGACCCAAATGCTGGAGGAATTGGACGATGAGCATACGTTTATCAATAATCCGCACGGGAAGCAATTACATGTATCTGGCAGCGCAGGTATTGACTATGCCATCCAATCCTTTAGCCGGGAACTTATCCAGGAAAAATACCTGTCCTATAGCACTTTACATCCTTGGGCCGAGGACCTTGAATATGGTCAACTGAAGGAAAAATCAATTGGATACATCTATCTCAGTGATGTAGACGGGCACCAGCCTGCCAAGATCATGGATGATGTATTAGCAGAAATCGGCCAACATCAAGCTATCATCTTTGACGTCCGTAACAATGGAGGAGGCAAGGGAGATTTTGCTCGACTGATCACCAATGCCTTCGCCCAGGACACCAAGTTGGTTATGACCGAACAGGTCAGAAATGGGCCTGCTCACGATGCTTTCGAATCGAAGGTAGAGTTGTACACAGAGAATGACAAGCTCAACCAATTTAATAAGCCCGTAGTGCTGCTGACTGATCGCTTCTCAGTCAGCGGTGCCGAACACATTGCTTTATACCTGAAAAGCAATAGTCATGTCACCCATATCGGCGGGACCACCGCTGGCGCATTCTCGACCACTGGAAATCGACGTTTTTTGCCAAACGGTTGGGAATATCAATATCCAATTGAAATGAACCTTAATGCGAAAGGGGAAAGCCTGGAAGGCATCGGGGTAATTCCGGATATTGCGGTAAGTAATACTCCAGAGGACATTGCTGCCGGCCAGGACCTTGTTCTGGAAACGGCGATTGCTTTCTTGTATGAGAAGTTCGGGATTGAGTAATGGGCTGGGGAGAGTTGTTGGTGGGAAATCTGGCGATCTAGACAGGCATCAACAACAGTTGGGGGGCTAAATGCGTCGGGACGGCGCCAATATTGGATGACCCAGAATATGCAGGCTTAATGAATAAGCGCTATATTCACCAAGCTAATTCAACTTCCTATAACACCCGACCAATGCTGAGAATACTACTATTCCTCTTCACTTCTCTTGTTTTCCTATCAAGCTGTAAAAAAGACAATAATGGACCTGGGGATAGCGCCTCAGAATGTATTCCTTTCGATGAGGAGCAGATCGTCATTGACCAGCTCAATGAAAAGTATACCTACCCATTTGAAGGGGCTAATCCATTGACTGCTGACCCTTCTTTAGATCCATTAATCAACTACTTGGGAGATGCCTCTTTTGTAGGTTTGGGAGAATCTACCCACGGCACCAAGGAATTCTACCAGCTCAAAGACAAGATCTTTCGTCGTTTGGTGCAAGAAAAGGATTTCAAAGCCATCATCTTCGAAATTCCCTGGGGTAATGCCATGGTAGTCAACGATTTTGTAACAGAGGGCTTAGGCTCGGCGGATGCATCGGTGAATCAGACCTATTATTGGACCTACGATACACAAGAGGTCAGAGATCTTGCACAATGGATATTTGAGTACAATGGGAGTAGAGCGGATGAAGAGAAAATACTCTTTGTAGGTTGTGATCCTCAGGGTAAGGACTTCAAAGAAGAACGCCGTTTTGTGGCGCAATTGATTGGTAAAGTACAGCCGGATTCTGTAGCCAATGTCTTAGCCCATTATGCGAATCTGCCCAATGACCTCCCCGCTTATAGTGAACAGTCAGAAAGTGTTCATCTAACCAATATCGAAGGAACTAAAAAAGTCTACGATTATTTAGTAGCCAATAAACAAGCATTGGTTGCAGGTAGCTCCAATAAAGAATATGAAATTGCCTTAATGGCGGCGAGCGTCATTCAGAATCGCGAACTCATCTATCGCACCAATGACTTCGGGGCAAAACGTGATGAGTTGATGGCATTCTACGCAGAATGGTGGCAACGTATTTTAGGTCAAGATTCAAAAGTTGCTATCTGGGCACACAATTACCACGTAGCCGATGGTGGTGATTTTGGTGGGCAATTCATAGGTACCTTTTTGCGACAGCGGCATTCCGATACCTACAAGAACGTAGGATTCAGTTTTGGTACTGGCTCCGCCATGGCCTTCTTGGCCGGTAAGAATCGCGAGTTTCGGTCCGGCGTCCAACGTCAAACCATTCCAGAACTGCAATGTCATACCGTCAATCAAGTGCTAAATTCAGTCGAAGGAGATCAGCTCTACCTCATTGTAGAAGAGCTCCAAAATGAGGTTTTTTCCTACTTCAACTCTACGCAGTCATTTGTGCAGTTTGGAGCAGGTTTCAACTATACACATATCGACAACTACATCATCAATGTTAAGTTGGCAAAACTATTCGATGTGCTTATCCATTTTGATGAAGCCAGTGCCAGCAGTTTGAAATGATGCCAAGCTAAAGATTGCCCCGAAGTTTCCCAGGCTTTATTATATTGCTAGGAAATCAACAAACGAAAAACCTGGGAATCATGTACCAACTTAATTCTCTAGCAATAATCCTATGCTGCTTCATTTGCTTTTCATCCTGCAATAGTGAAAAACAGCCTGCAGGAACCGAGCGTCCCAACATCATCCTAATTATGACTGACGATCAAGGGATCGGAGATCTCGGGGTGACGGGTAACCCTATCCTAGCGACTCCAAATATTGACGCCATGGCGAGTCGCAGTGCCTCTCTTAGTCGATTTTATGTAAGTCCCGTCTGTAGCCCTACTCGGGCTTGTTTGATGACTGGCAGATATAATTATCGGACTCGAGTGGTAGACACATGGATAGGAAGGTCTATGATGGATACCGAGGAGGTGACGGTGGCCGAATTGCTAGGCGAGGCAGGTTATGCCACCGGAATTTTTGGCAAGTGGCATCTGGGTGACTGTTATCCCATGCGGCCGAGTGACCAAGGTTTCCAAGAGGCCTTAGTTCACAAGGGAGGGGGGCTGGCCCAACCTTCAGAACCTTTTGAGAACGAAAGGAGATACACCGACCCTATACTCTTTCATAATAATGAGCCCATCCAGACGAAGGGCTATTGCACAGATGTTTACTTTGACGGGGCTTTGGATTTTATCGAAGGTGCAATGGCCAACAGCAAACCTTTCTTCAGTTATATTGCCTTAAATGCCCCACACGGCCCCTATCACGATGTGCCAGAGGACCTTAAGGCCAAGTATAAGCAGGAGGACATCCTCTCTATATCTCTAGGCAGGACAGATGAAAAGCTCCTGGATAATGTAGCAGGGGTTTTGGCGATGATAGAGAATGTAGATCAAAACGTGGGAAAACTCTTCTCTCAATTAGATGAATGGGGACTAACTGATAATACACTAGTAGTTTTCATGGTAGACAATGGTCCTAATAGCCGGCGCTACGTCATGGATCTGAGAGGCATGAAGTCTGAGGTCCATGAAGGAGGCATTCGCTCTCCATTTTTTGCACATTGGCCGGCACAGTTAAAGGCTGGTACGCGCAGTAATCGGATCAGCGCACACATTGATCTATTGCCAACGTTTCTCGATGCTGCTCAGGTAGAAATACCTACTGAGCTTAAACTAGATGGTAAAAGCATACTGCCTTTACTAAAAGGGAATGAGGCTAGTTGGGAGGATCGCCACCTTTTCTTACAAGTGCATCGGGGAGATTCGCCCATTAAATATCACCACTTCGCAGCTGTAGGCCAAACCTACAAATTGGTCCATCCTTCGGGTTTTGGAAATAGCGAAATGCCAGCAGATGTCCCTTTTGAATTATACAACTTAGAAGAAGATCCGGGAGAATCTCAGGACTTGGCTGCATCCCATCCCGAGGAAATGGATATGCTGATGAAAGCCTATGAGAATTGGTTTGAGGACGTATCGAGCACGCGTCCTGACAACTATGCTAAACCAGCAATTGTGGTTGGAACTGAAAAAGAAACGAAGACAGCACTTACTGCCCAAGACTGGACCAAGCGCTCTGGCGGAGGATGGGGGAAATCTGGATCATGGAGGCTAGCAGTCGAACAAGCCACTGATTTTGATATTGAAGTCATATTGCCTGAATCCACTCCTGATGCTGAAGCTAAGATTGTGTTCGGGGATGTGGAGTTGACGCAAATATTTGGTCCGGAAGAAACTAGAATTAGCTTTGAAAACATTGCTCTCCCGGCCGGAGAATTGAACCTTGTTGGAAGTGTCTCAACCGCAGAAGGCCCCATTTCCTCTCTCTTTCATGTAGTCCTGGTCAAAAAGTAAATCAGAGCCTTCAATTTTAAACTCGAAAACAAAAATTTAACCGCAACGTTGTATCATTGTTTATAAAGAAGATTTCAACCTATCTATGAAAAAATTATTGACTTTATTCTTTGGCCTTTGCCTCTGTTTTTCGCTACAAGCACAGGACTCAGATACTGGAAACTGGATCATCTACATTGGAAGTAAGAAGATCAATGACAAGTGGAATTGGCATCACGAAGTACAATATCGAAACTACAACTTCATCGGTGATTTAGAACAATTGCTACTTCGTACCGGATTCGGAGTAAATTTGACACCCGGAAATAACAATCTACTGCTGGGATACGGCTATATCCTCTCTGAAAATTATATAGCTGGGACAGATGATAAATTGAGCATCGGTGAACATCGGATTTTCCAGCAATTCATTACTAAACAAAGCTTTGGAAGAGTATCTATTCAACACCGTTACCGGATAGAGGAACGTTGGGTAGAGGACAGTGATTTCAAATGGCGTTTTCGATACTTCCTAGCGCTGAACATCGCCTTAAACAACAAAGAATTAGTTGCCGATACCTGGTACTTATCGCTCTATGATGAGATCTTCCTGAATGGACAAAATGCCGTTTTTGACCGGAATCGTATGTATGCCGCTTTAGGATACCGCGTATCTCCGCAGCTGAAGGTGGAACTTGGTTTTATGTCCCAAGTATTTGAAAAACGAAGTAGAGGGCAATTTCAGATTGCATCCTTTGCCAATTTCTGATATAATTAACAAACTCTCTCTAAACAGCTCTAAATTAGTATGAAAGAATACAAAGTAGAATCCTTGATCTATTACACGAAGATCACTTTGGACAAGGAACACATCCTCAAAGACTCAACAAAGGACATTCAGGCTAAACTGGATGAAATGGCGAGAGATGGCTGGCGCCTCATATCGACAGATGCTACTGACTTTGGCTTTGCTGTTTACTTTTATTTGTATTTCGAGCGGTAGTAAAAAGTCTAAAACGCCCTTCAACTCGTACATTAGGAGTAACAATCCATCCATTATGAATCGGTTCTTACTCCTAATTTCTTTTTTCTTTGCTCCCTTGTGTCTTCTCTCTCAAGACACTTCTTTCCATAGCCAGCTGGAAGGCTACTGGACAGGAAGTTTCATTCGCAACGGGAACAGCACCCAATCATTTTCGCTGGATATTCATCCCCTGGGAGATAGTCTGGAGGCGACTTTTAAGATTCCAGATTGGGTGTATTATCGCCCCATAAACTCCACGCTTAAGGTAAAGGGCAAAACCATCCGTTTTGAGAGCTATTATGGAGAAGTGAAGGTGGTTTGGGATTCCCTCTACGCGGAGATGGTTGGGGAATGTAATTTTGCCCAGGTGCACATCAAACGGGCCCTGCGTCCTCCCAGACGAGAGATTGAATACATCGATAGGGAGGTAAACTTAGGGGATATTACCACCAATGCCCAGATTACAAAACCAGTTGGTGACGGCCCTTGGCCTACTATCATCATTGTTCATGGTCGCGGATGTGGAAGCAAGGATGATTGGGACGAACGCCCTGAGGTATTGTCCCAGTATGGGTTGGCTGTAGTGACCTTCAATAAAAGAGGTCAAGCTAATACTGATTTCCCTTGTGGAGAAACCACGATGGATTTGCATGCACAAGACTTGGCAATGCTCACTGATCAAATAGGCAAGCTGAATTACACCGAATCTATAGGCTACCTCGCCTACAGCGCAGGTGGCTGGGTGGCTCCGAAAGCTGCCAGTCAAACCGAAACAGCGGTAGATTTTATCGTTTCGGTAGTAGGACCTTCCACCAGCGTCAGGCAGCAGCAAATAGACTGCAGTGTTTACTATTTGAGAGATCAACTAGGATTGAAAGATCAGGCGATAGAAGAAGCACTTGCCTACACCGAGCTATCTTTTTCCAAGGGCGACCCAAATGAGATATACTCCTCTATGGCATCCTTGTTGGACTCCGCTAGAGCTCACAACTGGATTACTGTTTTGGAAAAAGATGATATCCCGGTTTCTGCTGATAAATTAGATGAGATTTGGGTACGGCGCAATGACTACGATCCTAGTCAGGATCTCAAAGCCTTCGAGGGGCCTTTTCTCTCCATTTTGGGTGGCGATGACTTTGTAGTTCCCTACCGAGAAAATGCCAGCTACTTTAAGTCCCTGTTTGAAGAGGTTGGGAAAACCAATTATCGAATTGCGGTTCTTCCCAGCGCCAATCATGGCATGGAGCATGGCCATCGAATGCGAGATTTGGGTTACAATCGAGATGCGGGAAAGTGGTATAGTTACTTTAAGTATGATCGAGTAGCTGCTGGTGCCTTCGATGAGATCATTGCTTTTTTGCGCAAACATCAGTTTATAGAGTAGGACTCTAGGGTACACTTAGTCCTTGATATCAAGAATAGCTAGCAGTTCCCACATATCATCTAGCACGTAATCGGGATTAGCCTTTTGAATAAGCTCGCGAGTTTGAGCCCCGGTGGTCACTCCTATGGCTAATTTTACCCCTGCACTCCTACCTTCCTCAATATCTATGGCGCTATCCCCGATCTTCACGGATTCCGCTGCAGGGATATCCAATTGATTACAAATGAAGTCAATCATATCAGGAGCTGGTCGACCATTTGCTGCATCATCTGCGGTAGCCAATGCATCAATGTCCTCTCCCACTTTCACCCCACATCTAACCAGAATCCGCTCAGCCACTGGCCTACTATAGCCGGTGTTAAAGCCGACCTTTATCCCTTCAGCGCGCAATTTTTTCACCACTTTGTGGACACTAGGAAAAACTTCCATATCCTCCGTCTCATAAGCTTGATCAAGGGCTTCCTTGAAAGCTTGATGCACCTCGTCCACCCATTCGCTAGAGACCCCTTCACTTCCTACTACTACTTCTGCAATATCAGCAATAGCCGTACGTTTTTCCTTTCCTGCCCCCAATTCCAAGACTGTATCTAAGGAGACTTCGACGCCATGTTGCGTCATCATCCGTTGGATTGTTTTATAGACTAGGTTATCCTCATTAATTGAGGTTCCTGCCATATCAAAGATTACCAATTTTACCATGGCTAGAATGTTTCAAGATTTAAAGAAAGTAGGTTACGCACATTTTCCTTGGCATACCCCAAAGACCCTGTCATTCCCTTACCACCAATGCCCGTAACGATGTGTATATCATTCTCAATCGTCTCATTAAAAATGTCTTGTCCGTGGCACTGGCTGTATTGTCCGATCCAAGTTCGTGAAATCTGCCAATCTTCTAGTTGGAAAATCCGTTGAGCTTGGGATAGGATAAAGCAATTGATCTCATTATCTGTTCCCAGCGAGAAAGTCTCACCGTCTCTGACCGTGGCGTATTCGTGAGAATCCCCGATTATTACGCCACCATTCGGAGATTGTTTAAAGAGAATGTGAATGCCGTACTTGAGATGATAAGCGGCTTTATCCTCCCGAGCCTTTATCGCAGCAAAGGAGGGGCATTCATGGAAGCTCTCATACCTTCGGATGGTCCAACCGGAAAGTACGGAACCGGGTATGATCTGTTGCCTCTGTGGCACAGTTTCCATCATTTGCAATTTGACGCTCACTAGATCACTCTGACTAAATATCTCAGGAAACAACAACTGGAACTCTGTCCCAGCACACAGAAAGGTCTTTTTGCAACGGTAGGTTTGTCCCAGGTTATCAGTCAAGATCTGTCTACCTGACAAGGTGGTGATATCAATGATAGCTCGCCGTGAAATGTAGGTCAAGCCTAATTGTGACACACAGTACTGAATGATACGTTTAGCGGCTACCCGTGGATCCACCTTTACCTCCTCTGGAAAGAACAATCCTGCCTTAACATAGCCCTCTTTTAGCCCTGGATAACGGTCCAGGCATTTCTGCTTGGTCCATAGTACCGAGCGATACCCATTATCGCGATTAATGGAAGCCAGTTCCTCTAGCAACTGCAATTCTTCGTCGTTACTGGCTAGGTAGATACTACCCTCTTCTCGTACAGAGATATCAGTTTTAGATTGGATCTCTTTGTATACTTTCAAGCTTTCGCGGCCATATAGTTGCCATTTGCGATCCATGCCAGAAGGCACGACTTGGCCAAAATTGCGGATGGTTGCTCCATTGGGATAAGCGTCGCGTTCAATCAAGGCTACCTTCATACCGGCCTGTAAACAATGGTAGGCATGGGCAATGCCCAATATCCCTCCACCTATTACTATGATATCATACTCGTTCATCAAAGGTTATTTTATGATGGATTCAATCACCGGCCCCACCTCTTCCTTTTCGTTCTTGTAGTCATATCCCAACAACTTTGCCATGGTTTTCGCTACTTGGTATTGAAAAAGCTTCTGATCTATGGCCACTTCACCCTGCGCCGGAATGTTTGGGCCAAGGGCAGCGATCCAGATCTGATCTGATCCTTTGTAAATGGTACCATGACTCTTCCATTGTACCATGGGTGAATGCCCCCGTCCATGATCCGTCGTAATCAATAAGCTAGTTTTGCCTTTGTAAAAAGGATCATTTTGCAAGTAATCCCAAAGAGCAGCCAACCATTTGTCTGTCTGATGGGCCGATTTCAGATAGTGGTCGTAGCGGCCATCATGAGCAAAATCATCGGTTTCTCCATAGGAAATATATACAATTCTTGGGTGATGCTTTTTCATATGTTCTATCATGTAGTTATGGGTAAAAGCATCCAGTCGTACCGTCGCCCAAGGACTTGGAATTTGGTCCTGAAGGTCGTTGAGAAACTGTTCTTTATAGGTCAAGTATTCATCTTCCGCCTTGCGAAAGCCAGCATTGACAGGGATTCCGCTGCGCTTGTCATTGATGATATAGGGAAAGACATCCCAGGATCCAAAAGCAGCTACTTTCCCGGCAAATTCCGGTTTTTCTGCAAACCATTCTAGCACGGTCTTATTTTGGTTGTACTTCTTGGCATTGCTGTCGATTTCCGGATCACTAAACCCCGTTAGGATTTCGTTATATCCAGGATATGAAAACCAGAATCGATTGGTACAATTTACCTGATTTCCTAGCCAGCGATTTCCATACAACTGCCCCTCTTCCACCACCGTTGACCACATCCAGGGCATCAGTTTCTTTCTTGCCTCTTTAGGGTCATCGGCCTGAAAGGCAGCAATTACTTGTTCTTTGTCTTTTGTCAGTTCGGGGTTATTCATCATGCTATCGACGGCTCCTCCAAACAATTCCTGCCAGCGTAATCCATCAAAGGTTACCAATACCACATTCTCTACGGGTTGAGCCCATAATAGCTGGGTACTTATCACCAGAATACTAGTGATAAGAAATTTATACTTTTTGGACATATGAAAGTTTTCTGTTGTAAGATCATGCCCGATTCCAGGGCTGGTACAATATACTTTATCCTCAGCAAATTGAGCATAATCTTAGCAAGATAGGCATCAATCTTGCCTCAAGGCCCAGGCTGTAAAAGGGTACAAAAAGTGGGAAAGAGGAGATCAGACAGCTTAATCCTCCTCCTTCCCTATTCAGCTACGCCAGGTTATCGGAAGCCTACATATTCTTCCTTTATTGCAATAACCAAGGTTTTGTTAAGATTTCATCTGGTCCCTGGCGGCTAATCACTGCATCGTAGTTTGCGGAATTCAATACCTGCTCGTCGCTTGGATACTGAATACGAACCGGTACTTGATTGAAAATGGCATTTTCACCAGGAGTCAATCTAGGAAGGCCTGTTCTACGGAAATCAAACCATGCCTCAGCACCAACCATGAAAAGTCCTAACCATTTTTGGGTTCCAATGATTTCCAACTGTCCGTCTGTGCTTGCTGCAGACTTAAGGTCAATGGCTGCTTGTGCGAAGTAAGAGGCTTCAGGAGCCACTTTAAAGTACTCCAAAGTCGCATTTAATCCATTCAAGTAATAAGCTTCGGCATCACCCGAGATATACCCCTTCACTGCAGCTTCAGCTAAAATGAACATCAACTCATTGTATTGCATGTAGGTCATATCTACATCTACATTCGATGGATCATCTGTATCACGGTAGCGTAGTCCAAGACGAGATTGGTTTTTAGGACCACCATTGAAGTTAATCGCGTTATCCTCAGATAGACCGTTTGGAATACCACGGTAAACACCTAAACTATCTTGATTATCAAGGGGACGGAACATCACAAATAAGCGAGGGTCGTTCGTGCTTTTTAAAACACTTTCAATACGCTGACTCATTCGTTTTTCATCAAAACCACCAACACGACCTGTTTGACGTGGCCATTGGTTTGGAGACGTAGCTAAATACCCCAATACGCCGTTGTCCGCGTTTGACTCCATTAACGGCTCGTTGTCAACGATTTGTTGCAAAGAATTGGCGTTTAAACCAAGCTCTCCCCACTTATGCTCTAAGCGCATGATGGTACGGATGCGAAGCGCATTACATAATTTTTGCCATTTCCCAACATCTCCACCAAACATGATGTCACCACCGATAGATCCTGTTCCTCCAAAAAGGCTATTGGCCAATTCATAGTCAGCCAAAATTCCTTTGTAAATATCAGCCTGTGAATCGTATACAGGTTCAAAAACTGGATCACCATTTACGCCTTTGCCATTCAAAGCTTGGGAGTAGGGTACATCCCCCCACATATCCGTTAAGAAAGAGAAGATGTACGACTTCATGACTAATGCAACAGCCTTTAGGTTATCATTGCCTCGCTCTTCCGCGATGATGATCAAGTTCTGCGCATCTCTAGCATTTCTGTACATGGAGTTCCAGGTACCGCTGTAAGTACCCCAAGCGTAAATATCAACACTTGTAAAGTTGTTGGTAGCTACCGCCTGGGAAACAACGTTACCAAATCCCCAAGCAATACCAGCCGTCAACTCATTACCTACTTCTGAGATAACTTTTGGTAAGATCAAATCCGGGTTAGCCTTGTCTACAGTAGGCTGGTTGGGGTTGGTATTCAGCTCTTCAAAGCCTTCGGTACAAGCTTGCATCGCTAGTATACCCAAAAGGATAAATAGTGCTTTTATATTTAATGACTTCATGGTCGAAATTTTGCCACCACTGTTTTGAGACTTCCGAAGTCTTGAAGACTTCGAGTCTCAAACAGCGGTAGGTTAATGAATGAGCTATCTTAGAAGGTCACGTTTAGGTTCACCCCGTAACTTCTAGAAGAAGGTGTTGCCATATCTTCAACACCAGGAACAATTGCATTTCTATTGAAAGAGAATACTTCTGGATCAAAGTGAGGGTTCTCCGTCCACAACAATAAGTTCCTTCCTACTAGAGAAACTGAAATTCGCTGTGCACCCATCTTAGATACAATGGATTTAGGAAAGTTGTAGCCTAATCTCACCTCACGCAATTTCAAGAAAGATGCATCGTACATACCTACTTGCTCGTTACCACGATTAAAGTGCGACCAGTAGAAGTCACGTGCAGAAAGTTCAGTGTCATTGGTAACATAAGTGCCGGTTCCATTGCCTTCTCCATCTAAAACTTCCTTAACGCCAGCTCTGTCCAATTCGCTTACTCCATCAACTCGAGTGACCCCACCAATGAAGGTCCCAGTCTGGCGATCGAATTGTGCAGTTTCAGCCATCATACCAGAAGTACCACCAATCAATAGGGTTCTTGACATTACTACACCTCCAACACGACCATCCAACAAGAAGCCAAGGCTTAGTCCTTTGTAAGAAAGGGTATTGTAGATACCAGCTAACCAATCTGGATTGTAGTTACCTAAGCGACGTAAATTTGGATCACGAACGGGGAATCCACTTGCATCATATAGGTTAGCATAAGTTGGTTTGATATCTTCTACATCGTCGACCGTTACCCTTTGGTTTGTTTCTGTGTCTACTAATACGAAACCCGTTCCGTAAACATCACCCATTCTTTCGCCCACCTTAGCTAGAACCTGCAGGTAGTTACCATTGAGTTGCTGTGTCTGTAAACCTTCAGCAAGGCTCAACACCTTGGACCTATTCAATGTGAAGTTCACATTGACATCCCAGTTGAAGTCTCTTGTACGTACTGGAGAGAAGGTCAACAAGGCCTCAACACCTTGACTTCTGATTGCTCCAGCGTTAATGAATTGCTGTGAGTAGCCCGTAGTTTGAGAAACTGGAATTTGAAGAATCTGGTTCTTCGTCTCTGTATTGTAGTAAGTGACGTCAAGATTCATTCTTCCGTTGAATAAGCGAAGATCAGCACCGATTTCAAAGGTAGAAGCACGCTCCGGAAGTAGATTAGCGTTAGGAAGGGTGTTACTCTCGGTTGCCAACAACTGACCACCAAATGGGTTCGTCAAGAATTCAACGAAACTATTCAATGCGTAAGGATCAGTATCATTACCCACTTGTCCCCATCCACCACGCAACTTCAAGAAGGTTCCGTTTGACATGCCTAACATCTCAGACAAGATCACAGAAACAGAGGCTGATGGATAGAAGTAAGAGTTGTTTCCGTCGGGAAGTGTAGAAGACCAGTCATTTC
>CAJXPD010000140.1 GCA_913057785.1 uncultured Lewinella sp. | reverse complement strand
ATGATGAAGTCGTGTTGCGACTAAGCCTACTTTATAGATTCTTAAGTTCACTAACGACTTTGCTCAAGGAGTCCTTGGCATCTCCAAATAACATCCTATTCTTATCGTGGAAGAACAAAGGATTTTGGATACCAGCATATCCAGGACTCATACTACGTTTCAATACGATAACGTGCTTCGCTTCCCAGACATTTAAGACTGGCATGCCGTAGATTGGACTGCCAGGGTCATCCAGCGCTGATGGATTAACAACGTCATTGGCCCCCACAATCACCACGATATCTGTGTTAGGGATGGCATCATTGGCATCATCCAAGTCCAATAGTTTAGGATAAGGTACATCGGCTTCTGCCAATAGTACGTTCATGTGTCCAGGCATACGGCCCGCTACCGGGTGGATAGCATATTTTACATCTACGCCATTGGCTTCCAACAAATCATCTACCTCTTTGCACACTTTCTGCGCTTGCGCTACGGCCAATCCGTATCCAGGAACAATCATTACAGATTGTGAGTAGTACAGCTGAATGGCCGCGTCGTTGACGGTCACTTCTTTAGCCACTTGATCGCCGGTACCTTTAGCAGCACTTCCACCGCCACCACCGAATCCACCAATCAAAACATTCAAGAGTGAACGATTCATGGCTTCGCACATCAAAACCGTCAAGATAGTCCCGGAAGCACCTACTAGAATACCTCCCACCAACATCAGTTGGTTGCCGTATATCAAACCTGCGGCAGCTGCTGAAAGTCCAGTAAATGAGTTCAAGAGGGAAATCACTACAGGCATATCTGCACCACCGATCGGTGCCACAAAAGAAAATCCATATACTAAGGTTAAGCCCATGAAGGTGAGTAGAAGGCCAAGGCTCATATCCGCTCCTTGCAGATATAGCATTACCCCAACCACCAAAGTTCCCACCAACAAGACCATGTTGATGATGTTGTGTTTGGGCAAGGTGATGGTACTGTCCCAGACCAAACCTTGCAATTTGGCGAATGCCAACAAACTACCGGTAAAGGCTACGCCACCGATCAATAGGGTCAGTAGTGCGATGCCAATCCCACCAGCGGTTGGATTAGACATATTAACGAGTTCAACCATGGCTAGAACTACTGCACAAGCCCCACCTAATCCGTTAAAGATGGAGACCATCTGTGGCATGGCCGTCATTTGAATTCTTCTAGCGGAAATACCACCGGCTATCGCGCCCACTGCAATTCCCCCAATGATCCAGCCGTAGTTATTATTGGCACCCTCAAGAGGAGCTACCAAAGCGGCAATGATAGCAAGCCCCATTCCGACCCCGGCGTATATATTACCTCTCCGGGCGGTGTCTGGTGAACTCAACAGGCGTAAGCCCCAGACAAAACCTACTGCTCCTAGCAGATAGGCTAGATTGATAAAAAAATCGATTGCCATTTCTTATTTTTTTGCTTTTTTCTTTTTGAACATTTCTAACATACGGTCCGTCACCGCAAATCCTCCAGCCACGTTGACCATCCCCAATACTACACCGAGGAAGCCTAAACTGAGTGTCAAATAATCATCTGGTTCAGCCTGCCGAATCAGCAAGATGGCACCGATAATAACTACTCCACTAATGGCATTAGCTCCTGACATCAGCGGCGTATGCAGTACGGTTGGTACTTTAGAAATTACCTCAAAACCCAATATGATCGTGAAGATCAATAGGTAGATCAGCAGTAGGTTTTCGTTAAAGAATTGATAGATTGTATCCATGTTATTGTATCGTTTCAGCAGATTAAGCAGGCTTATCGGCTGTAATTAAGGCTGATGCAATGATTTCATTCTCCATATCCAAGTTGAGCTGATTCTCCTTCATCCACACCTTCGCGAAGTTGAGGAGATTATTGCTATACAAGAAACTTGCATCTTGTGGCATCAGAGAAGCCAGACTTGAGTTTCCTAGGATATATACACCATTATGTTGAACGACCTTGAGGTCTTCGGTGAGTTCGCAGTTTCCTCCGGTGGAAGAAGCCAGATCAACGATTACGGATCCAGGTTTCATCTTCTCAACGGTTTCTTTTGGAACCAGAATGGGAGCTTTTCGTCCACGTACCTGAGCCGTAGTTACGATCACATCAGATTTCATAGCTCGAGCTTGCACTTCAGCTCGCTGGCGCTTGATGAATTCTTCACTTTGTTGAACTCCATAACCGCCGGCCCCTTTATCTTCCACAGCCCCTTCGACTTCCACAAACTTGGCACCCAAACTAAGCACTTCCTCCTTGGCCGCACTTCTCGTATCAAATGCCTCCACCTGCGCACCTAAGCGTCTAGCCGTGGCAATGGCTTGCAGACCTGCTACCCCCGCTCCAAGTACCAAAACTTTGGATGGCTTGATGCTTCCCGCAGCAGTAATCATCATCGGAAAGTATCGAGGAAGTAAGGAGGCCGCTTCCAGGATGGCTTTATAACCAGCAATGGAAGCCATGGAGGAAAGTACATCCATGGATTGTGCTAGAGTGGTCCTAGGGATCATGTCTAAACTAAAGGCCCGTAATCCGAGCGCTTTGAGCTTCCCGGTGATCTCGGCATCGGCAAAGGGCTGGAATTGAGAAATCACCAAAGTATCCTTTGCCAAGCTCTTCATTTCAGCTTCTGACAAGGGGTGGATACTGACAGCAATCTCTGCTTCCTTTAGCAATTCCGACCTGCTTTTCACCTGCGCGCCCTGTTCCTGGTACTCCTCATCGGAGTACAAAGCCTCTTGGCCCGCACCAGCTTCAATTAGGATCTCCAAGCCCAAATCCTTGAGTTTAGGAATGGTCGAGGGAACGACGGCGACACGCCTGTCGATTTCTTCTTTAAAAACAGCAAGTTTCATAATAATGTATGGCCTTTGGTGGTGAAAATAACTAAAATTTCGATTTTTGGCCTAATCGCAGTATATCTGAAAAAATATTTGGTAGGAACTGCCTTCAGAAGGAAGGTCTTGAGTGAGCAAATAAAAGAAAAAAATTGGAAAGAGGTAGCTATGCGAACACTAAATTAATACTAAACATTTACGGAACAGGCTGCTTGTGATAGATGAAGAAACGACTAAAAGGGATAGGAAAATTGGTAATCTATAGAATGGAAAGCTTTAATGGCCAGCGACTTAAGCTTAGTTCTGTTCCATCACTGAAATTCTTAAGTCGCTGACCATTTAGAGGTATCTCTAAGGAGCAAGATTTAGGCCTCTTTGAGTTTATGTGAAAACTCCTTTTGCAACTTTTTCACCTTGGGGGTGATGACGAAGGTACAATAGGGGTTGCGGTTTCCAACATTGTTGTAGTAATTCAGATGGTAATCCTCCGCTTGATAGAACTTCTCCAAAGGACTTAACTCCGTCACAATAGGATCAGACCAAAGCTTTGGGGCCACGTTCTGAATAGACTCTTCCGCAATCTGCTTTTGCGTATCATCATGATAGAAAATGACAGACCGATATTGCGGTCCAACATCATTACCCTGTCGGTTTAGAGTAGTGGGATCGTGCGCGCTCCAAAATACCTCTAGTATTTCAGCATAGCTGATCACAGTTGGATCAAAATACACTTGTATGACCTCTGCATGTTTGGTGGTACCGGAACATACCGCTTTGTAGTTGGCATTCTCGGCCGTACCTCCTGCATAGCCAGATACGACTTTGTTTACCCCTTGTAGTCTTTGCACCACAGCTTCCACACACCAAAAGCATCCTCCACCAAGGGTAGCAATCTCTTCTTTATGGTTTGTATTCATTGCTTGAATTTATACTGAAAAACACCTGGGTACGGCAAATGTTTAGCCGAGGAGACTATAAGCGGAGGAGCCGGTTTCTTTCTGCTCTTTGAGATGGTGGAGAAACAATTTCAGCGCTTCTTTTTTAGAGTTATCCAATTCGTAGCTAATATAGCGCGTGAAGTATTCCTTTAAGTCAAAGCCAGAGCTCGGCTGCGGCAATATGTAGGTCAATTCTGGTACGGCATCGATGCCCATTCGCAGGGCTTTGTTGAATCCTTCTACGAAGGAAGAGGGTAGGGGGCGACGACTCACCCACGCTGCAAACACAAAAGGGAGGCCTGTGAAATCCATCCATGCCCGCCCCAAATCGTAGAAATACGGGAATTTTTCGTGAAGTCCCATGGTGCGATCACCGATCACTAGGCCGCCGGTAGCTCCTTGGATACGATCCAAATAGCCCTCCGTGGCGTGAACCAGTTCTGGCTGGAGCTTCCAGTGGTGCTGGAGCAAAATCTTAGCTAATTCTACCGATGTTCGAGAATGAAAATCCAGATATATCTTGCTAAGTTTTGATAAGGGTTGATGGGAGAAAATGCCTACTGTTTTCACTGCTCCTTCAGCGCCAATGCAGTAATCTGAAATGATCTCGGCATTGACAATTTCTGGTATAATGGCAACAGGTACCAGACCAAGATCCACTTCACCAGCCTGCAACTTCCTTGCACATTCCGAAGGAATATCCAACTGCAAGTCAATATCCTTGGCAATATCGCTTTTGAACAAACCGTACAGGAGAGGCTTGGTATTCAAATAGCTTACCGCAGTGATCTGAATCTTATTCATAAGCTTCACAATTACAGCCCTTCCACTTGGAAAGCTGAGAGATGAGAAGTGTCATTTTCTGCCAGAAAATTGAATTGGACGTCTTCTTGTTGCACCTGCCACAATCCGGTATTACTGTGATGAAAGCGATTCATCTCCGTCAATGGGACATCTTTCAAAACGCAAATCAAGGCGCGCATGGTACGGCCATGAGCACATACTAGCAGCAAAGATTCCTCCCTGGCACGCAGATGCTTTACGAATTGTTCGACTCTGGCACCAAGTTCTGCTGCACTTTCTCCTTCCGGGATTCTAGCATCCAAATTGCCGCTATTCCATTGAGTCATTAAATCTCTGTAGGTCTCTCTCATGCTTGGCTCTCCTTTCTTTCCTTCGTGGATCCCCCAACTGATCTCATTGATCTCAGCAAACTGTTCCCAGTGTATACCTTCATCAATAAAGTGAGCCATAGTTTGATGGGTACGCTGAAGCTTTGAGGTAAGGACCGCTTCAAAATTGAGGTGCGAGTAATGCCGATAAAAGGCCAGTGCCTGGTTGCGACCAAGCTGATTCAGTGGGGTGTCTACACCTTGACCTTGCACAATTCCATGCCTATTGAAATCTGTTTCTCCGTGTCGAACAATGAAGACCGTTTTGTTGCTCATATGATTCGGGGTAACGCTTGTTTCTGATTAATAAAACTACTTATTCACTACAGGTAGTGATAAATATCCTTTGTACTGATTATCATCTTCAAAGACGTGGTCTTTGAAATCTGTGACGACATTATATAGGGTATCCCTTTCAATTGGATGTCGATCTACCTGGCGAATCAATTTTACCAAATCCTTGGTGCTCATTGCTGGATTTTGCTCTTCCGATCCCGCCATCGTATAGATCTTCGTCGTATCATCAATGGTTCCGTCGATGTCGTCTACTCCGTAGGCCAATGACATCTGGGCCGTTTGTCGGCTAATCATAGGCCAATAAGCCTTGATATGATCAAAATTGTCTAAGTAGATTCGACTTACCGCGTAGTTCTTCAAGTCCTCGATGATAGTGCTTTCGTCCACATGTGACATTTGATTGCCCTTGTTGCGGAACTTCAGCGGGATAAAGGTCTGGAACCCACCTGTTTTATCTTGCAACTGACGTAGAAGGTCCATATGATGTACTCGGTGATAGTAGCTTTCTATGTGACCATATAACATCGTTGCATTGGAGCGATGTCCAAGTTCATGCCAGATTTCATGGATTCTTAACCACTGCTCCCCACTACACTTACCTCCGGCAATTTGATCCCGTATTTCTGGATGGAATATTTCCGCTCCTCCTCCTGGCATGGAATCCAAACCTGCTTCTTTCATTTGCTTCATTCCTTCCTCGTACGAAATCTTCGCCTTTTTGAAGATGTAGTGATATTCTACCGGTGTCAGGGCTTTAATATGAAGTTCTGGGCGATGAGCTCTGATCTGTCGGAAAAGCTCAGCATAGAAGGGAACATCATATTGTGGTAATACTCCACCTACAATATGTACCTCCGTAACCGGTTGGTCATCATATTTTTTGATGATGTCCATAATCTCTTCTAGGCTATATTCCCAACCTTCATCTCGCTTCTTGATCAACCTGGAATAGGAACAGAAAGTACAAGTATAGAGGCATACATTCGTTGGCTCCACATGAAAGTTGCGATTAAAATAGGTGCGATCTCCATGTTTGGCCTCTCTGATATGATTAGCCAGTGTGGCTAGATAACCTAATGGAGCCTCTTCAAAGAGTAATACACCATCATCCATACTCAAGCGTTCCTCATTTATCACTTTTTGCACAATCGCACGTAGTGGTTCGCTTAGAGATTTATCATTCAATAGGACATTCAAGGCGGATTGATCCATATTCTTCAGAATTGTTGTTTTGAGCTTCGCTCACAAAAGTATAACAAGTTTCGAAACTTTCAGTTTTAATTGAAACTACTTTTCTTAGAAATTTATTGTCTGTGATCACCCTTTGGGATAGGAGAGAATCAGAGCGAGCAAAGGTAAGAATAGTTTTTTTGGAATCTTAGCAGCAAGACTTTACCTTGCTGACTATGCTATCCATTTGCATTCCCGTCTTTAATTATAATGTTCTAGGTCTAGTGTCTACATTATTGACGCAAGCCCAGGCATTGCCAGTTGAGTTTGAGATACTGGTATGGGAAGATGGTTCCAAGGAAGAGCAGAAAGTGGAGAATCGGAAGCTTGTTGAGCTAGATTCCAGGGTTCATTATGTGGAATGGGAAAAAAATCGAGGGCGATCCATCATCAGGAATCGACTGGCCGAAGCTGCCCAATTTCCTTACCTGTTGTTCATGGACTGTGATGCAGCCTTGCCTGATGATGACTTTCTAAAACGTTATGCGGAATATTTAACAGAACCTCTCAAGAGGCAAGTGATCTGTGGTGGGAGGATATACCCGAAACGACCAGAAGATGCTCATCTACAACTCCATTGGCTATATGGTACATTGAAAGAAAGTCAGCCTGTAGAGCGCAGAAGGTTGGCACCGAATAGCTCTTTCATGACTAATAACTTCTTGGTATCCCGCGATATTTTTGAGAGTATCCAATTCAATGAAGACCTTCAAGGGTATGGCCATGAAGACACACTCTTTGGTTGGGAGCTACAAAAACAGCGGATTCAGATAGAACACATTGGTAATCCGGTTATTCACGCCGGACTCGAAACAAGTTCTGAATTCCTCGAAAAGACAACTCAGGGAATTGGAAACCTTCATAGACTACACAATCTAATCGGGGAACAGAACTCCTGGATAAACGAAATCAAATTGCTTCGGGTTTTCAGTCGCTTACAGGGGTGGCGGGTGACTGGAATCACCTATCGACTATTACATCTTCTCCAGAAGCCGATCGAAAAACAACTACATTCCGCCAAGCCATCCCTGCTTGCTTTTGACCTCTATAAATTGTATCGATTTTTGGATCATGATCGTAGATAATAATAGATTGTATTTATCTATTTTCACCCCGAAGGAGTTTAAAAACTACTCGTATGCGAAATGAATTCTTAGCCTTTTCTCTGATATCTATCCTAGTGGTAGCCGCCGTTGGCTATTTTCTTTGGCCACCGATGTGGTGGAGTTTAATCGTATTAGGACCGATCATTTTATTGGGTTTGTATGATATGACTCAGCATCAGCACGCCATTATGCGCAACTTCCCCATTTTTGGCCGAGGGCGCTATGTCATGGAAGATCTCAGGCCTAAGTTATACCAGTACTTTATTGAATCGGATACCAATGGCGCTCCGATTAGCAGAATATTCCGATCAGTAGTGTATCAACGAGCCAAAAAGGTATTGGACACTACACCTTTTGGGACTCAACTAGATGTGTACGAGGAAGGGTATGAGTGGATGAACCATAGTATCGGGGCGCTTGACGCCCATCAGTTAGATCATGATCCCAGGACAATGGTCGGAGAGGGGCTTTGTCAACAGCCCTATTCAGCGAGCTTATTCAACGTTTCGGCAATGAGTTTTGGGTCCTTGAGTAAAAATGCCATTATGGCCTTAAGTGGAGGGGCCAGGATTGGAGGCTTTGCGCACAATACGGGAGAGGGAGGCGTGAGTCCATATCATAAAGATCCTGGTGGAGCTCTCATTTATCAAATTGGGACTGGCTATTTCGGGGCTCGAGCGGATGATGGTAACTTTTCGCCAGAGCGGTTTAAAGAAACGGCTTCTCATCCGCATGTGAAGATGATTGAGTTGAAACTTTCACAAGGGGCGAAGCCAGGGCATGGAGGTATTTTACCAGCGAAGAAGAATACCGAGGAAATTTCCAAGATTAGAGGTGTGAAGGCAGGAACCGATGTTTTGTCTCCGCCTTATCATAAGGCTTTTAGTACGCCAGAGGGCTTGCTACAAGTACTGAGCCAGATGCGGGAACTTTCAGGGGGTAAACCGGTAGGATTCAAACTCTGTATAGGCCGCAGAAGTGAATTCATAGGCATTTGCAAGGCTATGATTAAAACTGGATTGCGACCCGATTTTATCGCAGTAGACGGAGGGGAAGGAGGCACCGGAGCTGCACCCTTGGAGTTCTCTAATTCAGTGGGTATGCCCTTTCGGGAAGGTTTGGCCTTTGCTATCGATACCTTACAAGGTTTTGATCTAAAGAAAGACATAAAGGTATTTGCTTCGGGGAAAATAATTACAGGCTTCCATATTTTCCGTGCCCTCGCCATAGGTGCTGATGCCACCTATAGCGCTCGTGCCATGATGCTGGCTTTGGGATGTATCCAGGCTTTAGAATGCAACACGAACAAATGTCCAACAGGTGTCGCTACTCAAAACCCAGAATTAGTTGCGGGTCTTGCCGTTGATGACAAGGAGGTACGCGTGGCCAACTATCACCAGGAAACCGTTGAGGGTTTTGTTGAACTGATGGCAGCAGCAGGTTTGAAGAAGCCGGAGCAGATCAATCGGAGCCACGTTTTTAGGAGGGTTAGCTTAAATGAAATTCGAAGATATGATCAATTATTCCCTTACCTAGAACCCGGCTGCCTACTCCAGGAAGAAACCGTACCTGAGTCCTGGAAACTAATCTGGGCAGAAGCCTCTGCTGATCGATTTTAGAGAAGGATATTGAATATTCGGACAAAAAAGAAAGGGATAAGATCGCGTATGGATCTTGTCCCTTTCTTCTTATATACGATGCTAGTTCATCTTTACAGCCCCTTGTGCGTGCCGTCGCAAAAGCCAGGATTATTGGTATGCTTGCAAGTGCAGAAGTAGGCAGTCTTTGTTTCTTCGGCTACAAAAACTTTGGGGGTGAAGGATGACCCTTTGTGGGATCCGTCACAAAAAGGTTGGCTGCTAGATTCTCCGCAGGAGCACCAAGCGTAAGTCTTTCCAGCTTCCAAGTCAATAGGTAGCGGTGCTTTTCCAGCAATTGTGGGCTTATCCATTTCTGTTTTTTTGATGTGATGGTAAATATGAATCCAAGGTGTGAATGATCACACCTTTACTTCTTTCTGAGTTTATCTAATAAAGAATTGAAGGTTTGGGCCTCTCGCTCCGACAGATTCTCGCTGTAGTAGGCATTTGTTTGGATACTTATGGCCGGACTAACTCTATCTAAGAGGGCCAATCCAGTTTGGCTAATACTTATATCTACTTTGCGACGATTTTCCTGGCAAATCTGACGTTCAACCAGTTGTTTCTTCTCCAACCGATCAATCAATCTCGTCAAATCTGTGCTGCGAAATAACAGTACCTCCTTGATTGCTCCTGCAGTCATCGGTTCCCCTTTGGCCCCCTTTAGTATCCGAAGCACATTGTACTGGACATGGGTCAAACCAAATTGATCTAGGACTTCCTTAATCTGGTGAGCAACCCAGTCTGCCGAAAACAGGAGATTTACAAGCATCTTATGATGTTCGCTTTCGAATTTTTCTTGCTTGATCTCCTGATTTATGCTCATACCCTCAAATTTGTTGTTGTTAACAACATTTGTTTACAACAATAATGAATGTATAAGTATTTAGGGTGGAATTGGTTTAAACTTTTTAAAATTTAGAAGTAGTCCAAATAGAGATAGCCTCCCAATGATAAATTGAAAGGCTATCTAGAAGCAATTGGTTAGAAATGTCCCGTTAACTCAATAGGGCCTCTCTAACTCTGGCTGGAGAGAAGGGGAGATGCCGCAGACGCTTACCTGTCAATGCAGTGAAGGCGTTGGCAATGGCTCCTGCTACCACAGGTGTGCTGGCTTCTCCAATGCCCTTGGGCGCATCGGTTGAGGGCATCATCGCAATTTCAATGCTCTCGGGTGCATCTTCGATACGCAGAATGGGGTAATCATGGAAATTCGATTGTTGTATCTCACCGTTTTTGATCGTCAATTGCTCACAAAATACACTACTCATACCCATGATAATCCCCCCTTCCATTTGCGCTTTCACATTGTCTGGTTGCACAATCGTGCCAGCATCTACAGCCGACCAGAAATGATGAACCCGGATTTTGCCCGTTGCTTCATTCACGGAGATTTCGCAGATCCCAGTACAAAGAGCTCCACTGCGTTCACCAAAGGCTATTCCTCTAGCACGCCCTTCAGCAGGGGGCGAGCTCCAGTTGGCCATATCGGCTGCCTTTTCTAAGGTAGCAAGGGCTCGAGGGGAGCTCTTCATTAGGGCACGTCGAATATCCAGAGGATCTTGCCCTTGATCAACGGCAATCTCATCGATAAAGGACTCAATTGCAAATTTATTGGGTCCATGACCTACCGCTCTCCAGTGTTTGATCCTAATCCCGTTTTTGGCGAGGCGAAGGTCTATTGCTTGATTTGGGATATTATAAAATTCATTTCTGGCACCGCTGGCCAATAAGTTGGAGCCATCGCCGACAATGCAATGGTTTAGGGCGACAATCTGGCCCTCGGAATCAGTAGCTGCTTCTAACTTTTGCAATGATAAAGGCCTATACATCCCATACTGTAAATCATCCTCTCTCGTCCAGATCAATTTCACTGGCTTACCTGCCGATTGGGATAACTTGACGGATTCTATGATATAGTCACTAGTGCTCCGCCGACCTAATCCTCCTCCGAGATAGCAGAGGTTCAGTTTTACTTGATCAGCTTCTATCCCTAGCTCCTTGGCCACGGTGGGGGCAATACTACCTGGGTTTTGGGTCCCTGCCCATATCTCTGCGGATTGACCGTCAGCTGCTACCGCTGCTATGGCATTCAATGGTTCCATTTGGGCATGATAGATATAATCATTCTTATAGACCGCAGCGTACTGTTTTTCTCCTTTCTGTAGGGCAGCTCTTACATCTCCCACACTATGCAGGACCTTCCCATCTGAGGAAGCATCTGCCATTGACAGGTATTGCTCCAAATCTTCTTGTGAGTCATGTCCCTGAGCCGCTACATTTTGGTCCCAATCGATGGCCAATTTGGTCTTAGCAGCCAGGGCTTTTTCCAAAGTAGTAGCTACGATGCCAATCGCATACTCAAAAGGTACGATGGCAATAATCCCCTCCAAAGCCTGGATTTCTGCTGCATTGGTTAGGCTAGGTTTTGCACCGTGCATTTTCCCCCTTTCCAGAATTCCATAATGCATATCTGGCACCTGAATATCCATGGCAAATTGGGCAGTTCCATCTACTTTTGCTGGGATGTCATATCTGGCAATTTCCTTGCCAATTAGCCGAAAATCAGCAGGGTTCTTAAGGTCGGAGGTTGGGATTTCGGGTATAGTTTCCGGAACAGTCAAAATATCAACAATTTCGCCATAAGTCATTTTCCGTCCGGAGGCTTCGTGCTGAACAAGACTTGGTGCTGTGCTAAGTTCCTGAATAGGAACCGACCAATGTTGAGCTACGCTATGTAATAAGATGTATCGTGCCTGTGCACCAGCTTGTCGAAGTGCATCAAAATACCCCATCACGGTTCGGCTTCCGACGTTGATCATCACCTTTCGATTTCCAAAGGCTTTGAATCCATAGGTCTCTACATTTATGGGAGCCGTCTCGATCTTTACCTGATCCCAATTTGCATCCAGTTCCTCAGCCAGGATGACAGGAAGGGCAGTCATTGAACCTTGCCCCATTTCTGAAGCAGGGTTGTAGATGGTAATTTGCCCATCATTTCTGAGGTGTACCCAAGCATTGACTTTCTCTTCGGAAAGCTCACTTGGATCTATTTCTCTTTTTTTGCCAGAAAGAGTAGGATAAAGGGCATAGGCGGTAATGGCGAGGGTGACGCCACCGGCGGCAGCGATGAAATTTCGCCTTGATATATTATTGGAAGACTTTTCCATTGATTGTAAGTTTTAGAAGTTAGCTCTGGATGGAATGCTGAATATTACGGTCCATGCGAACTAAGAAGCGGTTCCTGATGCTCGTTCTATGGCCTTTACTATGCGTGTATAGGTGCCACAACGGCAAAGGTTCCCATTCATGTGAGAAACAATCTCTTCCCGCGAAGGCTTACTATTCTGTTCTAGAAGCGCTGCTGCTTGCATAATCTGACCAGATTGGCAATAACCACATTGTGGCACTTGTTCTTCGATCCAGGCTTCCTGGAGAGGATGTAAACCTTTTGAAGAGAGTCCTTCAATCGTTTTTATTTCTTGATCTTCTGCGAGACTGGAAACCGGCATGGTACAAGACCGAATGGGTTGACCATCCAGGTGTACCGTACAGGCTCCACATTGACCAAGTCCGCAACCAAACTTGGTACCAGTGAGTGCCAAATGTTCTCTTAGTACCCAGAGCAGTGGGGTAGAGGCCTCTGTATTGACTTTGTGGGTTTCCCCATTGATTTGAAGCGAGTAGGCTGGCATGTGTATGCGTTTTAGGTAAAAAAGAGAAGGCATGGAATCTACCTTGTTGGAAATAGCGCTAGCTAATTTACTAATATTTATCTACAAGAAGAATGATCGAATAGCCGTCTTGATCGGATATATTTTCCAAGCTTGGGCAAGGTAATACTAGGAATAAAACGCTAGTTTTGCTACCTAGCTATTCAGGCTGCAATAGCCAGTACATTCTTTGGAGTATTAAAGATCTAGAATCATGAACAAGTCCTGTTTACCAATCCTACTACTACTCGGCCTCTTGTTGTCCGGTTGTGATGCCGCACCAGAAAAGGAAGGGGAAAGCACCACTAAAAATGAAGTTTCAATGGAAAAACACTATGTATTTGTGGGAACCTACACCCGCAAAGAAGGGCATGTAGATGGGAAGGCAAAAGGGATTTATGTCTTACAATGGGAAGAGTCCCAGGCTAGCCTAAGCACGCTTGATACGCTTACGGGGCTACCTAACCCCTCCTACATCAACCTTCATCCCGATGGAAAATACTTGTATGCTGCCAATGAATTGGCGGATGGCTCTGAGGAAGTGCTTGGGCAGGTAAGTGCTTTCTCTATAGACCCCGTAAATCGATCCTACCAGCAATTGTCCAATGTCTCCGCCATGGGAGACGCGCCTTGTCACGTGGCTGTTCTCGGCGATAAATCCCATGCAGTAGTAGCTAATTATGTTGATGGTAATGTGGCTGTTCTACCCATAAACAGTGATGGTTCCCTGGGAGAAGCAGTGGCGGAAGGACAGCATGAAGGGAAGGGACCTAATGAAGGTCGACAAGCTGGACCACACGCTCATATGGTGTACCCATTCCCCAACTCAAATTCCGCTTTTTTAGCGGTTGATCTCGGTATAGATCAGATTGTCCACTACGAATGGGATCAGGCGGAGCAAAAACTAAGTGAGGTGGCACGTACAGCCATTACTGCAGGTGCAGGTCCTCGACACTTGGATTTTCACCCTTCCTCGAACCACTTGTATGTCCTTAGTGAACTAAATCATACCGTTGAGGTTTTTGAATATAAGTCTGTCGATGCAGCCTTTGAACGAAAGCAGGTGATATCGACTTTGTCTGAAGGATCATCGGCGGTATCCTATCCAGCCGCGATCAAGGTGCATCCCAATGGAAAGTTTTTGTATGCTTCCAATCGAGGCAGTACAGAAGAAGAAAATAGCATTGCGATTTTCTTGATTGACGGCCAAAGTGGAGAACTAGCTTTTCAGCGAGTCGTTCACACCGGGGGCAACTTCCCTAGAGACTTCGAGATTACACCAAGTGGAAACTTTCTTTTGGCTGCAAATCAGAACTCAGGGAATATAGTAGTGTTTAAAATTGATGCAGAGAGCGGTGATTTGACGGAAACAGGCACAGACTTTGCGATACCTACACCAGTTTGTCTAAAATTTCTATCGATCTAAACTTGAGGAAGCCGAAACGATTTCCGTTTTTTGTGCTACCTACCAAATAATACAACCATGGCAACAGAGCAAAATACGGACGTCCCAACTCTACCAAAATTGAATACAATTGACGAAGCCATTGCTGATATCAAAGCAGGGAAAGTAATTATCGTTGTAGATGATGAAGATCGAGAGAATGAGGGCGATTTCATTTGTGCCGCTGAATGCGTCACACCAGAGATTGTCAACTTCATGGCCACGCATGGCCGCGGTCTAATCTGTGCACCGATCACCGAGGAGCGAGCCGATCAACTGAAACTTTCTCGGATGGTGTCCAATAATACGGACATGCATCAGACAGCTTTCACCATTTCTATCGACTATAAGCACAAAGGCTGCACCACAGGCATCTCCGCTTATGACCGTGCTACTAGCATTCAAGCCTTGGTGGACCCGGAAACTAAACCCGATGACTACTCCCGCCCAGGACACATCTTTCCACTCATAGCCAAGAACGGTGGAGTGTTGAGAAGAACAGGACATACAGAGGCTGCCATCGACCTAGCCACTATGGCTGGTTTCTATCCCGCAGGAGTCTTGATTGAAATTTTGAACCCTGATGGAACTATGGCCAGGTTGCCACAGCTACTAGAAATCGCGGATCGATTTGACCTTAAACTGATCACCATCAAAGACCTTGTGGCCTACCGTTTGAAGATGACAAGTCTGGTGAAAAAGCAGGCTAGTGCAGAGGTTGATACGGCTTTCGGTAAATTTGAATTCATTGCCTACAAAGAATTGAATAGTTCTAGAACTCATCTAGTGATCAGAAAAGGACAATGGGAAGAAGGAGAACCTGTACTGGTCCGAGTTCATGCCGGTTCAAATACAGGGGAACTGTTTGCTCACTTGATCAAGGGAATGTCCAAGGAGTTGCATAAAACCATGGATATCATTGCCAAAGAAGGCAAGGGAGCCATTCTGCTACTTCGGTACGATGAGGAGGAAGACCTAATAACGAAGACCATCAAAGCACTGCAGGAACAACAAAGTAAAGGAGAAAAACTCAACCCTTTCCTTAAGCGCTATATGGACTCTGAGCAAAAGGACATTGGCATTGGCTCGCAAATCCTAAGAGATATCGGCTTATCTAAGATCCGCCTACTCACGAATTCTCGCCGCAAATTGGTGGGTCTCGATGGGTATGGACTTGAAATCGTAGAGCATGTAGGCTTCTAGAGCGGAATCGGGATAACAGTAATCTGTCAATAACATACTGTTCTAATTTAGCCAAAACTTTAACCTAGCTACTATCCGGGCAAGTCTCTCTCCTGGATAGCAGCTCGTCCTTGATTGAGGATACCGGAATAAAGCAATCAAAGGTCTTTCCAACGTCTAGCAGGACCCACACTGAACAAAGACCTACAGCAGATCTTCAAGTTTGGGAAATGGTAGATCACACCAATTGGTCCATTGATCACATAAGTCCTACCACTCAACAAAGCAAGTTGGTAAGAGCTCCTTCATGCATTATTATTACAATGCAAAACAATAATTGTATGAAGATTCATCTACTACTTCTCCTGCTTGCTGGGATCACATGGCTGCCGAAAGCCCAATCACAACTATTGACCCCGATCCCAGACACAACTAATTATACCCAACCGGACGAAAGCGTTAAAGATCATTACATCGCCCTCGGTTTTACTGCTAGGGCGGCTAGTGGATATCGGCAAATGCGAGACTTCTACAATAATCAGGGGTTTGAAGATCTCTTTTTGGAAGAGGTATTGACGTTCGGAGCTGGGTTTCGCTTTTGGGATCGTTATCATCTAGAGGTGAGTTTGGATCGGTCGTTTACTAACGATATAGAAGATGTGGAAATAGTCTCCAATGGGCATATCTTGTCTCTAAGAGAAAGTAAGGTTGCGATAAACCTCTTGTTAGGATATCGTGTTTGGCAGAAGCGGCACCAAAGTCTTATTGTCCATGCCGGTTTTTCCTGGCTACAGAACAGAGGGGAAGTGTCGGAAAAGCGTCCACAAGATTTTGACTTTGAAACGGCCAACATTAATGTCCCGCAAGGTGTCAGGAGTTGGCCAACCTTCATACATCAGCAAGGAGCAATACACCTAGCTGTACAGCTTAAGTTATCCTACCCCAGACCAAGATGGTGGAGCACGGATACCGAGCTAAAGTTCGGTTTTATTAGTGGTTTCAAATCAAAATCATGGTCAGTAGATCCAGGCCAATCACTGAATGTTCCCTCGGATAGAGCTCAATATTTTTACATTAGTGGACTGTACCACTTTTTCCTTTATTAATGTATTTGGGGGAAATGAGAATTACACCGCTTATCCTTTCACTTGGTTTATTATTCCCCATCCTGGTCACCGGACAACAGGATAGTAGCAGTGTGGATACTGGGGAAGAGTATGCCACCATCTACTTTTATCGCAAAGCCGAATTTTATAATGGACGCTTTGAGTGTTGGGTAGATGAAACGCGATTGCTATCTAACTTTAAGGCGGCCAGTTATTTTTGGTTAAACCTTCCTGCCGGTAACTATGAAATCCGGACGACCGGCCGGCCAACCTGGCTCATTTATGAGAAAAAATATCAACTAAAAGTGGAAGCAGGCCAGGTTTACTATATTGAGGGAGTGATCGAATACGACTTTCTGGGTACTGCGCTTTTTCTGCAGGAACGGAAGCAAACAGACTTCGATGCACTCAAATCTAAATTAAGGTTCGATGTACGGGCAATCCGGTTACTGGAATAAAGCTTCTCGCTACCTTTTTGCGGGCATTAGCTTGGTGCTGTTGGGCTACTGGGTTTATCGGTGGCAACAGGGGCTGGTACCCTATGCTGCCGGCGGAGGAGCCGACCTAGCAGGCTTTATACGGTGGCTATTGGGGTATGTGTTCTTGTTGGCGGTAATCCTGGGTGCTGCCTGGCTCAACCATCGCTTGCTCTATCGCAAATTGCTTAGTCGGCAGACCCCACTGCATTGGGCCTATTTCAGTTGGCTCCTGATCCTGTGGTGGATTCTATTCGAACTCTTTCAGAATTTAAATGGGTATGCCACGGAAATCATAATTGAGAATTGGTTTGTGAGCTTGTTGTGCACCTTGTTGATTGCCGTCCTGACATTGGCCATTGATCAGCCAGAAAGCCGGCGAAAACGGGCGGAGCTGGAACAGGATAAGATGGAGGCAGAATTACATAACCTTCGAGCACAACTACATCCGCACTTCCTGTTCAATACGCTGAATACGATCTACAGTGAGGCACTACAAGAAGATCAGGAACAATTGGCTACGCTGATTGCTGAATTATCTGGTTTGCTGCGCTTTTCCTTTAAGCATGCTAAGCAAGCGAGGGTTACCCTGCACGAAGAAGTCGATTTTTTACGGCGCTACATCCATTTACAGCAAGCTCGACTCACATCCGCTCAGCAGCAAGCTGTGCAAATAAATATAGCTGATGAATTCGCCGAGTATTGGCTTCCGCCATTGCTGGTCATCCCATTTGTGGAGAATGCTTTTGTACACGGGGTATTTGATGGCCCGGATTTTTTCTTACAGATTGAGCTCAAGGTACAGGATGACTACCTTAGATTGCAAATTGCCAATAGCCGACCTGTCAAGAAAGGGACTAGCGGAACCGGCACAGGAGTTAGCAATACCCGTCAGCGCCTGGAGCGTCTCTACCAGAATAATTATTTGTTGGTAGAGGATCGCACACCTGATATCTACCGACTACATTTGAAGTTTCCTTTAAGCTTATCCGCATGATATTGAAAGCCATAGCTATAGATGATGAAGCCCCTGCCCTGGCCGTTATTGTCAAGCATGCCGAGAAACTTCCTTTCTTGTCGCTGGAAAAAACGTTTATTAATCCGCTGAAAGCCATAGCCTGGCTACAGAACAATCCCGTGGACCTCATTTTCTTGGACATTGAAATGCCAGAGATGCGGGGCACCGATTTTATGCGGACCATGAATGGGCTTTCATCAGCCAATTTCATCTTCACTACGGCCTATGAATCCTATGCCCTGGAAGGATTTGAATTGCGAGCCCTGGATTACTTGCTCAAGCCCATTCTGTTCACACGCTTTGCCGATGCCTGCAAACGTGCCCTGACTCAGGTCGCTCCAGAAGAACCTGCAGCTAACGATTCCTTTATGTTTGTTAAAGATGGTCATGATTGGGTGCGGGTGGATTTTCAGGACATCCTCTATGTCCGTTCTGATGGAAACCTGCTCTTTATTCATCAAAGTAACCATAAGGTCGTTACCCGAATGACTTTGCAGCACTTCCTGGGCACCGTACCTCAAACCGCCTTTGTACGTACGCACAAGTCATACGCGGTGGCGCTGTCTGCCGTCCGAAAAATCGAACGTATGCAATTGGTGTTAAGTGACAAAACGAAGATCCCAATGGCCAGATCGTATCGCCCATCCGTTACAGAACGTCTGATTCAAAGAGATCCTTCCGCCTTTGACAGGAGCTAGAATTTTAGCCCTTTATGACGGGGTGCCCAATAGACAAAAGCACGCCAGCTGTATCTCAGTTGTTGTCAGCCTTACTACAAATTCTAGATCATGACTAACCCTTGTGAATGACTTAAATTTACCATATTCGAGCTTATTGACAGCCTACAGGACCAGATCTATTGATTTCTTAAAACGCTGTTAATCTTAGTAATACGTACTTTGAAAGGCTAGAAGCGGCTACTGGTCTCATAATGATGTGGGTGACTTGCCCTTTTCCTACCCAGCAATTATCTTTAGTTCACACTAATTGGACAGGTATGAGCAAAAAACAATCGAAGATTAAGTGGAAAAATGTATTGCGTATGGGCAATCTCATTTTTCAGATAGGTTGGAGAGTTCTCGTATTCTTTCTGGTATTGGCATTGGCCTTGTTCCTGTACCGAGGAATGCACAATGAGAACTATGCGGTGGAAGCTTTTCACGTTCCCAAGGGATATGTGGATGCTGGCCTCAATGGGGTGGTATTTGCAAATAAACTGATGGATGAGGTTCAGGCAGTAGATGATTTTATTGCCAGTGTAAAGGAACGTCCGACGGAAGTACAAAGCGGGATTCAACCTGATCTCAATTTTCAGGTCATGGGTATTGGACTTACCGTAAATTCTATCACTTATTTCTTGAAGGAGATTTTTGGGAAAGAACGGCGCGCCATTGGTGGTGAACTAACGGATATTGATCAAGAGCTGGAACTTACCTTAAGAATTACCGGACACCAATCTAAACATTTTTCTGTGGCTTATGAGCAAGGGAAACGAGAAGAAGCCCTGCAGCACTTGATGCATGAGGCAGCCAAGGTGGTCATTGGCTTGTTGGATCCTTATCGCCTCTCTGTATATCATTATAAGAAGAAGGAGATGGATAAGTCCCTAGAATTAATCATGGATCTGATCGCTAACAAGCCAGATGAAGCAGCCTGGGGTTATCTGGCCTGGGGTAATATTTTAAATACCTTGGATCGCCCCGAAGAAGCCTGCGAGAAGTTTCAAAAGTCGATTGAACATCAAAGTGGTTTCCGCTTAGCTTATGCGAATTGGGCTTGGACCGAACTACGACAGCGGAATTATGAAGCAGCTATTCCGCTGTTCGAAAAAGCAAATCATGGGCATCCAAAAGTGGCTAGTTACTACAACGGGATTGCCATGTGTTATAGAAATATGAAGGAGTATAAGAAGGCTGAAACCTATTTTGCCAAAGCCTCAGCCTCAGATCCTGAGCACACACTTTGGTGGAACGGGAATTGGGCTGGAATGAAGTACTTCAATATGCAGGATACAATCGGTGCGATGCGTCTGATGAAAAAGACAGGTGATGAAATGAAAGAGGGAGGAAGTAAGTACCTAGCTTATTCCGCTTACTACTACTACAAAAATGAGCCGGACAGTGCGCAGCAAATGGCTGAGCTAGCCCTGGAAATTGCCCCTAGCAACTTGATGGCCCTTACTCAAGTGACGAACTTCTACTACGATTCTGAGGAGAACGAGAGGTGCATTGAGTCTAGTAAACGAAAAATTAAGATATTGTTGTCCGACAGAAATGTAGAGAACTGGTCTAATCAGTTATTAAATACCTACAATGTATTGGCCATGTGTGATTATCGCTTAGAGCAGTACGATTCGGCCTTGGTGCACGTCAATTTGGCCATCGAAGTGGATCCGTTAAATGCTATTCCTTACACCACTCTGGCTGAGACCTATGCCTACATGGGAGACCATGAAAAGTTTTACGAGGCCCTGGAGATGGCTGTAGACCGAGGGTACAACTTTGAAGAGATTAAAGGGGAGGAACCGTATGATCGTTATCAATATGAAGAAAGATTCTTGCGGTTGATTAGGAAGAACAAGGAAGAAGAACCGCAATTGGAAGCAGCACTTAACTAGGAGTAAAACAAGGCAGTACAGCTTATAATAATAAGTAAATTGAAAATTATCGGCAAAAAGCTTTTTTTATTCCGATGTAAGTCTAAATTTGCTGCCTTCACCATAAAGTATCAATAATGATTAAGATTACAGTGATTGATCGACAAGGGGAATCGCATGAGTTAGAGGCCCCTACGGACATGAATATGAATATGATGGAGTTGTGCAAAGCCTATGAGTTACCTGTGAAGGGGACTTGTGGAGGTATGGCCTTGTGTTCAACTTGTCATATGTACATCGAATCAGATCATGAATTAAAGGAAATGTCTGAAGATGAAGAGGATATGCTTGATCAAGCCTTCTTTGTGGAAGATAATTCCAGACTAGGTTGCCAGCTACAATTGGTAGATGAGATGGAAGGATTAGTGGTTCGTTTAGCACCGGAAGATGAAGAAGATTAAATTATTTTTACGGTCAGACTTGACAGGCATGAGTCTTTATCGTATTTTTACGATTAAATAGCAAAATGGGAAACAAGAAAGAACTTTTTACACCACAACAGAACCGAATTGCGGCCCTAGCAAAGGCTTTAGGGCATCCGGCTCGAATAGCTATTTTGGAGTATTTAGTTAAAGTAGATGCTTGCATTTGTGGAGATATTGTGGAAGTTCTGCCTTTATCCCAGTCAACCGTCTCGCAGCATTTGAAGGCCTTAAAGGAAGTGGGTGTGATCAAAGGAGAGATAGAGGGAGTGAAGACCTGCTACTGCATTGATAAAGAAGCCTGGAGTGAGATTGAAGACTTGTTTAGCCAATTTTTCCGCAAGGCCGCACATTGTTGTTAGCCCCTTGTAGATTAGCTTGACAATAACAGCGACTTCTTGTCGCTTTCTTTTTACTTTCTATTATCGTAAAAAAACGATTAAATTATGAGCTTGACAGTTTCCGCCTTTCTAGATCAATTGAAAGCAGCCCCTGGCACAGAATTAAGATTTGAATATGCCACTGCCCAATTTGTACCAAAGGCCTATCACATTACTGAGATCAAGAATGTTCACGTAGAATCTGTTGACTGTGGTGGACGCCCGGACAGCTACGATCAAACCATTGTCCAGCTTTGGATAAAGGAAGGAGAATTAGCAGAACGGCATATGTCAACAGACAAGGCTTTGAAGATCTTTGATATCGTAGAACGAATGAAACCCCTTAAGCCAGACAGCCCAATATTCTTTGAATGGGGAACCCAAGAATTGAGAACCTCTGTATATGCAGTAGATAATATTGTAGGGGATGAAGATCTTTTGACCTTTCAGCTAAAGGCTCCTGCCCCTGTATGCAAGCCTGCTTTGGAAGTATTGGAGTTGGCTACCGAGGGAGAGAGCTGTGGCCCCAGCGGATGTTGCTAGCAGAGCGATGCAAGCCTAAGCAGTAAGTAGTGCAGCTTCAATCGTTAACCCTTTCAAGTAAGGAATCACCCGGCATTTACAATTCCTTTACAACTTAGATATCGAGGAGAATTGCTACTTTAAAGACATGCATATATGTTTGTCGAAAAGTGCAATAAGACCTTATCATGATTTATCATTTCATCCGTTTAGCGATTCGACGAGTTTGGCAAAATCGAGCCTTGAGCCTTTTGATGATCGGCGGCCTTGGAATCAGTATTTCCGCCAGTATTTGGTTGATCCGATATGTAAATTATCATTGGGAATTTGATCGATTCCATACAAATGCCGAACAGATTTATCGACTAAATCATCACCAGATCACGGATCAGCATAATGAGCAGCGCAGTGCTATGACTGTTGCTGGAAGTGCTGTGTCCTTAAAGGAGCAGTTTCCGGAAGTGATGGATTACGTTCGTTTAGGTCGTTGGATTGCTAATGATGTGGTCTTTCAGCATCAAGGAAAAGCCATACGGGATCGGGATTTTTTCTTTGTAGATCCCACTTTTTTCGAAGTATTCACTTTTGAATGGTTAGCCGGAGACCCTTCTGAAGGCTTAACCGCACCTAATACCTTATGGTTGTCAGAGCAGCATGCTGCTGCCTTGTTTGGCACTGATAATCCGATTGGGCAAGAGGTTGTTTTTGAAGGACGCAAAAACTTCACGGTGGCAGGCGTCTTTCGGCAACCTCCAGCTCAATCTCATTTCCAATTCGGCCTATTGTCGTCCCTGTCCACGGTACAGCAGATGGGGCTCGATATCTATAAAGATCAGCATTGGGAACATCCCTATGTCTATGCCTATGTAAGGTTGAAAGAAGGGTCAAATCCGAAACAAATTGCATCGACTTTCAATGCGGAAGTAAACCGGCGGTATGGCCAGCCGAATCTGGAACACCGATTTGAGTTGCAGGCGCTAAGCGATATCCATCTCTACAGCGATCTTCAGTTCGAATTGGGCCCTTCTGGGAACGGTAGAAGTCTTTGGATCTTATTAGGCGTAGCCTTGTTGATTCAGCTACTGGCCTGGATTAATTTCTTCAATATTTATACTGCAAAAACCCTGGCCCACCTCAAGCATTTAGGGGTGAGAAAGGTGATAGGAGCGAATCGGAGACAAGTGGCGGGACAACTGATTGTAGAGTCAGGCGTACTTGCTGTGCTAGGTGTGGGAGTAGGTCTTCTACTTGCGCACTTAGGACTGCCATTACTCGAGCCCTATTTCCCCTTGGCTACAGCCCCACTTGAATGGGAGGATTTTTTCTGGGGAAATCCAGGCATGTATGTCCTATTGGTAGGGATAGTGGGAATATGTATGACCATTGGTGTGCCAGCTGCACTTTTATCCAGCCTCAAGCCTGCCTTTAGTTTAGGTCAGAAAATCAGTGTCGCTGGGCTTGGTGCAAGATTGCAAAAAGGTTTAACCACCCTACAGTTTATGATTATCATTAGCCTGTTGGCCGGGACATTGGTGGTTTACCAACAGACTGTTTTCATGTTGGATCAAGATCCTGGAATTGACTTGGACGATAAACTGGTGCTGCTAGCTCCACTTGGCACCAAGCATTACAATGATCTAAATCCGCACTATACGAAATTCAAATCATTGCTGGAATCTAGGCCAGAGGTGAGACAAATGACTTTGAGCCGGGAGATCCCAGGGAATGCCCTAGAAGTACTACAAGGAGTGGAGGTCTCAGGTAAGTCCAAGACTACGATCTTTGCTAGATATACCGTTGATCAGAGCTTCTTCGATGCTTTTGACTTGCCGATACTCGCCGGCATCGACCCCCGTTCGCGCCCTGTGGAAGAACAGAATGTGATCGTCAATACCAGTGCCATGCAATTATTGGGTTATCAGAATCCAACGCAGATACTCAATGAAAAGATAAACTATTATGATTCGGAACATAGAGTGGTTGCGGTCGTAGAAGATCATCATCACCGTTCCTTACATCATGATATGATGCCGATTATCTATGATCTCTTTAGAAACCCAACGGAGGATGGTTATTTCATCTTAAGTCTTACTAAAACATCTACGCCGGCGTTCTTGAACTTTGTCTACGAAGCCTACCAGGATGCTTTCCCGGAATCCGTTTTTGCTCATTTTGATTTAAAAGATCATTATCAGAAGCAATATCGTGGTGACGTGGACTTCCGCCGTGTCGGATTGGCTTTTACCATCCTAGGTGGGATTGTTGCTGCCCTAGGTCTATTTGGTCTGTCTCTGTTAGTGTTTGAGGGTAGAACAAAAGAGGTTAGTATTCGAAAGGTATTGGGTGCCTCGATAATCGGGGTGATCGTATTGTTGGTGAAAGATCTATTGCGTTGGGTATTGGCTGCCATTGTGTTGGCCATCCCATTGACGGTATACCTATCACAGCAGTGGTTATCCGGGTTCTCCTATCGGGTGGATCTAGAATGGTGGGTCTTCGCGCTATCAGGCCTCTTAGCCCTATTGATGGCTTGTCTAACCATGAGTTACCATTCGTGGAGAACGGCGACCCAAAATCCTGCTGTGGTACTTAAGCAAGAAGGATAATGAAACTAAGACGCTTATCTTTAGCAGATTGGCCCTTGATCAAAAGCATATATGAAGAAGGATTGGCTACAGGTATGGCTACCTTTGAAACGGAGGCACCTCCCTCCTGGGAGGCATGGGATCGAAAATACCTGACACCTTGCCGCTGGGGGATCGCAGAGGACGGACTATTAAGGGCCTGGATTGCTTTGACTCCCTTTTCCAAACGTCTGGTGTATCGAGGTGTGGCAGAGATTAGTGTTTATGTAGGAAAACAATCTAGAGGAAAGGGCTATGGGAAGGCACTCATGCAGCAAGTCATACAAGAAGCACCAGGACAAGGCTTTTGGACCCTGCAATCTGCTATTTTTGCCCAGAACGAAGCAAGTATTCAACTGCATAAGCAATTGGGATTTCGTGAAGTTGGGGTGCGAGAAAGGATTGCCCAGCGAGATGGGCAATGGCATGATAATGTGTTGTTGGAAAAAAGGTTTTGACCAGCTTATTCGATCAAATTGATTAAGGTCCGATAGTCATCAAAGGGAGCATCCTTATCTTTCATCTCGAGTAAGGGTAATAGTTCTTCTCCGTAATGGTCTTCTAACTCACCATAGGTACGCTCACATCTCACCTCAATTTGTCCAATGCCCAACTGTTCTAAACGCCAATTGTAGGTTAAGCCCATTTTTTCATAAATCTTTTGATTCACAGCGCTGTGATCGGAGTCTGGAACAACAGGATTGATTTCCTGAAAGGCAGCGGTGTTTCGGGCGACTAGCCGCGCACGATCCATCACATAATAGGCCGTATGTGCCCATTGTTCGGGGTCATCAACAAGTTTTGAATAGAGAACCAACTGTAAGTCTTCCTCATTCTTGATCATACGTTCTCGGCGGCTAGCTCCACGCCATTTGAGGTCCAGAATTGTCTTTTCCTCCCCTCGTTTCAGTACTAGATCCGCACGGCCTCTCACTTCTATTTGTTGAAATTGACCCTTCAAGCGTGATTCGGTGGCTTCCACCTCCCATCCATTTTGTTGAATCAAGTGGACGAGATTCCAAGCTGCGTATTTTACTTTCTTAATGAAGGCAACTTTCTCAGGTTCACGACCATAAAGCAGGAAGATGGCACCTTCCTTTTTAAGGAGCTCTGGAGCTTCTTGATCGATCCAATTTTCGACCTGATTTTTATCCCAGGCTCCAATATCTTCATCAAATAGTTGTTCAAAAAAGCGGTGGGCCAAATTACCCATCAGGGTGTTTTCCTTTACAACACTTAATATGGTGGACTTTCTAAGCTTAATGGCGTGTTTGAAGACCCATTGATAGGGATAGTAGAAGAGATCTTCTAGGCTCGTTAAACTTTCTGCCTCTCTGATGGTCAACTCATGAGACTTGCTGATACGGATAAATGGAGCTGGTTGCCCTAGGTTGCGTTTCGTGATGGAATCCCATGTCGGCGCTTCCAGGAATTTTTCCCAATAAGCGGAGGCTTCTTCTTCATCAATCGCCCAGGTGATAGGGGAGAGGTCTTCAAATGTAGCCGCTAGGTCGCCGAAAAGCGGGTGGGCATGTGCCACACTTCCTTCTACCCATTCAGGAATAACTAAGACCAGCTGCTTCTGTGTCTTTAGTATTGGATTCTTTCGCTGCCACAACATCACTGCATTCTCCTCCTTCGGCCCAACAAGCTTGACTTCTTTGTTGGTCAAATAAGTCCTTTCATCATTGTACCACCGGGAGAAAAAGTGATCGGGTTCATGCTGCGTAAAATTCCACCACAGCAATTGGTCAACCTCAGCAGTCAGTGAAGCTGGATGATGAACATAAGGTAAGGATCCACATTCCGTTGCACTAAACTCTACCGGAGCAGGCTCATAGATCGTTTTTACAATTCGTTCCAGTTCTAGATAATTCAGGTGTGTCTCAGGCAGGGCGTTCAGCAGTTCAACGATTCGGTTAGCTTGCTCTCCTAATACGATCAAAGATGAGTTTTCACTACCTCCTTCTTCGAAGGTGTTATAGGCCCATTTGTGCAGGCGTTCAAAGATGGAGATAACATCACCTACGGGGACTACATCCTGTACATTATATCGTTTCCGACCAAACCAAAACTCAAACTCCTCTCGGATGGCCAATGGTTTTAATTGAAGATCGAATTGCGCTCTAAACTCCAACTTATCAAAAAAGCGATTGATCATTGTCTTCCATCCATCACTGTCAAGCCCTGGATATTGGGCCATGGAGTTGGCAATAGCTCCAGCCAATTCATTGTGCAAGGGCTTGAGCGATAGAGACACAAACTCCAGGATTTTGTACGGGTCGATGGGCTCCCACAAAAAGACGGTAACTAGTTTCAATACCTGTAAGGTCGGTCTAGCTAGAGAAGCGGAGAGAATGCCTAGACAGGGTACTCCTTCTTGAATAAGCGCATCATCCAGCACTCTACTTTTATCCGGAATTAAACAAAGGGGACGCCAATCCTGATTCTTACGGAAGAGCTTGGACATATGGACCGCCAGATCCGTTTCACGCTTGGCTCGGAGAATCAACAGTGAACCATCTCCTTTTAATGCCACTTTCTCTTTATCAGCTGAAATCAAGCGTCTCTGCAAGACCGCCAGATCGCTATTCCCTTCTATCTTATCTTCTTGTGGCACCTGAATGATCACGCCTAATTCCTGCAGTCTGGCAAAGAACCGCTGCAAATAAAAGGGTAAAAGACCTAAGGGCTCTGTCAAATGAATTTCATGGATCGGCTGAATTCTCTGCCCCAAGGTCTGTATCACGGCCACCC
>CAJXPD010000139.1 GCA_913057785.1 uncultured Lewinella sp. | reverse complement strand
TCATCTTAAAGGGCTTAGCCTGACGGCTATGGTCTTTCCGACCAACAACACCCATGCTCCATGAATCCACGCCCCACCACCAAAAAAATAATTTCTTTCCTAAAAAAACACATTTGTGATATTCGGAATGAAAAATAGTATGTAGCTTAACTTACTTTTTATCCACCTTGGAAAGTCTTACCCCAAGGACATATTTGAATACGAGAAAAGGGACCAAAGCCCACCATCAAAACATCTGGTAATACAACATATAAGGCTGAGCGGCATCACAGATGCCTACTACTAGATCTATCCTGTGCGATAGTTCACTATATTTCTATTCAAACCTGGATCATGAGCACCCTACCGAAACAACTCATACGCCTACTCCTTTTTATCCCTTATCTATTGAGCGCTCAAAGCGAACAGATTTTCTTTGAACAGATCACTACTCGGGATGGGCTTTCTCAAAACGACATTAATGATATCTATCAGGATAGTCGAGGACTGATGTGGTTTGGCACCAATGAAGGCCTAAATAAATATGACGGCTATTCCTTTACCATCTACAAGCCTGCCCCCTTAACTCCAGGCTCCATCAATAGCAATCTAGTATTCAGCATCACCGAAGATCAAAACAACGACCTTTGGATAGGGACTACGGGGAGCGGTATCAACCATTTTGATCGGCAAAAGGAGATCTTTACCCCATTCGTGCACTCCCCTACCGACAACAAGAGTCTCATCTCCGATCATGTCACGGAAATACTCGCCGATGAGCAAGGCCTGATCTGGGTAGGAACCAGGGCGGGGTTATGCTACTTGGACAAGAATCAACCCGAAAAAGGGTTCACGGAAATCATCTTCCCTGACTCTATCAATGAAGAAAGGGACCTTTACATCAATGCCATTTTTGATGGAGGTAAGGGCAACTTATGGGTAGGATCGAATCGAGGATTATGGAAACTGATCTATTCGGAGGGATCGACTCATTGGGAAGCCCAATATATACCTGTTAGGGGTGTCAGTAATAGGGACCGAGTGGCGAGTTTGGCAGCTGATAAATTCGGGGCTCTAGTAGTTGGAACTACAGAGGGTTTATTCTATCAAACGGAGAAAGGATATCGGAATAAATTCATGCAATTCTCCGATAAGGAGTTTAGATCCATACAGATTGATGAAAAGAATCAGATCTGGGCGGGTTCAAACGTAGGTTTGTTTTGTTTCAAATCGATGCATGAATCCAGTCTTCCAAGTTTTGTGGCTCAGTACACCAATGACCCAGTCGACCCCAACAGCCTAAGTAAGGATGTCATTCGCGTCATCTATACTGACCAAACCGGAATCATCTGGGTAGGAACAAATGGAGGAGGTTTAAATAAGTTTTTTCCGAAAGGAAAACCCTTTAGAGTTTTCCGAAAATCCTACCAAGAGAACAGTTTGAGTTACAATAAGATCCGGGCCTTCTTTGAAGATAGCAATGGCACCTTGTGGATTGGCACAGAGGGGGGAGGTCTTAATTATATTGTTGGCCAAACATCCCAAAGGGATTACAAGCATTTCCGACACATCCCATTTCCGAAAAAACCCTTTGCCTTGGAGGAAATTACCCTAAAAGGCAGGAAAACACTCCTGATCGGAGCAGAAGGGATGCAGGGATTCTTCCTAATGGATATTGAATCCTCAACCCAACCGAACCCAACTTTACAACCGATTCCGTCCCAACATGTACAAGGCTTTGTCTTTTCTCTACTAGAAGATTTTAGGGGGAGAGTGTGGATCGGCACCTATCAAAACGGTCTATATTGTTGGAACCCTAATGCCAAGGAAGGGGAAGAGGAATGGCGAAATTTTCAGTATGTCGTTGAGGATAGCACTAGCTTATCTAACAACATCGTTCGCAAGATATTTGAAGATAGTAAAGGAAACATCTGGATTGGTACCGGAAAAGGACTCAATAAACTAAGTCCGGAAGAATCCCTAAAATCCAAGCCCAGATTCATTCGCTTCCTGAATGATCCGACTCAATTCAATAGTATTTCGCACAATTACATACTTGACATTTTTGAAGGGCAAGGAGAAAAATTGTGGATCGGAACTTTTGGCGGAGGATTGAATTTGCTTGACTTAAAGGATGCTCAATCCAGTGGACACTTTACGGCTTTTGGGACGAAGGAAGGCTTACCCAACCAAGTTATAAAGGCCATCCAAGAGGATGAAAGTGGCATGCTTTGGATCTCTTCCAACCGAGGCCTGAGTAAGTTTGATCCGGTGGATAAGTCTTTCATCAACTTTGACGAGCAAGATGGTCTTCAAAGTACAGAATTCAGTGAAATTGCTTCCTTGAGGAGGAATGACGGAGAACTGCTCTTCGGGGGAGTGAATGGATTCAATGCCTTTAACCCCAACCAAATCTACCCTAACACCAAACGCCCTCAAATCACAATTTCCAATCTACTAGTATTTAACAAGCCGGTAGAAGTGGGGCAAAAAGTAAAGGGTAGGGTCATTTTAGAAAAAGCCATTTCCGAACTAGAAGAATTAGAACTTAGAAGTTCAGAAAATAGTTTTTCCATTGAATTTGCGGCGCTTCATTATGCCGCGCCAATTAAAAACAGATACGCCTATAAACTCGAAGGCTTTGACCCAGATTGGATAGAAACCGCTTCCGATCGGCGATTTGCCACCTATACGAACCTGCGCCCTGGCACTTACACCTTGATGATCAAAGCTTCCAACAACGATGGCTTATGGAATGATGAGGCTACTACCCTCTCGATCACAATCAAGCCCCCTATTTGGCGGGCATGGTATGCCTTTGTATTCTATTTTCTTGTGATTGTGGGCTTGATGTTACTTTTCCGAAAGTACACGATCATAGGTATCCACGAAAAACACCAACTGGTATTAGAAAAATGGAAAAGTGAAAAGGCGGAAGAACTTAACAAGCTAAAACTGCAGTTTTTCACCAATATCTCTCATGAGCTCCGCACACCACTCAGCCTCATCAAAGGGCCTCTGGATAATCTATTGTTGAATGAAACCATTCGAAAACATCCCTCCCTGATGGAGAAGGTGAATTTGATGCATAAGAACACACGCTACCTCCTCCGCCTCTTGAATCAATTATTGGAATTTCGAAAACTGGATCAAGGAAAAGTCAATCTCTGCTTAGAACAGGCAGATATTGTTGCCTTTATCCGCAATGTAGTGGAGCCATTCTACCTCTTGGCACAAACCAAAGATATCGATATCGAGATACAAAGTTCGACCGAAAAAATCCTGTTTTGGTTTGATCCAAAGATCGTTGAAAAAGTGCTGTATAACTTGCTATCCAATGCCTTTAAATTTACGCCTGCAAACGGACGAATCTGGATAAAACTTACTACTGTATTTGCTGATAATGATCCCCAACAAGATGCCGCAAGCTTGCGGCATTATTTCGAATTAAGTGTTAGAGATTCTGGCGCTGGCATCAGTCCAGCACATCAGAAACGCATCTTTGAGCGCTTTTACCAGGGGGAAGAAAATCAGCAGTCGGGCGCTGGGATTGGCCTAGCCTTCAGTAAAAGTCTATTAGAGGTTCATCAAGGAGAGATTGCGGTGGAGAGTCGAGAAGGAGAGGGTGCCTGCTTTGTGGTAAGGCTCCCATTGGATCACCAACAGTATGATAGTGTTCATTTCAGTCATGAAGAAGTAGCCCCTCCAAGCCGATTGACCGTAGCAGAGGACTACCTGATGCATGCCGAGCAAAGAGAACCAATGGAACTGAACCCTACTCTTCCTCAGGCTACCCACGCAGCCGGTTCACTCCTCCCCCGCCTACTCTTAATTGATGACAATGCCGACATGCGTAGCTATCTTCGGAGAGAACTAAGTACGCATTTCCGCATCATCGAAGCTAAAGATGGTCAGGAGGGATACGAAAAGGTTCATAGTGAATGGCCAGACTTGGTGCTCTGCGATGTCAAAATGCCTTTATTGGATGGTATTAGCTTCTGCTCTAAAATTAAGTCTGATGATCAGACCAGTCATATACAAGTTATATTATTGACTGCTAGGTCAACAGAAGAGAGTGAATTGGCAGGCCGAAAAAGCGGAGCAGATGCCTACCTTAAGAAGCCCTTCAACATCGAAATTCTACGACTCAAATTGCTCAACAGCATTCAGCTGAAGGAAAAACTTAAGATTCGGTTTAGAACGGAATCCATCCTTGAGCCAGCTGAGGTGCCTTATACTTCCCCTGATGAAACCTTCCTACAGAATGCGATGGACATTATTGAAGGTGGTTTATCAGACTCCAATCTCAATGTCGAATGGATGGCCAAAGAGCTAGGTATAAGTCGTAGCAAACTCTATGTAAGTTTGAAAGCACTTACTGGACAATCACCCAATGAACTGGTCCGTACCGTACGTCTAAAGCGAGCTGCACAACTTATGGAGAGAAGTGACTATTCCATTAAGGAGATCATGGCGATGACTGGATTTAATACCGCATCCTACTTTTCCAAGTGCTTCAAAAAGCAATTTGGAGTATTGCCTAGTGAATATACCAATCGGTTAAAAGCAGAACATATGTAGCTTGTAAAAAAGGCCAGCAATTCATCAGGGTCAAATTTTTATCCGTAAAGGCTCCATAAAACAGAAGAAAAACGGGCTAAATAAACACAAAACACACAACTATTCTGTTCGAATTGATTTATCCTACCCTTAAATCGATTTGTTCTATGCTATAGATGGATTACTCTCTACATTTATTTGTGTAAAAGCTGACTCCCCTATCTATGTAGAGCCAACTAAATTCTACCATTTCTAGCAATAGGGATTTTTTGCTTCGAAGGCCACTTTAGCTTGGCTATTCGACTGGGGTTCCTATTGGCATTTCGAAGAATCCATCAAAACTTAGTTTATGAAATCAAGCAAAATAGTATTGTCCAAGTTAAAGCTCAAATGGATGCTTTCTGGACTCTTTTGCCTCCTCTTGTTTGGAAGTGCCATCGCACAAACCAGCACCATTCGGGGGACCGTCACCTCAGCGGATGAGCCTTTAATAGGAGCCTCTGTTCAAGTCAAAGGTACTACCACAGGGGTAGTTACCGATATTGACGGCTCTTTCACCCTTGAAGCCAGTGCAAGCGACGTATTGATCTTCAGCTACATTGGCTTTGAAACGCAAGAGATCACCGTCGGTACACAGACGCAAATTGACATTACCTTAGCAGAAGATGCTGCTCAGCTCAATGAGGTCATCGTCGTGGGTTATAGTACCCAAAGGAAAAGTGATCTCACCGGTTCCGTTGCGCAAATTAAAGGCGATGATATTGAGAAGTACACCTTTAGCGATGCTTCTCAAGCCTTGCAGGGTCGAATGGCAGGGGTCAGTGTACAGCAACAAGGTGGCGCCCCTGGTGCCAATGCCATCATTTCTATCCGAGGATTCGGAACACTATCCGATGCCGGCCCTCTATTCGTAATCGATGGCATGTTGACCGGAGGGATGGGCTCCCTGAACCCTTCTGATATCGAATCTGTCTCTGTTCTAAAAGACGCTTCTGCCAGTGCCATCTACGGGTCCCGAGCAGCCAATGGCGTAGTAATCATTACGACGAAAAAAGGTACTCGTGGAAAAGTCAACCTAGATTTTGATCTGAGCTCTGGTACTGCAGATGTGATTAACCGCTTCGACTGGGCTAATGCCCGTCAATATGCGGATATCGTCAATCGTGCAGATGACAATGATGGAGTACCAAGATCTCCTGCCAACGATACAGAATTCAATCCGAACAACACTAGCAATCTTTATGATGAATCCTTGCGAACGGCTTGGGTTCACAATGCCAATGTGCGTTTATACGGTGGAGGGGAGAATACGCTATACAACCTCTCCTTAAGCTACTACGATCAAGAGGGAATTGTAAAGTACTCCGATTTCGATCGCTTCACAGCACGGGCGAATGGCTCCTTTACCAAAGGTCGCTTTAAGTTAGAGAACACCATTGGTATAACCCGAACCGTCAACAATCCTAACCCTTACTTCAATAAGGAACGTAATCTATTGCCTACGATCCGTTTGCAAGACGACAATGGAGATTGGAGCGCATCAGATATTCCTGATGAACCGGGCGCACCTACCTTAGGATCATTTTATGGTCAGGGAACCATTAGAAACGAACTGGGAATGGCCGCTCTTGAGGATCGTACGATTACGAGGTATACCCTTCTAGGCAACATTGCCGCTTCCTACGAAATATTCAATGGCCTAGTTTATAAGTTAAATCTAGGCGCAGAATACTACGACCAGAACAACTATACCTTTACACCATTACATCCAGTATTTATCGCGGGAGGGAATAATGACTTTGCTGAACTATCCGAACGCAATACTCGTTTCCGTTCCGGATTGGTCGAGCATACCTTAAACTTCAAGCGACTGATTGGTAGACATAGCATTGATGTCTTGGGGGGATACACCGCTCAAGAAACCAATAATAGGTCGCTTGGCGTAGATGCACGCAGGTTTCCAACCAACGAGATTCGAATCGCCTCCGCGGCAGAAGAATTGGCGAGTGCACCAGCACAAGATCTAACTTCTGTGATTCAGTCCTACTTCGGGCGAATCAACTACACCTTTGATGACCGCTTCTTATTCACCGCGACGCTTCGCCGAGATGGTTCCTCTCTATTTAGAGAAGGCCTACGTTGGGGAACCTTCCCTTCCATGGCACTAGGTTGGAACTTAAGCAATGAAGATTTCATGGAGAATGTCACCGGTATTTCTAATATTAAATTCCGAGCCAGCTATGGGGAAATCGGATCTAATAATGTAGGTGTTTATGCCATAGATCCTTCCCTAAACCTCTTCAGTGAATACATCCTGGGAGAAAGCCCCGGTAGAGTTACGGGATACTCCATTACCAATGGTGTCAATCCAAACATCACTTGGGAAACGACCAAAACGACAGACATCGGAGTAGAATTCAGTTTATTGGATAATCACCTGGACATTACGATGGATTACTTCATCAAGAATTCAGAGGATGTACTCGTGGGATTGCGATTACCATTATACACTGGCTTCGGCAATGCCATCCCATTTAATACAGCAAGTGTGGAAAACAAGGGTTTTGAATTCTCTGCTAGCTACTTCCAGCAATTCGGCGACCTGAAGTTCACCGCTTCCGGTAACTTCTCCATCCTTGACAATGTGGTGACAGCACTAGGAGATGCGACTCCAATCATCCAGGGATCCTTCACCTCCAATACGATTAATAGTACTAAAACAGATGTCGGTCAGCCCATCTCTTCCTTCTTCGGTTATGTGGTGGATGGGATTTATCAATCTGATGAGGAAGCTGCTGCTGCCAATGATCAGGCGGGTAACCCAAGGGCTGGTGACCTAAGATTTAAAGACCTGGATGGAGATGGAGATATCGATGAAGATGATCGCACCTATATTGGTAATCCAACTCCGGATTTTGAATATGCCTTCAATCTATCCGCCGAGTACAAGGGCTTCGACCTGAACTTATTCTTTAATGGCGTATCTGGAAATACGATTCTGAATGGTACTAAATACAGAGGCTACTTCGACTTCAACGGCAATTACTTCGTAGATGCTTTAAACGCTTGGACACCTAGCAATACCAATACTGATATTCCTCGGAACACCCAGGCTGACCCAGGTTTCAACCGTAGAATGTCTACGTTCTACCTTGAGAACGGCGCCTATTTTAGACTAAGAAATATCCAATTTGGGTATACACTTCCTGCTAGCGCCATCTCAAGAATTGGCCTAAGCAAAGCACGAATCTATATATCAGGTACCAACCTATTCACTATTACGGATTACACGGGCTACTATCCTGAAGTAGGAAGAAACTCTAGAGGGGGAAGCCGCCGCATCTTCAACTCTGGTGTAGATGAGGGCGCCTATCCTGTTCCTAAGGAATTGCGATTTGGCCTCCAGGTATCATTTTTATAATAGGAAGTACTTCAAATGACAATTATGAATTATCAAAAGAATCCAATTCGCATTGTCTTGACAATGCTAGCCATATTGACCTTTACTGTGAGCTGTAGTGAAGATAACCTGAATCAGGTGAATCCAAATGCAGTTACTCCCGCCTCCTTCTGGAAAACAGCAGAAGATGCAAGAAAAGGGGTCTTTGGGGCTTACAGTCCCTTCACCAATATTTGGTACTATACTCGATTCGAGATCTTTACGTCGGATTATCGCGATGATGTGATTAATGGCTTTAATACCTCGGAGCGAACTGCTGTTGGATACTTCAGTGGTACTTCAGATAGTAATGCCACTTTTTGGGTATGGAGCGCCATGTACCAATGTATCACGAGAGCAAATGAAGTTATTTTTCACGTTCCGAACATAGAAATGGACGCGACCGAGAGAGATAACATTCTTGGTGAAGGTTATTTCATTCGCGCCTTCAACTATTTCAATCTATTGAATAGTTGGCTGAACGTACCGCTAATTACGTTGCCCATCACAGAAATCGAAGAACCCAACTTGATTAATCAGGCACCACCCGCAGATGTTTGGGCACAGATCGAGTCTGACTTGGAAAATGCCGCACAATTCTTGCCTGAATCTTGGTCATCCAATTACGTGGGTAGAGCCACTTCCGGTGCTGCACTGGGGCTACTAGGGAAAGTCTATCTATATCAAGGTAAATACGCAGAAGCGAAGGATGCTTTTTCTAAAATCATGGGTGGTCAATACCAACTGATGGAGGATTATGCCGACAACTTCACCGAAGCAGCTGAGAACAATGCAGAGTCTTTATTTGAAATCCAACTCATTGCGGACGGCAATGGAGGTTGGGGTGCTGACCGCCCAGGTCGCGGTAAGGGTGCTGCTTATCAGCCAGATCTAGCACCCGCCGGTTTTACGAATCAGAATGGTATGCGTGTCAACGAATGGGTATTGGACCTCTTCATGGACGAAAGGACAGTCAATGGAGAATTGGACCCACGACTTTTCACCACGCTCTTCTTTGATACCGACGAAACCACCAGCTATCAAGGTAAGGAATTGTCTTCCAAGACGTATCAGGGTAAGACCTACGCCGAGGCTTTTCCCAATGGAAGCGACTTCATCTTTGCCAATAAATATCTCGACTGGGAATTCAATGGTCATACCAATTCGCTTGACGGAGGATGGCATGGTGCGGGGAATAACCTGAGAATGTTGCGCTACGCCGATGTACTCTTGATGTTCGCCGAAGCAGAGTTCATGCAAAACGGTTCTAGTGCTGCCGCTGTAGATGCCGTCAATCAAGTACGTGCTAGAGCTGACATGCCTGCTTTTACCACCATTACCATGCAGGATATCGAAGATGAACGCATCAAGGAATTGACCTTTGAGCGTACTCGCTACTTTGATCTACTACGATGGGGAAGAGTGGTAGAAAGAATTGTAAACAATCCAGCGTTAAAATCCGAAAGTGCAGGAACCGGAGCCTACAAACCTGGAAGAGAATATATCGCTATCCCACAAAATGAGATAGACGGAAATCCCAACTTTAAGCAGAATCCTGGTTACTAATGCAGTAATCAAAGATCAGTTTTGACAGGCTTTATGGGTGGGCACAATCTCTCGAGACCAGTGCCCATCCATTGGCTCATCCTCTCCTATCACCTTTAACTCCATAGCTTTTATTGATGACTTGTCATGCCGACGAAGTTATCCTGGCAACATCCTTTAGTTTGATCCTTCATGAAGAACCGCCTTTACCTCATCCTCTTCTTGATTCTTTGCTGGGCTTGTCAAAATACAGAATCCAGCATACAGGAAGTCGTCACCCATTTTGACGCGGTACCTGCTGAGTATTCCGGGCTAAGCTTTTCAAACAATATCCTTGAAAATGACACCTTGAATTACTATACCTTCCCCTATCTCTATATGGGGGGCGGTATCTCATTGGGCGACATCAATAATGATGGATTGATCGATATTTATTTGACCGGTAACATGGTCCCCAATCGCTTGTATCTCAACAGAGGAAACCTTCAATTTGAGGATATCAGCGAGCAAGCAGGGGTTATCGGGGATAGTCGTTGGTATACAGGAACCACCATGGTGGATATTAATGCAGATGGATGGTTAGACATCTATGTTTGTGTATCAGGTAAACATCCGCCCTTCAACAATCAACTTTTCATCAACAACAGAGACAATACTTTTACAGAAATGGCAGCCGAATATGGCATCGATGATGCTAGTACTTCTATCCAGGCAAGTTTCTTTGACTATGACCTGGACGGTTTGCTTGATCTTTTTGTGGGCAACTATCCTCAAATTCCCGTTAGCCAAGGCAATGCTTTCTACGCTATGAGAATGCAGCGAAACTTGTGGGAAGAATCCGGGCATCTGTACAAGAATAACGGAGACGGAAGTTTTATTGATGTCACTGCTGAAGCAGGCGTACAAAATTTTGGTCTAACCCTAGGCCTTGCCAGCAGTGACCTCAATCAAGATGGATATCCCGATCTATACGTTTCCAACGACTTCAATGTACCCGACTATCTATATCTAAATCAGCAGGATGGCACCTTCAAAGAAGTCATCCAGGAAGCCACTCGACACACCTCTCTGTTTGGCATGGGGATAGATGCGGCGGATTTCAATAATGATGGGCTAATAGACCTAGCACAGGTAGACATGACCCCCGAAGACTATAAACGCGCCAAAACCAATATGGCAAGCATGAGTCCCGGCACCTTCTGGGAAGGGGTAGAACTGGGATTCCACTATCAGTACATGCAAAACAGCCTGCAACTGAATAATGGCATTACGAAAGAAGGCACCCCCATTTTTAGCGATATCTCCCGTCTGTCAGGCATGGCAACCACCGATTGGAGTTGGGGTATCCAATTTATAGATTTGGACAATGATGGTTGGAAAGATGTATTTATCTCTAACGGCATGAAGAGAGATGTCAACAACAATGATGTCCTCAATCAATCTGATCCCAATTCTTTCTTTGGCCCTCCCGAATTGAATTATGCCGACCTACCTAGTCAGCCAGTGGATAATTACGCTTTCCAGAATCAAGGTGGAATTCTCTTTTCGAAAACTACTGAAGAATGGGGACTATCCCATGAGGGATTCACCAATGGGTTTGCATCCGCAGATTTAGATAATGACGGCGACCTGGATCTAGTGATGACCAACCTGGATGAACAAATGAGTCTGTTCAAAAACGAAACTTCAGCTCAACAACATTTTTTACAAATCAGGCTGAAAGGCCCCAAACACAATCCTCTAGGTATTGGTGCCAAGGTAAGCATTGAAGCCAACGGGATGGAACAGCTCCAAGAGTTGACCCTTAGTCGAGGGTTTCAATCCAGCGTGGCACCTAGACTCCATTTTGGGTTGGGTGCAACCACCACCATTCAAAAACTAAAAATCACCTGGCCAGATGGGAAGAAGCAAATCTTAGAGGAAGTAGCAGTGGATCAGCTATTGGAATTACAGTATCTCGAGGCTTATGCTGGAAGAGAATTGATGGAATCGGTAAAGCCAAAGTTTGAAAATATCACCACCAAAGTCAAGCTAGATTTTCTTCATAAAGAAAACTTCTACGATGACTTTTATCACGAACCCCTACTCCCACACCGATACTCAAAACTTGGCCCGGCCTTAGCTGTAGGTGATGTCAATGGGGACCAACTAGATGATTTTTTTATTGGCAATGCCACCGGTTCTAGCAGCCAGTTATTTATTCAAAATCAACAAGGACATTTCCAAGTTTTGAATGGCCCTTGGCAGGAAACCCTTGAATTTGAACACACCGGAGCATTGCTCTTCGACGCGGATCAAGATGGAGATCAAGATCTATATGTAGTGCATGGCAGCAATAACAAGAATCGGCCTGACCAACACTTTCAAGATCGATTATATGTCAATACACCAGCGGGGTTCATCTATGCCGAAAAGGCATTGCCTCCTATGGTGGCTAGCGGGCTCGTCGTCGAAGCCGGAGACTGGGATGGAAACGGAGCACCTGATCTCTTTGTAGGAGGACGAATCGTCCCAGGTCAATATCCCTTAGCGGCACCTTCATTTTTACTCAAGAATGCGGGAGGTATAGATGAAGAATTACGCTTTGTAAATGTCACTACAGAAGTTGCACCGGCTCTAGAAGCACCTGGGCTCGTGACAGCTGCTGCTTGGGAAGATTTTGATCAGGATGGATTACAAGACCTAATGCTCACCGGGGAATGGATGCCGATTCGTTATTTCAAAAACTCAGGCCAAAGCCTGGAGGAAGTTACAGATGACCTCCCAGGTCTGGAACATCTTCAGGGTTGGTGGTACAGTTTGGAGGCGGCCGATCTCGATAATGATGGGGATATGGATCTAGTTTGCGGTAACCTAGGATTGAATTACAAATACCGAGCCTCCGCAAAACAGCCTTTCGAAGTGTATGCGCACGATTTTGATGAAAATAATAGCCTAGACATTGTACTTAGTTATAAAAAGAAGGGCGTGCAGCTACCCGTCCGTGGTCGAGAATGCTCGGCACAGCAAGTACCTGCTATCGCCGCCCGATTCACTACCTTCGATGCCTTTGCAGAAGCCGATCTCAATGATTTATACGGAGAACAAATGCTCACTCAAGCCTTGCACCTACAAGCCACCTCATTTGCGAGTATATGGCTAGAGAACAAAGGAGATGAAGGATTTATCCAGCACAAGCTTCCCATAGAAGCCCAGTTGTCTTCCATCAATGCCATTGAAGTCATTGACTACAATGGAGATGCTTACAAGGATCTACTCTTATTCGGCAACTTATACGCTGCCGAAGTTGAAACGCCCCGCAATGATGCGGGGGTAGGCCTAGTACTGATCGGGGGGCAAGGCGGGCAGTTTTCGGCTGTACCAGCGCAGGAAAGTGGGCTCTTTTTGCCTGGTGATGCAAAAGTCACCGCCCCAATTGGCTGGGGAAATGACAGAAAGCCAGCCTACTTGGTGGGGCTCAATGATGATGCCCTCCAGCTGCTGCAGCTAGCCCGATAAGGCATGTCCCTACATAGCCGTTATTGCTCCTTTCGACCCACAACCATCCTCCGAAAACCTTGGTGCGTGGAATATCGTTGGTGGAAAACACCAACAATGGCTGGGGAGAAGCCCATAGCCGTTGTTGGTGTTTCTCACCCACAACCATCCCCCGCCTGGCGAGCCCCCTATTTCTCCAGCCGATTATACTTCTCCAGCACCTGAATCAAAAGGTCATGCGGCAGGGCATACACCTTATTTCCATTATTCCCCTCCATCGTTTCAGCAGCGACCATAGCATTGATGATAGCTTCCTCTACGGCGTGAGTCGTAGCCTCGAACAAAGGAGTGATGCGATCATTAGGCAAAGATGTGACGCTAACCGTTTCATCCCGATTAAAGGCATCTTCATTGGCTGTAGAAAAGGCGAGAAAGATATCTCCGGAACCATTGCTCCCATGCCCTCCGACTCTAGCAATGCCTAAGGGAACGCGTTGTGCAATACGTTTCAATTGATGCGGCAGTAAGGGAGCATCCGTTGCCACAATCACGATGATGGAGCCATCTCCTTCCTGACGGCGGGACTGGGGTGGCCCGTTAAAGACGGTCTTGAAAGTATCCTGGAGTTCCTGTCCTACCGGCACACCTCCGATCAATAAATTCTTTCTGCCACCAAAATTGGATTGCACCAATACGCCAAGGGTGTATTCCTCTCCATTTACTTTTACCAGCCTGGAAGAAGTTCCAATCCCTCCTTTGAATCCCAAACACATCATGCCGGTACCTCCGCCCACATTACCCTCTGCTACTTTGCCCACCTTGGCATCGGCAATGGCTTTTAGTACATGCTCCTCCTTTACGTGGAAGCCATAAATATCGTTAAGGAAACCATCATAAGTCTCAGCGACTAAAGGATAAGTATACCACCAATCCTCCCCTCGATACCAATCGGTGTCCACATACCACTTTAAAACCGCATCCCGCACCACGCCCACACTATTGGTATTGGTGATCATAATGGGCGTTTCCAGAAACCCAGATTCCGTCACCCAAGTCGTTCCCGTCATCTCTCCATTACCATTTAAGCTATACCAATTCGCATAAACCGGATTGAACCTTTTACCTCGGGGAAAAATCGCTGTCACCCCGGTACGCACAGGGCCTTTACCGGCAACATTTTTGCCGCTACCGGAAATCAATGTACAATGGCCCACTTCAACGCCTTGCACATCTGTGATGGCATTGAGCGCTCCCGGAGTCCCGCGGAAGGGAACACCTAGGTCTCGGGCGCGAGGCTTTTGGGCAGTACAGGATAGACAAAGTAAACTAACAAGGCAAAGGCATAGCATCCATTTCATGGCGAAGTAGTTTTTTTAGAAAAAGGAAATGGCGAATTACGCTCCTTAACAAGGTAAAGGAAATCAGGGGATTTCAACCTCTACATGCAATATCTTTTCCTAGGCACAGGGCTTGCTTGAATTCTTGATCCGATGTGCTCCACAACATAGATGCTATTCTTTACCAGGTTGCACCAATTGATATTCTTTATCATATAACTGTAGCTGTCTAGCCTTCCATACCGCTCCCTCTAAGAAGACCGGATGGGGCAGGCTCACATCCCAAGTACCGAGCTTCCTTAACAGCCTTTTGGTCACGTCTAACTGATCTAGGGACTCATTGTGCTGCTCAGAAACATCCTTTGATAGATCAAACAAGAGAGGAAGGCGATCCGGTAATCGAATCAGCTTCCAGTTTCCTTCTCGGATAGCTGCACTGATCGTAAATCGCCATTGCAAGGTTTCATGAGGCCTTCCTTTGATGTCCCCAGTGAGATAGGGGATTAGGTTTACGCCATCAAACTTTGTATCCTCCATCTTTCCTCCCGCAAGGGCTACCATCGTTGGTGTAAGATCAAGGGCTGAGACTGGAAGGGAATAGATCGAATTGTTTTTTAATGACTGGGGCCAACTCAAAATAAAAGGAACATGAATCCCGCCTTCTAGCAGTATCCCCTTTTGCCCATTGAAGGGGGCATTGATTGAAGCATTGCTATTCACCGGCCCACCATTGTCACTGATGAAGACCACCAAGGTATTTTCTCGCAAACCATTTTGTTCCAGGGCATCCAGAATCTGCCCCACGTTCACGTCTAGTCGATGCACCATTGCCGCATAAGTTCTCCGTTTGGAATCCTCGATGTGTTGGAAAAGGGCAAGATCTGCTTCCGTAGCCTGCATGGGGGCATGCGGAGCGTTGAAGGCCGCGTAGAGGAAGAAAGGAGCTGATTTGTGCCGCTGAATGAACTTGACACTTTCCGTGCCCACGTCATCGGTAATGTAGGTAATCGGAGCAGGTGTTTCGTAGTTACACTCGATAGGACATTTGTATCCTTTACCATCAGGCAAAGCGGTAAAATAGTCATGACCACCTCCGGTATAGCCCCAGAATTCATCGAACCCTCTTTTCAGAGGGTGGAAATGCGGCTTTCCTCCCAAGTGCCATTTACCAATTAGTCCATTAGTATATCCCAATGCCCCTAAATGATCTGCCACCGTCTTTTCGGAGATCGGCAAGCCCAAGAATTCAGGATCAAAGCCTTTCTGGTTTCCTCCCAAATTGTTGTCATGTCCAAACTTGACCTGATTGATCCCCGTCAACAATCCCGCCCGGGAGGGACTGCAAACCGGAGAAGACACATATCCCTCCGTACAATTGACTCCCGATCGCGCCAGCCGGTCAATATTGGGCGTTGGGATCTGTTGACTTCCATTTAGGCTTAGATCTGCAAATCCTAGATCATCTGCTACAATCAGTACAAAGTTGGGTTTCGGTGGGGAAGCGTTTGCTTGACTAGACCCATTAATTAGAAGGCTCGCAAAGAAGCTTAGTAAGATTAATTTCTTCATAAAAAGACAATTGTGCATATCTCCCAAATGTAAGCAGTCCTACAGCTAGCTTGGTTAATTTCTAGTCCTTTCAGGGTTTCGAATCGGTCTCAAACTGAAAATCAGGTCTTTTTTGGCCTTTTATGTAGTCGACTACATATTTTGCTTATATTTGCGTAGTCAACTACATAAATTAAACATGAAGCCAGATTTTGTTGCCGAACTCCAATACTTGGGCCTCTCTGTACGACTCAAGCGAATCAGTGAAAACATGGTACATGGAGGGAGAAACCTCTACCGTCATTTAGGCTTGGATATAGAGCCCAATTGGTACTTGCTACTCTTGTTGTTGAAGGAGCATCAACAACTCTCCATCACAGAAATGGCAGACTATCTCCGCTTTTCACACCCTTCTATCATCAATATGGTCAAGAAGATGAAGTCACGCGGCTACTTGGAAAGCTTCACAGACCCAAAGGATTCTCGTCGACAACTCGTGGAATTATCGGCCAAGGCTAAGGCAAAACTGCCCAGGCTAGTGCAGATCTGGGAAGCGGGGGAAATTGGGGTGCGTAAGTTGTTCGAACCCGATGATAACTTTTTGGACAAGCTTGCCCTGCTCGAGCAACAATATGCCGAATATGATTTTATGGAAAGAACCTTAAAAGAGCTGGACAATGAAGAATAATAGTCTCGATCTCAATCAGAAGGATTTCGCTCACTTATTGGATCAAAGCGCTAAGCTTGTACTTGACCAGTTTGAGCGACTGAATGATGCGAAGGCCTATCACTACCATGAGCAGGAGGAAGTAGCATCTTGGTTCAATGAGGTATTACCACAGGAAGGGATGGACACGGAAGCCCTGCTTGAGGAGGTGCGAGAGAAAGTGATGAATACAGCCACTGGAAACCTCGGACCGCATATGTACGCCTATGTAATGGCTGGAGGGACGCAGGTCTCTATCGTGGCCGAACAGCTAGCTGCCACCATCAATCAAAACGTAACAAAATGGCACCTAGCACCGGCACTCAGTGAAATTGAGAAGAGGGTGATTCATTGGGGGGCTGAGATGATGGGACTAGAGGATTTAACCGGAGGCGTTCTGGTTAGCGGAGGGAGCGCAGCGAATCTGACGGGTTTGACGGTAGCCAGAAACATAGCTTTTGAGCAAATGGGCATTAGAAAGAAAGGACTATTTGGTGTACCTCCTTTCACCGTTTATGCCTCAAAAGAGGTACATGGCTGCGTAGACAAAAGCCTGGATTTACTAGGCATAGGTACCGATCAGCTACGCAAGATCAAAACCTTGTTGGACTTCACCATCGACCTACGAGCACTAGAGGAACAGATCATCACCGACAAAGCTAATGGCTTTCACCCTTTCTGTATTATTGGTAATGCCGGAACGGTAAATACCGGGGCGATAGACGATCTAGATGCGTTAGCAGATCTTGCTCAAAAGTATGGCTTATGGTTTCACATCGATGGGGCGTATGGCGGCCTTGCCGCTTCCTTAAGTAGCCTACAAGCCAAATACAAAGGCCTCGAAAGGGCTGATTCGATCGCTATAGATTTTCATAAATGGCTCTATCAACCTTTTGAAGCGGGCTGCACCTTGGTTAAAAACTGGGATACGCTACGTCGCACCTACTTCAAGAAAGCAGATTATCTAGATACCGCCTTGGAAGAAGGTATGGGGCGCCTTGAGTTTAATGAACATACCTTTCAATTATCTCGTAACGCTAAGGCCTTAAAAGTGTGGATGAGCGTCAAAGCTTATGGAATCAGGAGGATAAAAGAGATGATCCAAAAGGACATTGATCTCGCTCACTATCTAGCCAACGAAGTAATAGAGGCGCCTGATTTCGAACTAAAGGCTCGCTCCGATCTGGCAGTGACTTGCTTTCGATACACCGGAGCATACACCACGGAAGCTGAGATCATAGACATTAATTCCAGATTGATCGCCGCCTTGGAAAAGGACGGACGTGTATTCATTACAGGAACCAAGCTAAACGATGATTTTGTCTTACGTGCCTGCTTAATCAATCATCGTAAACAAAAGGACAGTATTGATTACCTACTGAATGTGATCCGCGAAACCGCTAAGACGCTACAATATGAACCCCAAGATACATATTAGGCAAGCGAGCAGTGGAGATGCGGATCAGTTGTGGGATATTATTCGGCAAGTGATTGCGGGAGGTGATACCTACGTTTTTGCTCCAGATTCCAACAGAGAAAAAATGTTAGCGTACTGGATGGATCCAGCTGTTCATACTTATGTGGCCCTAATCGATCAATCCATTATTGGCACTTTCATTATCAAGGATAATTTCCCAGATTTAGGTTCACACATCGCTAATGCCTCCTTCATGACAGCTCCAACCGCTGCTGGACAAGGGGTAGGCACCGCTATGGGTGAATATTCCTTAGAGGAAGCCAAACAGCTGGGGTATCTGGCCATGCAATTCAACATCGTGGTCTCAACCAACGAAAGGGCCATACGTCTTTGGAAAAAATTGGGGTTTGAGATAAAAGGTGAGATACCAGGGGCATTTCAACATGCAGAATTGGGAATGGTTAATAGCTACGTGATGTGGCGGGCTCTATGACGACTTCAGGCAATGAGATCGGCTGAGGGTTTGCGTCCACAATTGTGTGCCTTCGAACTACGGCGAAAACCGCTGCTTTTAGTAACTTACATCCTATCCACAGCACTACAGATCGGATAAGTTGTAAGCTACCCATATTTGTAGTTGTGGGAATTCAAGACGAACAACCAAACATTTTACAACGTGATTTCCAAGCTCAACCTTGGCCATAGCGCTTCTTGCTTATTCCTAATGATAGGATTCATGGCTTGCCATTCAAGTACTCCTATTGAGGAACCTTCCTTGTTTTCTATCGAATTTGATAAGGTTAGTGATTTAGACTATTGGTCACCCGAAGTGGAAGGCCCCTTGTCTCAAGTGAGCATTGTTGATGGGGCACTAGATATTGAAGCTTCGGGTGGAGCCACGATCTGGCTAAAGCAAAAACTCAAGGCACCGATTGAAATACAGTATACTGCTTTTGTAGTTGGAGCGGAGGGGCCCAATGATCGAGTCAGTGATCTGAATTGTTTCTGGATGGCCAATGATCCTCGATGTCCCGAGGATATCTTCAGTTGTGCTGATAGTATCCGGACAGGCAAATTTCCTGACTACCACCAGATCCAAACCTATTATGTAGGCTACGGTGGACATAACAACTCAAAAACGCGCTTCCGACGATATACGGGAACTGGTGACCGGCCTTTACTGCCCGAACATGATTTAGCTGAACCTCACCTAATAATTCCCAACAAGGACATTAAAGTGCATATTAAAGTCTATCCTGATCGAACCACCTATTCCATTAATGATGAACTCCTATTTGACTATCCGGATGAGTCTCCATATCAAGAAGGATGGTTCGCTTTCAGGACCGTTCGAAACCACCTCAAGATTAAGGATTTTAGTATCAACCCATTAAAAGACTAGGCATGGGTCACAAATACTTGGATATGAAATGGTATTGCTGCTCCCTACTTTTCCTTTTCACTTGCACGCTTTCGATTGGACAAGAATATCCACTCAGCCTGCCCCCCGCCTTGGAAGGAAAGATTCCATTCGACTTCGAAGAACTTGCTTCCCCCCCGTCCTTCCGATGGGAAAACCAAACAGATTCGGTATGGTCCCTAATCTACAAGGGAGGCCCATTTGATGGACAGGCAACGGAGGTTTTTGCCTATTATGCCAGTCCCAACACTTTGGAAAAGGATACTGAAATAAGCGGACAATTTCCAGGAATTGTACTGATACACGGCGGTGGCGGGACGGCTTTTCGAGTATGGGCACTAGAATGGGCCAAGCGAGGCTACGCAGCGATTGCCATGGATCTCGGTGGCAGTAAGCCGGCCCCTATGGAAGAACAAAATCACCTGTGGGGTACTAAATCGGAAAGACTAAGCCTGGGGGGACCTCCGCAGAATGATACGCACAAGTTCTATCATATCAATGCAGCGTTTACAGAACACTGGCAGTTCCATGCCATTTCAAACATTATCGGAGCTCACTCTCTGTTACGCTCATTTCCTGATACCAGCCCCCAAAAAACAGTAGTCACTGGGATCAGTTGGGGCGGATACCTGACCTCTATCGTAGCAGGAATCGATCATCGCTTCTCAGCGGCTGTACCCGTCTATGGCTGTGGTTTTTTGTATGAGAAAAGTGTCTGGTTAAACCGTTTTGACTCTCTAGGAACCGCTGCTAGCCAAAAATGGGAGCGCCTATGGGACCCCTCTAAATATGTTTCGAATATCAAATCGGAGGTGCTATTTATTAACGGAACCAATGACTTTGCTTATCCCGTTGAAAGTTGGCAAAAAACAGTTGACATTACACCCAATGCCGCACAGCTCATGATTCCTCAGATGAGACACAATCATGAATACGGGGCCAAACCCAAAGAGATTGCTCCTTTCATGAACGCCAAAAAGGATCTACCCAAGATCTCGATCCCTCGTCAGCGGGGGACTCGATTCGTGGGCACCATCCAGCAAAGTCAACCGATTCAATCTGCCACTCTTGTCTTCACCAAGGAGGAGGCGCCAAATAAGGAACGTAAATGGGAAACCTTGCCCGCCCAAATCAAGAAGAAGCGAATTAAAGCAAAAGTCGGGGCAGATATCAAAGCCGCCTACTTTCTAGTCGAGTACGGGGATGACTTACTTCGCCTTAGTGGACCAGTCTGGTTTAAAGAGGATTAGTCTTAATCGCCTTTGGAGAGAATTCGATCCGCTAAGCTAGGGAACAAAAAGGCAATCCATTCAAATAGGCGCATAATAGGTACGGTGATCATGCTTCGCTCCTTTTCTATTTGTGGAAGGATTAGATCAATGAGACGCTGAACGGGCATCTTGTTTTCAGCTCTGCCAGAAGTCATCGGTGTATCGGTAACCGGTGGAATGAACTCCAAGACTTTAATTGAGCTTTTTTGAAGAACTGTCCGCAAGCCTCTGGTAAAATTTCGCATAGCTGCTTTACTTGCGCTATACACCAAGCCATCTTTCTTGGGATGCATACCTAAGCCAGAAGTGGTATTGATGATCCAGGCTTGCTCAGCGTTCGATAGAACAGGTATTAATAGTTGAGTCAAGATGATTTGCCCACTAACATTCACTTGTATCTCCTGTGCAATCTTATTGGGAGGGATAACTTGCTCCAAGAAGTTATAATTGTATTGTATCCCTGCATTGTTAAATAGTAGATTCAGCTGTGGATACTTGTTTTGAATCAGGACGGAGGCTGCTTCAATGTCGGCAATCTTACTTAGATCACAGGAAATGGTTTCAAAGCCCAAACCACTAGCTGCAACGAGCTTTTCCTGGTTTCTCCCTAACAAAATAACCTGATTACCTTTTTCCCTTAAGGCTTTCCCTAAGGCAAGGCCAATTCCGGACGTCCCTCCGGTGATGAGTATGGTTTGATTGGATAGTTTCATGGTTACCGTTTTATTTAATTCAGTTCCTTTATTGAAATCGATAGGCTAGACCAAGGTGAAATACCTTATACATATTGGTTACACTGCTCCCAAAGCCTTCGTCCATTTTACTTTCTAAATCCCGAAGAGCCGGCTCTGATAAATCGGCGGTACCACCAAAAAGGTAGAACGGCTCTGGATATTGACCCCAGGCTGGGGTCCATTCAAAGCCAACTGACAAGCCATTGCGGAAATCATATTGATAGCCTAAGCCTAAAGCAATCCCCCAGCCTGCGGGTCTAGATTGTTGGATCAGGATGTTGCCATCATAGGTTTCATCAGAAAGCGTGCGAGAACGAGCATCGAAAGTCATAATCTCCCTATCCTCTCCATTGAACACCAAGCCGCCAGAGAGATAAGGGCCTCTTCGGAAAGGGGTGTATCTCAGGTGCAATAGAAAGCGTTGGGAAACGGTTTCGGATGAATGGAGCAAGCCGTCAAGTCCGCTAGACTTCGCATTGAAGGAGGATTCGTTGCGTTGAATTTTATCTTTGAATTGATAGATGACCCCAGCATAAAGCTTATCCTTCAGGTGGTAGCCAAAGGTAATGCTGGGTTTAAAGCTCCCATCCATTGGAAGCTCTCCGAGTCCAATTCCAATCTGCCATTGATTTTGAAATTCCCTACTGTTGTAATCCTGGGCGGCAGCCAGCTGGGCCAGTAGTAAAGCCAACAGTGGGACAGTTAGTTTTAGGCTTTTCATGTTGTGTAGGATTTAATGTTCAATGCAAAAATGCAGGAGAACATCTTCCTACTCATTAACCTATGTTAAGGAAATGGAGGAGTGCTGGAGGAGAGGTGATTATCCGCTACGCTGTGCGAAGGAGCAACTGGAGCTGCTAGCATCCAGACAGCTTGAAGATCAGGTTTCCAAAGCCTGATCTTCAAACCTATCTTATCTAAAACTGTACATCATACTTGATCTCAAACTGAGCTGGTATTTCCTCCTTAGTTTCGCCAAGGTTTTGGCGGAGGTCAATCTCAATACCGCGAGCGATCGTAGAGATGGGCACATCATTAGCCGTTCCTTCGAAGGGGTTCTCGCCAGTGCGGCCTATGCGCTCCATGGTATGGAAAGTCCAAGCGACAGCCACGTAGAATGGAATGGAGAACCAAATAAAGATGTCTCCGATCAAGGGATAGTTATCCGTAAACTCCGTTCCGATCTCGGCAAACTGAGGAACAATAGCCATAGGTAATAACAAGACAAACACCCACATGAAATAGTGATTGAGCGAAGCAAAATGGCGAGGATAAGGGAAGTTCTTAATCCGTTCACTCTTTCCTTGCAAGGTGAAAAATTCCTCAATCACTCCTTCCAACTGCAAAAAAGCAAATTCCCAAATTACGCCTTGCTCTTTTAATTTTTGTAGATGGTAGGATTGTTGATAGAGTATCGCAGTCTGTTTATTATTCTTACCTAAGACAGATGATAATTCTTCTTGAGAAAGGTAGGGCTTAAGATCTTCTTCCAAGGAGGAAATACGCTCCGGAGGTTTTACATCCCATTCCTGATTGGTCTTCTCGTTCATGATGGTTTCCCAAGGCTTGGGAACGCGCATGGCATGACGAAGAGCCGTCATCCAGGCAATATGACGATAAGTCAAGGTTTTGATCTCATGTTGCAGCTCTTCTTTGCTGAGCTTCACCTCTGTATGCTCATTAGTCAGCATAACTTGCACAAACATGCCAAAGGTTCTAGAAGTATTTACAATACCTCCCCATATCTTCCGGGCTTCCCAAATTCTTCCGTAGGCGGAGCTGTTTTGAAAACCAATCACAAAGGCTACTGCTGTACCAATGAGTGCCAATGGGGTCCAAGGAATTTTCAACCAGGTAAGATCTGCAAAGTAATAGGCGGATACCCAAATAATACTCAAGATGATGAATAGTAAGGTTTCATACCGTGTCCACATGGCCATGTCGAAGGCCTTAAACTTGCGTTTCGTATACATAGAAGTGTTTTTAGGCAGCAATGGCGATATCCTCGCCTGTTTATCGTATCAAGTCTACTAAAATATCCAGAATCTGAGGCTATAAAAGTCCCGCTTTCTTGCGCTTAGTCCACAAAACATACTTTTTGCCGGATTTTGCCATTTCCTGCTCCGACTGGACAGTGGATGCTTATAAAAAAGCGGTACTTTAGGTGCATGAGAAGACTTTATGTACACCTTGGACCTCTCCTATCCCTCTGGATACTAAGTTTTGCGATCCAAGCGCAAGAGTCTTTTGTCTGCCAAGGGGACTTCTACCTGGCCATCACTGATGGTGCTGTACATACTACCGTTTACACCGTAGGGATTGACTCAGGTTCTGGCACGGTGGATTTTAAACCGCTAAACCTAACTACTACTGGGAAAGACCTCAATGCTATGGGTTTCCGCTCGGTTGATAATTTCATCTATGGGGTAGACTCGGGAAGCCTAGATGTGTATCGAGTGGGAAAAGATGGCATTGCGCAGACCGTCAGTGAATTGTACTCTGATCCTTATCTACAATATGTCGCAGGGGATATAACCCCAGATGGCCGGTATCTAGTGGTCATTGGAACTAGCTCTTTTCACGACGAAGTAGTTGGCTTCATCGACCTAGATTCTCCGACTTACGAGTATACAGAAATCTGGCTGGAAGGGCCAGATGTTCGTTCAGCCGACGTAGCCTTTGACCCCATCGATGGTACTTTATATGGGTTTGATGGGATTAATCACCGGCTAGTTACTTACGATATACATACGGGTGAAATCAAGGCAGATTACCCTCCAACCGATCAATCCTTATTGATGGGCGGATTGTTCTTTGACGCCTTTGGAAAGCTTTTTGGATATGGCCTGGTACCAGGAGAGAATGTGCAGCAGGCTTTTTATAGCATCGATAAGGAAACAGGCATCGTAGAATTAGAAACAGTAGGCCCCCCTGCCTCGCGAAATGATGGCTGCTCCTGCCCTTATACACTAGGGCTACAGCTTTCGGTCGAAACCATTGAAGCCTTGCCTTGTACGACCATTCCCATCAAATTCGAAATAGCCAATACCACGGGAATCACCCAGAACAACCTTCGCTTGGAGCAGGTTTTCCCAGAAAGCTTTGTCATTAAAAATATTGAAAGTCCCTTGGAAGGTGTCCTCACTGGAGGTGGCACTAATTCCAATTTTTTCACGCTTGAAAGTCTTAGTATTCCGATTGGTTTGCATGAGCTGATTGTGGATGTAGAGTTGACCGGTGAGGCCAGTGGAACCTACGCTTTTCAAGCCGAATTATCTGGCTTGCCAGGAACTTTAGGTTATGTTTTACTTTCGGACAACCCCAAGACATTGGTAAAGATGGATTCGACCGTCATCAAAGTCGGAGAACTCGTACTCGATTACAGTAGAATCAGTACTCAAATTTGTTCTCCTGAAGGTTTAGAGCTAGATCCCGGTGTCCCCGGAGCTACTTATGTGTGGGGCGACGGTTCGACCGAGCCAACATACAAGGTCACAAGCGCGGGGGACTATGCTGTGACCATAAGCACCACTTGTCAAACTATCGAAACCAATATTAAAGTGGACGGTGTTGGGTTTGAAGTTGAGCTCGGTCCTGACCAACAGGTTGAGCTTGGAGACGAAGTGCTTCTGCAAGCCACCGTGAGTCCTTCACCTGAAGGCAGCAGCTACACCTGGACCAGCTCTGTTGGCGACATTAGCTGCACCAGCTGTACGGAACTGACGGAGGCACCCAATGCAGATACCTGGTATTATTTGACGGTTACTGACCCCGACGGTTGTAGTGCAAGAGATTCCCTTCTGGTAAAAGTCATCAACGATCGAAATGTGTTTATTCCTACCGCATTTAGTCCTAATGGTGATGGAATAAACGATCAATTCTTCATTCATAGCAGGCGACCAGCTGAAATCGTTTCTCTACAAATTTTTGATCGCTGGGGAAATCTGCTTTTTCAGAATGAAAACACCAGTACCAACGATCCAATTTACGGTTGGGATGGGCGCTCAAGAGGGCGGCCGATGAACGATGGCGTTTTCTTTTATCTGGCGAGGCTACGCTTTCTGGACCAGCAAGAGGTTGAGTATAAGGGGGAACTGGTTTTACTACATTAGGCTTAGTAATTGGTCTTCATACCCTTACCTTTTTTGGCCTTAACTTTTTCGAAAGTCTTTTTAATGATTCTTTAACAGACATTTTTAAAGCACTAGTAATCAATTATTTGCAGGAATTTTACCAAGAAATAATGGCTCCAGGCTGCCATCTCACAAATCTCTTGATCGAGGCTGCTTGACAATGTCTTAGCCACTCCGCTATTTTTGCTTTGTACTCAACCTTCTACCCTACAATAAACAACGCCATATGTACACTAACCTGTTAACTGCCGTTAGAGCCCCACATTATCGGGAGTCTTTATTAATCACTACCCCGTAAGCCTTCTGCTTCCAAGAGCCACTTCCTACATCTCAGGCTTTTTGGCTTTCCCCATCCATTACTAAGACTGGTGCCTAATTGGCACAAAAGAAATTAGTCTACTAGCCTTTATTCACTGCATCGATCTTTGGATCCGATACATTCGTTTGCTGACCTACCGTACCTGAAATTTCTTAGACCTCATCTACCTGGAATTAGACTACACCCTATCTGAACCCTAGCGTTATTCCGTACTCAAACACCCATTTTACACAAAGACCTTAAGACCACACACTCATGTTCAAACTCAGGCTCCTTCTCGCTCTGTTGCTGGTCATCTATTGTCAGCAAGGGTTGCAGGCTCAAACCAAAGCACCTCCCCAGTACGAGACCAATGGTACGCTTCTGTCAACTGTCGAGCTTCCCTATAAGCAGGCTGAGAAGTTGCGTAAAAAAGGAAAGATCATCGCAGCGCGCCCTTACTATAAGCAAAGCTTGGAGGCGTCATACGCTGCGCAGGACTGGGAGACCGTTCTTCTAGCCAGCTCCTATTTGGCGGAGAGTTACATTGGTAGTAGAAATTATCAGGAAGGAATTGACCTTGTCATCAAAGCCATCCAGCAGCTCCGACAATTTCCTCTGACATCTCCTGAAATAGGATATCAACTGTACAACTGTTTAGCTAGATTGTACCAATACGGCTACGAACCGCGGAAGAGTCTACGCATATGTGTAGAATCCTTACGATACCTGCGTCAAACATCGACTGCCGATACATCATTGCTGTATGCCAAGATGTATCTTCAACTAGGTTCATCCTATGCTAGTAACTCCCAATGGGGGCAAGCCCTACAATTCTATAGAAAAGCAGAAGCAATGCTTCCCCTGTTATCCCAGGCAGAGACGAATCAACTGCGCCCCAACGTCTACGCAAGATTAGGTAGCTATTATGCTTACATGTGGGATCTTATTCCCGCCACACAATATCTAGAAGAGGCCTTGGATGCCGCCATGCACCATCGAGTGACGAACTCTCCTGAGATATTTAGTCTGTATCAAGATATCGCTACCGTCTATCAGCGACTCAATGAGCATGAAAAAGCAATTGGACATTATGAAAAAGCAGCCTACTTGATCCAAACAACAGGGTTGGAAAGTGATCAAGTTATGTACATGCAATTGCCAAATATCTATATAGGAATTGCCAGGAGTTATCGAAGCATAAATCAACCCAAAAGCGCCCTATTTTATGCCCAGAAAACCAAAACGCTTTTAACAGAAGCTAAGGATGAAGTAGCCCCTCTCTTGCAAATTTCCACCCAACTCGAACTAGCTAGGATCTACACCAAAATGCGTCAGTATGAAAAAGCTACTGACTTACTGAAGTATACCAAAGCTAGACAAGCAGAACAGCAAACGCTACTAGGCTTCCATCCGATAATGAATCAACTTTCTCAGGAAATTGAATTTGCGGCTGCCGTGCTCGCGAAGGAACAGCAAGACTTCAATCGAGCCAAAAGCTTGTTCAAGAACTTACACGCTAAACTTTCCCTAGAATCACGGAAGAAACAAGTGGATCAACAGGAACTCAACACCACCACTTTGATCCACCTAGCAGAAATTCACCGAGAATTGAGAGATCTAGATTCTGCTTTCTACTACAATCAATTGGCTTTGGTTTGCGCTTGCCATGAATTCAATGAAGTAGCCCCTGAGTTAGTTCCCGCTGCAGAGCAGTGCGCCGA
>CAJXPD010000138.1 GCA_913057785.1 uncultured Lewinella sp. | reverse complement strand
TGGTTTTGCAGCAAATATCTGACGCATTTGGGCTCTTGAGGATGAATCGCAACTTGCATTAAATAGCTAGTGGGCTAACATCCGGGGAGATCAACTCTACTAATATACGGATAAAGATTGGGACCTACATACCGCTGGGGAATAGGGGGTTGCGACAATTGTTACAGCTATTGCATCAAAAGTACAAACGCTTCATTCTCTACCGGACTAGGTTTGTGATATCGAACAAAACCTTTTTTCACACTCAAAAAATCACAAACCTGAAACACAATGAAAAAACTAATCTCACTACTCGTTTTCGGCTGTTGTTTTACTGTTATGACCCCCTTATTAGGACAGCCATATTATACAATTACATTTACAGATCTAATCTTAGAGGAAGGTTCATGCTTTATCAACGGAGATGGAGGATCTAATCCAGAGGAGCCGCAATTTGGCCTTTATTGCGCCGAAGGTGGAACGTTAATCAAAGCCTTCGGATGGCAGATCAATCTCACCGCTGCCGGAACCTACCCCTTACCTACCCCTATCACTACTTGCCAGAGTTCCAACTCCTGGACTTTTGATGCGGAAGGAAGAACAGAACTTCGCTTTTGGATGGAGTCTGCCCAGAACAATAATACGGGAGTTTGCGTAGAGCCTGCTGCTTCTGGAGATGGCTGCATTCGGAGGGACTATGTTACCATCGATCTGACCCAAAGCACAGGCATGATCAATGCCGGAACGGGAGAAAAGTTTCTGTATACTCTTAGTATGGCGACTACTGGTGATCCGATACCATTGTTCGATGATATCGATGGGGATGGACTGATCGACTGTCAAGATGCCTGCCCGGTAGGCCCCAATCCAGGTGAGAGCTGTGATGATGGTGATCCTACTACTACCAATGACAGAATAGAACCCGATTGCGTTTGTCGTGGAGCTACGGGGAAATATAAGATCACCTTTACCCAGTTGGAAGTACTTACAGGATGTTTGAACAATGAAAGTGGTGCCGATGAGGCAGCCATCATGATTTACTGCGAATCCAATTTGGAGACTCAGTACTTGGTCAAAGCCTGGAGTATTGCTACTTCAGCAGGGAATAACTACGACTTACCCTCTCCTAATAATGGTGCCTGCGCCACGGATAATAGCTGGTACTTTGATGCGGATGGGCAAACAAGCCTGGATGTATGGGTACAGAGTTTTGAATCTGATAATGGTGTGTGTGGACGTACGATGATCAATGCCGATCAATGCAAGGATGAGTTTGCTTATACCTTTGATTTGACGGCAACAAATGGGGTAATTGAAAACAGCAATGGTTTTAACTTCCATTATATCATTGAATACGCAGACTCAGCACCTCCACTACCTAGCTGTACACCAGAAAACACAGCTGAAAGGTGTGCGGATGGTATCGACAATGATGGAGACGGATTGATTGATTGTGATGATCCAGGTTGTGAGGCATTGGCTGCAGGTTGTGCTACTTGCTTTGGGGATGGATTGTCCTTTGCAGATACAGTGCTTACCTATGCCCCAACTTGTAATAACATTAATACCAACAATACCAATCCAGACAAGGCGATTGGTGCTCCCGATAACCGCAGTATCAGTCTGGGACAAGGAGGTGTGATTCGTCTTGGTTTTACTAATAATTTATTGACTAACTCGGGAGATAGCGAGCCAGATCTTTGGGTGTTTGAAATTGGACCTCAGATTGAAGGGAGCGATATTGAACTACGTCCGGTGGATAGTGGAACCGCATCTATTTTGCAGGATGAAGGAATTTTGGATTCCGATGGAGATGGTTACTATGAGATAGATCGCATCGGCGGATCCACGGCTTCCCTGGATATTGACGAAATTGTACAAGGATATAACCCTGGAATTTTACGTTTTGATGCGATTAAGATTATCGATGTTCCTGGTACTTGCCAAGGTTCTACGCCTGGGGCTGATATCGATGCTGTTTGTGCTCTTTCCAGTGTGCCCTGTGAAGATGCAGATGGGGATCTTTTCAATAGCTGTCAGGAGTGTGACGACAATGATCCTGAGGTTTTTCCTGGCGCAGTAGAGATTTGTGACGGGAAAGACAATGATTGTGATGGCCTAATTGATGGTGATGATCCTGATCTCGTGGACGGACAAACCTGGTATCTTGATATAGATCAGGATGGAGTAGGGGATGTCAGTGCTTCCATAGTGGCTTGCGAACAACCAGATGGATATGCTGCAACAGCGGGAGATGAATGCCCTACTGATCCCGATAAGGTCATAGCAGGTACTTGTGGATGTGGGGTGAGTGATGTGGACAGTGATGGCGATGGTACGGTGGATTGTTTGGATGAATGCCCTGGTGATCCGGATAAAGTGGTAGCTGGTGAATGTGGATGTGGGGTGAGTGAAGTGGATAGTGATGGCGATGGTGCAGTTGATTGTTTGGATGAATGTCCTGGTGATCCGGATAAGGTGGTAGCTGGCGATTGTGGTTGTGGAAATGATGAGCCTGGAACGAGCTGTGATGATGGGGATGCTAATACGGCCAATGATACGATTGATACGGACTGTGTCTGTAGGGGAGAGGTGATCGACAGCTGTGCGGATGGAATACAAAACAATGGAGAAGTAGGTATTGACTGTGGTGGGGATTGCGATGCTTGTCAGGAACCAGTGGCTGTCTGTGGTTTCAAAGAGATTTTCTTGGACCCAGATACCCCAGACTTTGATGGCCCTGGAGAAAATGATATTTGGTTGATACCGGTGGCAGAATTAGATTTTGGTAGCCTTAGTTCTTCTGAGGATCCCTTGTTTGCTGTAAGAAGATGGAGAGACTATATAGATTTTGACTGGACCAAAAGAGGAGCGTGCATAGATTTTGAACCCAATACTAGAGTCACTAGTGCCGATCGGGGGCTGGTCTGGCGTGAATGCCTGCCGATCAAAAGAAGTGATTTTGGCAATGTGTTGGATTATAGGTATCGAGTTGCTGATGAATTTGGAAGCGATCAGTGTCGGGGTGAAATCTTGATTAGTCCTATTGCCGCTGAAGGGGCTGCTACTGATTTGAGGATAGATCCTTCAAGGTTGCGAGAAAATGACGTAGCTGGCTTGCAATTGTTCCCCAATCCAGGATCAGAAGCCATGCAGGTACAACTCCAAGGCATCGCAGCTGATCAAGAGCTAGTCGTTCAAGTGCTGGATATTAACGGTCGAGAAATTCAGCGCCGGAAGATTAGGGGTACAAATAGACTTGAGTTTGACATGCGTAGTCAGGTAGCTGGTGTGTATTGGATTAAAGTGTATTGGGATGGCGGTGCGCTGCAAAGAAAATGGGTGAAGGTGAGTCCGTAAACCCCTTCAGCTCAAGAGAAAATTGGAAGGCCAAGTCAGAGATCGTCTGGCTTGGCCTTAATTATTGAGAGCTGACCTTATAAGCTCCAACCTAATAGGATCTTTCCTCCTTAAACAGTCCCAATTCAAATCCAAATCCATCAGCTAGCCCTAATGTCAGATGTACATCGTCGGGCTGCACCGCTCCCACAGAGCCCGTAAAATGCGTACACTCATCCAAGCCCATCACTAAGGTTTCTCCCATGCAAGCAAAGATATGACCGCTAGGTAGGGGGATGCCACCAACGATAAACCGATTAGGTTCAGGTAAGCGAACGATTCCCCCCATGATTTGCTTTAGATCGGGATAGATCAGTCCAACATGCTTATCCACGTCTGCAGGGACAGCGAGGTCACAAATGATCTTCGAATCAGCAGACAGGTGTTCCGGTAAAATAATCGGTTGAATGGAATTGGAAGAAGTCACTACAATTGGGCAGTGCTTGATCGCTTCCATTTGGTCCGTGATCTTGATTCGTAAATCTGGGTTAAGCTGGAGTAGGGTCTCTTTTAGCTGTACGATTTTTGGGCTGTCCAAAACCCGTGGAATTAGAACCATTTCTTCAACTTGACTGGCCAGTAATTCAGCATATGTATTAGCAATATTACCCCCCGCTCCAACAATAGCTACGCTTGCATCCTCGAGGATCACTTTTTTCAATTTTGCCGCTTTGTAGATAGCCTTGAGCCCGAAGCCTACCGTTAGGGAATTCCCAGTGGTTACCTTCATGTTCTTGGTCTTGACCCATCGAGCATTCCGAGTCAAGATAGAGGTGAATCCCCCCAAGCCCAAAACTTGGCAGCCATTCGCCTCGGCGATGTTTGCGGCATGTTGGATCTTATCCACTATCCATTGGAAATCTCCGGAACGATAGGCATTTCCGATTTCGCGAGAGTCCAGGAATAGACCAATAAAATTCAAGTGGACTGTTCGTCCGTCACGTGCCTTCACGTTCACTTGGTCGAAGATAACCGGCTCCAAAAATCTCGCCGTACGACTAATTAGCTTCTCCAATTCCTTTACGGACCAGGCTTCAAAGGATTGATCCCAAAGAACCAAGTCCTTTGCCTTGATGAAATGCCCTAGAAAGGCTACTTTTCTATGGCCCGCAGGAGCTTGATGCTCAAAAACATCAACATCCTGATAGTCTGTGATTTTGCCAATCGGACGACCCACCAAATAGCTCAATAAGCTACCCGCATCGGCTTTTGAGATGATTTCAGAAACAGTTCTCAGCGCATTTAATAACTTGTAGATGTGTTCCGTAGAGATGTAGGCAGAAGGTTGAATACGAAGTGTATTTGGGTTGCTCAAGGTAGGCATGATTCGAATCTCGTATTCATGTAGCAAATGCCCGGCAATAACGTACCCATAGTACCCAGAATCGAAAAGGATACGGAGTAAGTTGGAGGAGGAATTTTCTTGACTTTGAAAATCCACTCCTATCATTAATCCTTTCCCCCTTACTTCCTTAATGACGGAAGGAAAATCTGCTTTTATCTTCAATAATTCTGCTTTTAGCAAAGCGCCTTTATCTGCACATTGTCGGGGTAGATCTCCTCCCACAATGGTATGTAGTACCGCTTCGGCGATGGTAGCACTCAAGCCATCATCAGAGAAGGTAGTGGTATTAATGACTGAAAATTCTTCAACGAAGCGCTCCTCCGCTACCAGTAAGGCACCGATTTTTGCTATACCTCCTCCCAGCGCCTTAGATAAGCAGATGTAATCTTTTCGGAGGCCAATTTGATCGGCCGCCAGTAAGCTGCCGGTACGCCCAAGCCCAGTCTGAATTTCATCGATGATTAAGGGAATGTTATGTTTGGAAGTGACCTCATTAATCCATTCAACGAAAGCTGGGGGCAAGGGAATTACCCCGGCCTCACCTCGAATTGGCTCTGCGATAGCGAAGGAAACGTCCCCGATATTTTCTAGTGCAGCCTCCCAGCTCGCCGGATCGTTGGGATCTAAAAAATCCACTTGCAAGTCATTGCGGTTGAACGGCTCATTATGGACTTTGGAAAAGGATAAGGTACCCAGGGATTTGCCATGATAGGCACTGGTCAGGGCCCAGCAACGAGATTTTCCATTCTCAAGAATGGCGTGCTTTACCGCCGTTTCTACTGTCTCTGCTCCCGTATTGGTTAAAATTACTCGATATCTACCAAATAGTTCCTGTAGCTTTTGATTTAAGCCTTCTGCCGCGGATCCAATAGATCCTTGGGTGAAAATAGGACGCTGACTTTTTAGGAAGTAGGTAGCTACTGCGCTGATGCGACCATGGGAATGACCTAAAAAGTTGGCCCCATACCCACCAACTAGATCTAGAATCTTTACTTCGCCAGCTTCGGTTTGCTGATATAGAATGTCTCCTTGGCCTTTAGTATAGCGAACATCTAATCCGAGTGCCTGTAATTTTTCTTTGAGTTTGCTTCGATAGTGCTGCTTAGGGTTTTCCTTGTACATGAAACTTGGTTTTAAAGGGGTTGAAAATGATTTACCCTACAAGTTTATGCCCTCGGAGTTTCAGTTGAAAAGACTCTTGATTAGCTAACCAGCTTGAATGAGCAATTGGACTAGGCAATGTAATTTCGCAACGGTGGAACGCTATTTCGAGGGAGAGGGGTGCGGTTTGGTGTTTCTAGTAAAGTAAGGTAGCGTTCTGCTCAAGGAGCTAGGGGATTCACTCATCTAGGGTTTCACCTCATCGGATGAATCACTCATCCGATGAGGTGAAACCTAGCCAATCCCCCAGTCCTTGAAGACGTCTTCTGTATCCTCACCGGCAGCCCGGGATCCGAAGCGCACCTTTGAGGGGGTACGACTAAACCGCGGTGCAGGGGCAGGCTGTTTGATGCCATCGAGATCTATATAGGTGCTTCTAGCGACATTGTGTGGGTGAGACTGAGCTTCTACAAAATCCAGTACAGGAGCGAAACAGACATCCGTTCCTTCCATGATTTCACACCATTCGTCCCGCGTTTTACTTTTGAAAACTTCCATCAATTTCTCCTTGTAGGTAGGCCATTGACTGGGATCATATTGAGCTGAAAATTCTTCTGGATTTAACGCTGCCTTTTGCACCAATAAGGCGTAGAATTGGGGTTCGATCGAACCTATGGAGATGTATTTTCCGTCTTTGGTCTCATATACGTCGTAGAAGTGGGCTCCGGAATCCAACAGATTGGATCCGATTCGGGTACTCCACTGTCCCATACCATGTAGGGTATTGAAAACGGACATTAAAACAGCAGAACCATCGGTCATGGCGGCATCGATCACCTGTCCCTTGCCAGATCGTTGTGTTTCTAATAAGGCTGCTAATATTCCCATGACTAAAAACATACCGCCCCCACCGTAGTCTCCCACTAGATTCAATGGAGGCACAGGACGTTCGCCTTGTCGCCCAATGGCATGCAGTGCACCAGTCAGGGAAATATAATTGATATCGTGGCCTGCGGCCTTTGACAGGGGACCCGTTTGCCCCCAGCCAGTCATCCGCCCGATCACGAGCTTTGGATTTCGCTGGTGTAGCACCTCTGGTCCTAAACCCAGCCGCTCCATCACGCCCGGCCGAAACCCTTCAAACAGGACATCCGCCTTTTCTACTAGCTGCAATAGGCGCTCAATATCTTCGGCTTGCTTTAAATTAAGGGCAATAGAACGTTTGCCTCTGCGATTGCAATCTGGCATCCGCTTTTTGCTAGTGGAAGCCTTCCTTTCGACCAGGATAACATCTGCTCCCATGTCAGCCAAAAGCATGCCGGCAAATGGACCGGGTCCAAGCCCAGCCATTTCAATAATCTTGATACCTTGTAAGGGACCCATAGTGGTGAGATTAGGGGCGGGTGGTGCGCCTTTGGGAGTGAATGGGTCGATGGTCGATAGTCCATAGCATCTGTGTTGTTACCTATTGGCTTTTAGTTACTCTAAGAAACACGATTACTTAAAGCCATAAAGCACGGACTATCTGCTATGAACTACCAACCAACGACTGTCGACTATGGACCATAGACTATGGACCACTAGCTGACGACTATAATTCTAGCCAACTGTTGCGGTAGCTTTTCCAAACTCATGAATGGAACTTCCGGCGGCAGCCATCGCTCTGAGACTATCTGGCACTGCCCAACGAGGCCCAAAGGCTTCCGCAAAGGCATCACAGTCCTGGATGAACTGATCCATGCCCACGAAGTCGATATAAGAAAGTGCTCCACCTGTATAGATTGGGAATCCCCAACCTAGTACAGATCCAATATCTCCATCCATGGTAGATCTCAATACCCCTTCTTCCAAACAACGATAGGCTTCTAGTGCTTGACGATGCAGGATACGCTTTCCAACTGTTTCCTTGTCCAGCGTTTCAACATTTGAGTTGTACAATTCCTTCAAACCTGGCCACAACTTCTTTTTGCCACCTTTTGGATAGTCATAGAAGCCTTTGCCCCATTTTTTACCCTTCCGCTCGTGGTTGTTTACCAGGTTCTTCTGAATCTCATACATCCGAGTTTGGTAAACAGCTTTATTTGGAGAAGGATCACTTTCATATACATGCATACCTAAAGTCAAGGTGACTTCATCCGTAACTGCCAAAGGTCCGACAGGCATTCCTTTTGCTTTGGCTACATTCTCAACCATGGCCGCTGGCACACCTTCTTCCAACATGAAGATTCCTTCACTGGCAAAGGTCCCGAAGCAACGGGAAGTATAAAAGCCACGGCTGTCATTTACCACAATAGGTACTTTGCCGATAGCCACAGTATAATCAACCGCTGCAGCGATGGCTTTTGCCTCCGTCTTTTCTCCCACTATAATCTCGACCAATGGCATTTTGTCTACGGGAGAGAAGAAGTGAATACCGATGAACTGCTCTGGTCTTTGTGAAGATTTAGCGAGTAAGGTAATCGGAATAGTAGAGGTGTTAGAAGCATACACCTTGTCTTCTGCAAGTACTGCCTCCGTTTCCTTGGTTACTTTATCTTTCAAGGTAGGATCTTCGAATACTGCTTCTATTACCAGATCGCAACCTTCCATGGCGCTAGGGTCATCTGTAGGGGTGATGCGGGATAGTAGCGCCTGCTTTTTCTCTTCGGTAGATCGACCTCGCTTGATGGCCTTATCTAACAATTTAGTAGAATAGGCTTTCCCTTTCTCAGCACCTTCTATGGTGACGTCCTTCAACACTACTTCCATTCCTGCTTTCGCAGAAACGTAAGCAATTCCAGCCCCCATCATCCCGGCACCAAGAATACCCAATTTCTTGATCTCGTACTTCGGCTCATCCTTTGGGCGAGCTTTTCCTTTCTTCGCAGCTTGGATACCCATGAAACCGGTTCGGATCATGTTTTTGGCTTCCTTGCTATCTACCAGTTTGGTGAAGTAACGTGCTTCAATTTCTAGGGCGCGATCAATCGGTACCTGCAGCCCGTCATGCACTACTTTTAGAATGTAGCGTTGCGCAGGGTAGTTACCATGCGTCATTTTGGTCAGGTTACCAGCAGCCCCCATCATCACCTGCATGCCATTTGGCGTCCAGATATTTCCACCAGGGATTCTATGTTTTTTATTGTCCCAAGGCTGTACAGGTTTCGGATTATTCTTGATCCATTCTTTAGCCTTGGCAATCAACTCCTCTTGATTCTCCGCTAACGCATCAATTAAGCCATCCTTTAAGGCTTTAGGAGGGCGTACCTCTAGGCCCTGTAGCAAGTACATTAAAGCATTCTGGATACCTAATAGATATGGAGCTTTCACGGTTCCGCCGCCGCCAGGCAGTAAGCCGACCTTCGACTCCGGGAAACCCAGCTTGATCTTGATATTGTTCAACACGATTCGGTGATGGCAAGCCAAGCAAAGCTCTAGTCCACCTCCCATAGCCGTTCCATTGATCGCGGCAACGAATGGTTTTCCGGAAGTTTCGATCTCTCTAAAGGCCGTATGCATCTCTAGCATACCTTGCAATTGTCCGCCTGGATCACCTCCCATTTTATTTAACTCACGAAGATCAGCACCGGGCATGAACATGCTACGTCCGGAAGTTACAATGACGCCCGCTATATTTTCATCAGCTATGGCTTTTTGTGCTACTTCCAAGTAAGCATTAATGAAAGCCGAGCTAAATAGATTGGTTGGATTGTTGACCTGATTGATGGTGAAAATGCCAATGCCATCTTCACCTACCACAAATTCGAACAGGTCGTTCTTTATATTCTGCATGATTTTCTTTTTTGGTCAATTCAAGAATGAATGTCTTTGACAAGATGTACCTGCTCTTTCTAGATGCGCTCGATAATCGTAGCAATACCCATTCCACCACCGATACAAAGGGTTACTAGTCCTGTGCTTAGATCTCTACGCTCCAATTCATCCATCAAGGTACCTGTAAGCATACAGCCCGTGGATCCTAGTGGGTGTCCCAAAGCAATCGCTCCACCGTTTACATTCACCACAGAATGATCAACACCCATTTCTTCCATGAAGTACATCGGTACTGCAGCGAAAGCTTCGTTTACTTCAAATAAGTCGATATCGCTAACTTGCATACCTGCCTGCTTGAGTGCCTTTTTTGAGGCAGGTGCTGGACCAATAAGCATGATGGTCGGATCTGTCCCAACCACTGCTGCCGCACGAATCTTGAAGCGAGGCTTCAAACCCATTTTTTCACCTACTGCTTTATTACCAATCAAAGCTACTGAGGCACCATCCACGATAGCAGAGGAATTCCCGGCATGGTGTACGTGGTTGATTTCTTCAATCTCAGGATATTTGTCGATAGCCACGGCATCATATCCCCCCATCTGGCCCATCATGGCGAAAGAAGGTTGTAGATTGCCGAGCCCTTCAAGTGTAGTAGAAGGACGAATATTTTCATCTGTATTTAACACCGCCAATCCATTCACATCCTGCACGGCTATTCTGGACTTAAAACGACTTTCACTCTCTGCCTTGCTGGCTCTCATCTGAGATTCATAAGCGAATTTGTCTACGTCAGCTCTGGAATAGCCGAACTTGGAAGCAATTAAGTCTGCAGAAATGCCCTGTGGTACCATTTTACCAGGAATGGCTTGCTCAGGGTCAAGCAGAAACCCACCTCCATCAGATCCCATGGGAACGCGAGACATACTTTCAACACCACCAGCTACTAGTAGATCGGTGAAGCCTGCTCTCACATATGCAGCTGCTTGATTGATCGCCTCCAGGCCAGAACCACAGAAACGGTTCAATGTAACTCCACAAAGGTGATCACCATATCCCGACTGCTGTGCAGCGGATTTTGCGATATTCACACCTTGGTCCTTTACTTGACTTACACAACCTAAGATCACATCCTCGACTAGATCCGTGTCTAAGTCATTTCTATCTTTCAGTGCCTTCAGGACTTGCGTAGATAGCTCCGTAGGGGTAACGCTCATGAGCGCCCCTTTTTTGTTTCCTTTTCCTCTCACGGTGCGTACCGCATCGTAGATATATGCTTCCATAATTTTGTTGATTTATGTTTTTATTTTTTCTTCAATTGTTCTACAAACATCTTGACCATCATTTGAGCTTCCGGTGTGTTGGAAGCTTCGATATGTTCTGCAATCATCTCTTCTATCCGCTCATCGCTGAGATCAACGATTTGATGCAGCTGTCGGGTCAGGTATCGCTTGGAGTCGGCATAGACTCTCGGCGTCACATACATTAGTTTCTTTAAGTAGGCTTCGGCCTTTGGCAAAACTTCATCCACCTCTGTCGCTTCATTGATCAAACCAGCTTGCACGGCTTCGTCGGCTTGAAATAGCCGCGCCTGTTGAACCGCTAGCCAGGCATTTTTTTCACCTGCATAATAAGCGTAAATGTGACAAAGCAATTCCGGAATCTGCAAGTTCATCTTGAATTCATGCATGCCAAAAACGTGCTTTGGTCCGCGTGCCATGATCTTATAATCCGTCATCAAGGCTAATATGGTGGCCCCGGCTGGAGCATAGCCCGTGATGGCTCCTACCAGTGGCTTGGGAAACCTGATCATCTTCTGGCATAGCTGAAAATAAGCTCTCCAAAAGGGACCTGCCAATTCAACACCACCCATAGCTAGACTGACGATATCCAAACCTGCACTGAAGCAGTTGGGGCGACCTGTCAGGATCACTCCTTTTACAGTCTCGTCAAATTGCAGCTGGGCAAAAGCCTCATTCAGATCCTGCAAAAGCGGAAGATTGATGGCGTTTACCTTTCCATTATCGATCTCAATAATGGCTTGACTTTTCTTTCGGTGAATTTGAACGGTATCCATTTTTTTATTAAGTTGGTGCTTAATAAAAACAAATATAGGCAAATTTGCCTATTGTTTTAGAGCCGTTTGAGAAAGTTTGCAATAATTAAACTCGTATAATTTTGTAGTAAAACAACGAACGATTTCTAAATGTTCTTGTTTTATTCAGTGATTTCTTAATAAGTAGACGGGAAGGTGAATCAGAAGTTATGAAAGAAGAAATGAAAACGCCGGCCAGGCGTAGAAGGGGGCGGCCCAGCAAGGCCAATACATTGGATCAGGATCTACTATTACAGCTGACCCTCAAGGCCTTTGCTGAAAATGGTTTTGAAGGAACGAGTTTGAAGACGATCTCTGACCAATTGCATATCGATGATTCTTTGATTTACTACCACTATAAGAACAAGCAGAATCTCTGGAAGCAGGCCATGTGGCAGGTGATTACAGAGTATGAACGACAGGCCAAGGAAACAGTCCGACTCTGCAAGGATCAAAGTACTATTGATCTTGGAAAATCACTTACACGGCATCTCGTCTACTTCATGGCAGAGCATATCGAGGTGTATAAGATCATGAACCACGAACTCACTCGCCGTTCGGAACGATCCGATTGGATCATAGATAATATGCTGAAGCCGTTAGGAGACAGACTTACGCCTATTTTTCAGGCGTACAAGCGAGCCGGCTACGAGGTCAATATGCCTATCAATAACTATATCGCGCTGATCTTCGGTATTTTAAGTCAGTTCTTCTTCATGGACACCATGAGTAAGCGACTGTATGATGTAGATGTATACCAACAGGCTGAGGTGGATCGACATGCGGATCTGGCGGTAGAAATCATCTTTTCCTCTATTTTCCGTAAAGTGGAATAAGCTCTTTTACACCTCTATCCTTTCTACCTTTCCAATCAAAAATAGATACGAACAAAAGCCAACAAAGGCCAAGGCGCCGATGTAGAATAAAGCCGGCTCAAAATTGCCATCCTTTACCAGATACCCTATAATAATAGGCGTTACTGCGGCTGAAAGTCCTCCCATGAAATTAAATACCCCGCCGATTAAACCAATGAGGCGAGTAGGAGCAAGCAGGGAGACAAATACCCAGGCAATGGAGGTTAAGCCGTTGCCCAGAAAGGCGATGGATAGAAAGAGGATGATAAGGAAGGTTTGATTGGTATAGTTGGCGCCAATGATGGCCATGGAGAGGAGCATTCCGATCAATATCGGAGCCTTACGCGCAATTTCATTAGAGTAACCACGTCGAACCAAGGCATCTGATGAAAAGCCAGAAAGCAATACCCCAACAAAGGCTGCTAGAAAGGGTAGAGAGGCTAAAAAACCGGATTTGATAAAGTCCAAGCCTCTGTACTTGACGAGGTAGGTCGGAAACCAGGTGAGAAAAAAGATAAACAACGATCCCAAACAAAACTGCCCAATATATACGCCCCAGAGCTTGCGATGGCTAAAGGCTATGAGTAGGTCTGCCCAGTTAAACTTTGTCCTTTCTCGCGGTGCTGACATACCCTCGATCAATCCGCCTCCCGCTGCAATATGATCCAACTCCGCTTGATTTACGCTCGAATGCCGGCTGGGATCTCGGTAAAGTACATACCATAGTACGGCCCAGGCAATGCCGATTAGCCCGGAGACGATAAATAGACCTCTCCAGCCCAATTGGCTCTGTATCAAGACCAAGACGGGCGTGAGAAAAGCTAGGCCAATGAATTGGCCTGAAGTATATACGGCGATAGCTGAGGCTCTTTCGCTTTCTGGAAACCAGCTGGTCACGATCTTGTTGTTGGCGGGATAGGAAGGGGCTTCAAAGACTCCAATAGCTGCTCGGCACCCAATAAAGGCAGTGAGAGAATTAATAAAACCTTGTACCAGCGTGGCCAATGACCAAAGGGTGAGTAGGATGGGATATAGAACTCGGGGCTTGACAACATCGACGAGAATGCCGCCAGGTATCTGTAAAGCCGAGTAAGTCCAAGCGAATGCCGAAAAGATAAGCCCCATTTGTACACTGCTGAGGCCCAGATCATCGCTGATGGCGAAAGCTGCTACTGAGATATTGCTGCGATCGAGGTAATTGATCACCACGGTGATAAATACGAGCGCTAAAATGTGATAGCGCTTGCGAGTTGGTCTTTCCATTATTGTGCTTCGTTTTGCCGATATCGCCAAGGATATGATAACTGCCAAAGATGCCATTTCAGCGGCAAAGTTCCATGTCATGGATACTGGAATCTCTGCCTGTCCATTTTTTGTTCAGTTTGATTTCACTTAGATTGTTATTGCTACAACTAAATTGTTGCATTGAAGCATTCGAAAAAACAACAAAATGAAAATCAAGGATATAAAGTGCTATCCTATTCGTGTAGGACAGGGGAGTCAATTGGTCGTAAAAGTAGAAGCTGACCATGGTTGGTATGGCCTCGGCGCATCGGGACTTTCTACGAGAGAGTTGGCGGTAATGGGAGCCATTGAACACTTCAAGCTCTTTCTGCTGGGGAAAGATCCAAGGGCGATTGGGGGGCTTTGGCAGGAGATGTATCGCAGCCAGTATTTTGAAGGAGGTAGAGTCTTGACTGCAGCTATATCCGCTATTGATATTGCGCTCTACGATCTCAAGGGAAAAGCTTTAGGGGTGCCGGTATATGAGCTTCTAGGCGGGAAGCAGCGCGAGTATGTGGAGTGTTTTGCTTCACTGCGCTTTGCGAGCTTGGATGAGCTACTCGCTAAGGCGCGAATACTGGTGGAAAATGGTTGGACGGTCCTACGTTTGGCCCCGGCGGAATACGAAACGTCTACGGTTCCCAATGAGTTTGAACCTCGAGTTTCAATTGCCTTGCTGGCGGAATGGATGATTCAGTTGCGAGAAGAGATGGGTAAGTCGATTACAATTGGATTGGACTATCACCATCGTTTATCGATACCAGAAACGGTCTCCTTTTTCCAAAGGATGCCCCTGGGTACATTGGATTTTATTGAAGAGCCGATTCGGGATGAAAGTCCCACAGCATATGAAAGCCTGCGTAAAATGGTCAGTGTTCCTTTTGCTATTGGGGAGGAGTTTGCCAGTAAGTGGCAATTCGCCCCGTACCTAGAGCAAAACCTTGCGCAGTTTGCGCGTGTGGATGTCTGTAATGTAGGGGGACTGACGGAAGCAATGAAAGTGGCTGCGATGGCGGAGGCACACTATATCGATTTGATGCCGCATAACCCACTTGGCCCGATTTGCACGGCTGCATCTATCCACTTGGCAGCAGCATGTCCCAATTTCGCATGGCTGGAAGAGATCAATACACCAGCGGAGCAGTCCGGGACTAACGATCCCAGATTCTATCCGGTGCAGCCTGAGTTGGAAGGAAATAGATATAAGATACCCGCTGGACCTGGCCTAGGCGTGGAATTCAACGAAGACGTGGCTCAACAGTCAAAATTTATCCCGGTTGAGGTCCCACATCTACGTCGCAGAGATGGCTCTTTTACCAATTGGTAAGTTAGTTTTCCATACTCCAAGTCCGAAAGCAAGTGCATCCTTCCTCCGAACACATCATCCAGCCTTGGGTCGGCATTTCTTGCCCTTCTTCGGGGAAACCGGCCATCTTGTGATTGGCAAAGGCATGACCGCAACAACTGCAATGTTCTGGCTGCGGCCCTCCGGATTCTGCCCTAAGCCGATTCTTTTTCTGAATGATGGCATCCAAGAAATCTTCCATATCGTCTTCGGTAGCTTCGGGTGGGAAATTCGCGGATTCGAAGAAAATGGAGGTTGAAATATTCTGGAAGGCTTCCACACGTGGAAGATTTGCCCAGATTAAAGCATGCAATTGGTAACAGGAAGCATTGCGAATTGCTGCGTGCAGGACGGCCTTGTCATGATAGATTAAGACGATGAACCATTCTTGTGCATTAGGCTCCTTAAAGACATAGGTCTCCTCTGGAAGAGGTTCAATTGGAATTTGCTTGGCGAGTTCAATCCATTCTGACACTGCTTGATGCATCATTTGGGTAATGACCAGATCTTGTTCCATTGGTTGTCGGTTGAGGGTATATTGATTGGGAATCTTGTTGCATGTAGCCTTAAGCAGAAAATCTACTTACTAGGACCTTCCTTAGCTTCAATTTGCTCCATAACCAAAGTTGCTTTCACCTCTTCTTCCTCTTGGATGTAGCCTTTGGTTTTATCTATTTCATAGTCCATCATTTCACCGATACGCGTGATCTTATCCATGATATTCACAATGAGATGAAAAGCATTGTGAATCTTGTGCTTTACGATCCAATCCGTAATCAGACAATCGATAAATTGATCTAGGAAATACTCCAACTGATTAACCTCTCGTTGGTAATCGAGCTGAAAAAGATCTGAAATATCAGAAAGCTCATCTTCGTACTTCTGTAGATAATTATTAGCTACATAAATATCCTTGTTGATCCGTTCCACTTTCTTGTCAATCCTAGTCGGAACCTCGATAGGAGGAACATTGCCCCAGTGTTCAATCTGTTGTAGGCCAAGCATAACCTTGTGCAGGTATTTTTTTGCACTGACCCCCTTTTTTATCGTCTGTTGTAGTTCTCGGATTTTCGATTGGTAATTCGCTATTTTCTCGGTGAGTTTATCGTAGCCAGCGGGTAGCTTATTCTTTTGATTGAGCAGCGCCAGTTTCTGCTTCATAAGGGCGGCGAATTCCTGGTCGATAGCATGCAGACTGCTATAGCTTTTCTCCAACACAATTCGTTCCTCCTGTAAATCTTCTAGGTTGGAAACCAGGGAATTGTATTTGACGTATGCGGCTAGGTATTCCTGTTTAGCTTTTTCAAGTTCCTCTTCTTTATTGCCCAATAGGTATTGGAATATTGCGTAAAGGCTTTTTCCTTCTAGAGCATCTAGGTCTGCCTGTTCCTCATCTAGGATCATGGCTAGCTCTTCCTTTTCTTGCTCTTTTTGTGCTATAATGAGATGAAGATGTTGGAGGTGGGTCTTGATCTTTTGCTTGCGATTGAATTCATCATAAACCGCAAGCAGTTGTTGATCGAGGGTAGCCATTGGGTTGGGGTTTTCAGTTGGTGTATGAGTCTAACCTAAACATAACGTTGGTAAAGTGGCTTTATTACGTGAATTAGGTGAACTAAGACCGAATGCGAGCCAAATTAGATGAAGACTACTTTAGCTACGACGAAGGTTAGAATGGGTAACCATCGTGATCCAGCAAGGCCTGTGCTATATTCCGACCTAGCGTCCTCGGGTTTACCCCGTATGGTTGCAGTAATAACTTAATGATCCTGCGATGGCGCCGGAGCTCGGAGCCCTCTGCAAAACTGGCTAGCACATCAAAAGCCGCTTGCCGAGCTTTGTTCGAGGCTTGATAGAGAAACAATTGAACCATATCTTGCCTCATCTTTAGTTTCGCCTGATCCTCCTTGGTCGACTGTTGCAATTTTCTCAGCTTTAACAAGGCGCTATCTGCTAAATAAGATTCCTGCAGAATGGTGGACAAGTGCATGATAATCTCCTGCTCATCGATCATTTGCTTGCGGAGTTTCTTACCAGCCGCCGAAGACAAATACAAGAAGGTATATTTGAGCCCTTGAACGATTCGATCTTGTTCGGATTTTTCATCTTTTGCCCGGAATGGATTAAGGCGACCCAACAAGAAAGCAGGGATACGTTTCCCAGCCGTCAGCAGGTCTAGTTCTTTGGTTTGTAGAGCGCGCTTGGAAAGCTCGCCGACTGAAAGCATTGCATTTATCTCATTCGTCCCCTCATATATCTTTGTAATCCGTGCATCTCTATATCCAATACCCAGCCCAGTTTCTACTGCATAACCCATACCTCCAAAGATCTGCATGGCTTCATCTAAAGCATAGCAAACCAGTTCAGACCCTCGTACTTTTACAATAGAAGCTTCGATGGCAAACTCACTTATTGACTTAATCTTAGCTTCATTGTGACTCGCTCCATTAGCTAGTAGACTCGCTTCTTTCCGGTCAATCAGGTCGGCTGTTCTAAAACAAGCAGCTTCCGCCGCAAAGACTTGCATGGCCATATCTGCGAGTTTAGCTTGGATGGCACCGAAACTGGCAATGGCTTTTCCGAATTGCTGTCTTTCTTTCGCATAGCCAACAGATTTATTGATCGCAAATTTAGCGCCGCCAATCCCACCTGCTCCCGCTTTGATTCTTCCGCCATTGAGGATAGTCAATGCCATCTTGAAACCCTCTTCTCTGGCCCCTAGCAGGTTCTCTACCGGTACCTTGCAATTATCAAAAAACAGCTGCACTGTCGAAGAGCCCTTAATACCGAATTTCTTTTCTTCTTCTCCAACGGAGAAACCTTCAAAGCTTCGCTCTACAATAAAGGCTGACAAGTTCTTGTCGGTATCAATCTTGGCAAATACTATATAGACATCGGCGAAACCACCATTGGTAATCCAAATCTTTTGTCCGTTAAGCAGATAGTGTTGACCATCCTCACTAAGGCGCGCGCTCGTCCGTCCCGCATTGGCATCGGAGCCAGCTTCTGGTTCTGTTAGTGCATAGGCAGCCACATATTCAGCTGAAGCAATCTTGGGCAGGTATTTCTGTTTTTGTGCTTCGTTGCCATAGTACACAATGGGCAGGCATCCTATAGAAGTTTGAGCACCTAGAGTGGTCGCAAAGGATAAGCCATGAGACAAGGCCATGGAGATCAAGGTATTGGTCTTGAAATTGAGCCCCATTCCCTCATAAGCTTCGGGTATGCTTACACTACACAGCCCGAGATCTCCAGCTCGTTTTAAGATGGCCAAGACCGCTGCTTTATCTTCAGGATTGGTAACTTGTAATTCACGCCCCGTTTGAAAGAATGGCGTTTGAATCTCCTTGATACAAAATTCCTTTACTGTCTCAGCCATAAGCTTAGCCTCTTCGTCGAATTCTTCGGAAATGAACAGCTCCTTTTCTGGAGCAGTTTCCGTCACGAAATAGCCACCTTGCACGAAAGGCTGATCAATAGTTTCTGTATCTTTTTGGGTCGTTTTTGTCGCTACCATATCTATTTCCTTACTGTAGGTTGAGTTTGCCCGTAAATATAGACAAAGGGTATTAATCGGAGTGTAAAGAAAAGTCCTGGAAACCAATTAATTTGATAGAAATACGCAATCTGGTGGTTGAACCTTAGGTCGGCGGGTTTTTCGCGTACTGGGTTTGAGCGGATCTGACTATTCTAATGTACCAGATTTTGTGATGCTACTATAATTTGACTTACCGAACTCAATGTCTAATTCTTGTTTGATGAAGACAATCATGAGGTTGAACCTATACCTGATATCTTCTTCGGTACTCAGAGGGAGTACAGTGCTTGATTCTTCGAAACCACTTATTGAAGTTGGCGAAATTATTGAAGCCACTTTCCATACATATTTCCGAGATGGACTGATCTGTTTCATTGAGTAAGGTGGCGGCATGATTGATACGCAATTCTGCTAAAAAGTAGGAGAATGGCTTCTTGAAGGTTTTTTTAAAGTATCTACAGAAAGAATGCTCACTTAGGTTAGCCACCTTGGCAATATCTTTAATCGTTATCGTATCTCTGAAGTGCTCGAGCGCATGGGAATAAATATTGGAAATACGGTTGGAGACGTTGTCACTCGGTGGTGAATCTAAGGGTTCTGGTAGAATGTATTCTAAATCGGATGCATTCCCAATACAATGGAGTATGTTGACTAACAAATTAATCTGTTTTACCGGATCGGTGGTAAATGATTCAATAAGTAGATCGATTACTTCTGCTTGTGCATCTCCATGAATAGCCACACCTCTATCACTATTTTGGATCAGTTGACTGATAGGCTTAAAGGCAGGAATGGACAACATTGCTGCACTGAAAAGTCCAGGGTCAAAAATCAAGGTAATGACCTCAAAGTTTTTCGTTTGATCCTCTCGCCAGTATTGTGGATCAGGTCTCCTCAAGTGTGGTACTCCTGGACCAAAAAGGAGAAGATCGCCGGATGTAAACCGGCTATAGCGATCTCCAATAATCTGAACACCACTTCCCGCTAGTACATACTCTATTTGGATTTCGGGATGATGATGGTAAACACCATGGAATTGATCACGAGCGGTTTTTTTTACCAACAAATAGGGAGATGATAGGAGGGGTACAATGGTTAATAATTCTGATTGTCTTTCAGGCATATTTAGTGGTCTATGGTGTTTTGTTCCTGGTTTTTATCACCTTCTGCTAGGGATGATAAGCTGTCTAAAGTAGTGAAAATTGGCAGTCAATTGCCTGTGTATTAGTGGATATGCCAAAATAGTTTAACTAAATGCTGTTTTTTGAGAAAAGAGATGGCGACCGATAGCATAGCTTTGCATAGGAGTAATTTTTTAATTATGCAGCAAAATCAAGAATGCCTGTTATTTCTGAAGAAGGATTGTGAGACCTGTGTGCTTATTGAGCCCGTCATTAGGGCGCTTATCGCAAGGGGTAGAAAGCTCGCTGTGTACGTTGAAGACGATCCCGACTTTTACCAGGATTTGTCTCCACTTGACGGCACCTCCCTCCAGCCTTCTTTTCAATGGAAAATAGAGGCTACTCCGACACTCATTACATGTGATGAAAAGGGCAGATCAGAGCGGGTCGTAGGCTGGGACAAGAAAGCGTGGCAAACTGTTTTTCAAGATAAAAACCTGGGCGAAGGTCTTCCAGAATTCCGTCCGGGATGTGGATCCAAAAGCCGTGAACCCGGAGTGTATGAGCATTTGGTGGCTACGTTCAGCGAAAGCGGGCTCGAGGCGCGCAAAGTGGAGTTAGGAAGCTGGGATGATGAAATGGAAGCTTGCTATGAGCGGGGCTGGACGGACGGATTGCCCGTAACCCCCCCGACCGATGCGCGGATCCTTCGGATGCTGCAAGGTACTACACGAGACCCCAAAGCAATAATCGGTAAGGTTCCTCCAAACCTCATGCCCATAACGGTTGAAAAGGCAGCGATCAACGCAGTCATGGCCGGCTGTAAGCCCGCCTACTTCCCGGTAGTTCTTGCAGCCTTGGAAGCGGCCTTGGATCCCGTTTTTACCATGCACGGACTTCTATGCACCACCTGCTTTTCCGGGCCCATTATCATTGTAAATGGTCCGATTGCAAAAGCCATAGGAATGAATTGGGGCATGAATGCGCTGGGTCAAGGGAATCGAGCCAATGCTACAATTGGCAGGGCGCTACAGCTTATTATTCGGAATGTAGGAGGGGGAATCCCTGGCGATCTGGATCGCTCCACTTTTGGTGCACCAGGTAAATACACCTTTTGTTTTGCGGAGGATGAAACCGATCCAAGTTGGGAGCCGCTGTCCGTGGCTAGGGGCTATCAGAAAGGCGACAACACTGTAACACTCTTTCAAGGAGATGGTGTGCAGGGCTTCATTGATCAACGATCTAGCACCCCCGAGCAAATTACCAAATCGCTCGCCTCTTCCTTATTTGCCGTTTGGCATCCCAAACTGGCAGAATTCACGAATGCTTTATTGGTATTGTCTCCGGAGCATTATGCCATTTACCGCGAGGCAGGCTGGGACCGGCAACGAATTACCTCAGCCTTACATCGGGCTATGGTACGTCCTGGTGTTGAACTGATCCAAGGAGCGCAGGGGGTGGGAGAAGGGATCGATCCTGCTCGAGCAAATGAAATGGTCAATAAATTCTGGCCAGAAGGCCTTCTCATCGTAAGGGCTGGAGGAGAGGCAGGTCTGTACTCCGCCATTTGCGCGGGATGGACGGGCGGTCGCTTTAGATATGAATCTATACCCGTAACCAAAAAAATCGAATTATGACTTCATTAATTCTTCGCGACCCAACTGCTGAAACCGCCACGGTGAGCCGGGCACGCAAAACGCCTCCTGCAAGCCTGGAAGGCAAGATCGTGGCGCTTATGGATATTGGCAAAATGAGAGGGGATGAATTTATAGATCGACTAGAGGGCTTATTTGCCGAAAAGGGCATTGCTACCCGTCGGTACAAAAAACCGACCAATACCCGCACCGCTCCAGTGGAATTAATTCAACAAATTGTACAGGAAGTGGATGTGGTGGTGATAGCCCTTTCCGATTGCGGTTCCTGTACTTCCTGCTCCACCCATGATTTAAATGATCTGGATCAATTGGGTATTCCCGGAGTGAGTATTTTGACGGAAGTCTTTCAATCAGCATTTCAACAGCAATGCGAGAAAATTGGTTTTGCCGGAGCTTCTCTCTATACCCCACATCCCATGCAAAATAAAACCACGGCGGAACTGCATCAGTTTGCTGAGGGTGTTTTTGAAGAATTGCTCGGCACCATTAGCGCCAACTAATCTCATCCTCGCCATTTCCAGAAAGCTGATAAGATATATATCTACAGGTTTTTTATCTTAAGGTCCATTATGATACTGTCGTATATCTTGTTTACAGCTTAGGCAAGGAAAACTTTGAAGCTTTATGAAAAAGGCAATTATAACCGGGGCGACCGGTATGGTAGGAGGGATCGTTTTAAGAAAGTGTCTGGAAAGTCCGGAAATAGGTCAGGTGGTTAGTATTTCACGACGAGCAAGTGGGGTAGTACATGATAAACTAACCGAGATATTGCATGCCGATTTCCTGGACCTTTCTTTCCTTTCCGCACACTTCGAGCAAGTCGACATCGCTTATTTTTGTCTAGGAGTGTACACAGGGCAAGTCCCAACCGATCTTTTTGAAACGATTACAGTAGATTACACTAAGGTTTTTGCGGACGCCCTGAAATCAGCAAGCCCCGGAGCTCATTTTTGTTTCCTAAGTGGAGAAGGGGCAGATCCTAAAGAGAAGAGCCGGGTAGCTTTTGCCCGATTCAAGGGAGTGGCTGAGAACTATTTGATCCAGCAAAACTTTGGGGCATTGCATATTTTCCGACCGGCCTATATCTATCCGGTGGAGCCTCGCAAAGAACCGAATTTTACTTATCGGATCGCAAGAGGGTTGTATCCAATCGTGAAGCGATTGTTTCCAGCGAGTGAGATTACCTCCGAGCAATTAGCGCAGGCCATCTTCCAGACTGGACTTTCCAACGGCCCGGAAGAGGTTATCTTGTCTAATGTAGCGATCAAAGGACTTTTATAACCTAAAGAGGAAATACTCGATCACCCAATATTGGCGAAGATGGATATTCAACAACTGTTATTGTTCTTTTTAGCTTCTTTGGGACTTGGACTTAGCCTGTTCTTTAGCTTTGTCCTACTGAGGTGGAAAGGTCCTCGGCAGCAAGCCAATAGACTTTTAGGCCTATTATTGTTGTTCCTATCTATACGCATCACGAAGTCGGTCTTCTACCACTTTGTCGAGTTACCACTCATCATTAAGAATTTGGGTTTAGCTGCCAATCTTGCTGTGGCGCCGCTGCTATATCTATATGGCCGTGCCTTGGTAAATGCCAATTGGAAATGGACCAGATCTCAGCTGTTCCATTTTATACCCGCTCTCTTGTATGTTATATTAAGTCCTGTTTTACCCAATGGCCCTCTTGCTGTAGAATGGCAATGGCTCTATCCCTTAGTTTTAGCGCAATCTTTTATCTATGCTGGTCTAAGCTTGAATTTGGGCTATCGCTTCTTACAAGAGGATCAGCTGGCGCAAAAGTGGTATTTATCCATTAGCTGGGGCTTGGTGACCTTATGGGGAATGTACTTGGCCATTTTCTTAAACTGGATTCCCATCTATCTGATGGGAGCCTTGAGCTTTTCATTGCTCATGGGGATTTGGCTAGTATTGGGTTGGAGAAAAAAAGACGTGTTTTCGGGCTGGAGGCAGAAGCGGTACCAGGCTTCGGTATTAAAGCCGGGGCAAGGAAAGAAGGTGCTCGCTCAAATTCATGCGCTGTTCGAAGAAGATGCTACCTATCTCGATCCTAAACTCTCCCTTATGAGCCTGGCTGATAGACTTGAGATTCATCCTAAGCAGTTGTCGCAAGCCATCAACGAAGGCACAGTTTATAACTTTATTCAGTTTATCAATACCTACCGCATTCAACATGCGCAGCAACTTTTGCTGGACCCAAATCGAAGCTCCGAGAAGATCATTGCTATCGCCTTGGATAGTGGTTTTGGCTCGCTATCAACCTTCAATGCCGTCTTTAAGCAGCTTACACATATGACCCCCTCTGCCTTTCGCAAGGCCGAGGTGTAACATTTCGGCAATATATCTCCAAATCGTTTCCGAATTCTTGAATCTGGTAGTTTAGTAGCCAAACGGTCTCTACTTTGGGGCCAAAAGCTATTATGAATTCACGCCTACTGTGGACGGGGCTTTTCTGCTGCCTCATACATTTTACCAACGGACAAAAGACGGAAACCATATTTGATCGGAAGGAGCATCTCCATGAAGAGGTACTACCGGTCCCAGGAATTGCTCGCTTAGAAGAATCCTTGGGAATCACCGGGCGATATGAATGGGTAAGAGGGGTCAATCTCTGGGTAGCCAAACAGGGGGAGGGAATCCCTTTGGTTCTGGTGAGTGGGGGACCAGGTACCAGTCATCATTATTTTCATCCGCATTTCCGGGAAGCCACAAAATTCAGTGAAGTTATTTTCTATGACCTCAGGGGAGTAGGACTTTCCGACTATGTTTCGGGTAAGGAGGGGTATTCAATAGATCAAGCGGTGGAAGACCTGGATGCACTTCGCGAAAAATTAGGTTATGAAAAATGGGCGGTGTTAGGACTGTCTTTTGGAGGAGTATTGACTCAGCTGTATGCGCTTAAATATCCAGAGCGGATCGCTGGTATGATCCTTTTGAGTTCGGCTTTGCCCATGTCTCTGGATATTGGTTTGGGGGCTCGACAATATGATTTTCTTTCTGAAGCAGAGCGCAAGCGAATTGGAGAGATCTATTCCATTGCGGGACAAAGAGTAATTCCCGTTCATTCCGATCAAGTAAACCCAGAATTGCAAAAGAAAATGCTATTCAATGCCTTCCGCAACGGAGACTGGAAGCGCAGGCATATCAAACGATGGACGGACGAGGATATAGCCATGTATGCGCGTTACGAATTTGTACATGACAAAGGATACTACCAAGCCATGCTACAAGATTATTTCGAGTATGACTTAAAAGGTCTATTCAAGTCTTGTCCGGTGCCCACCCTCATCATTGAGGGGAAATGGGATCTAGCTTATGGGGAGCAAAAGGCAGAAATAATGTTTGATCAGTTTCAGAATGCAGAACGTGAGTTTTGGGAAGATACTGGTCATCTGGCTTTTGAAGATGAACCCGAACGCTTCATGAAGACCTTGCGCCAGTTCTTGGACAGTTTACCTGAGGTGTCTCCATCCGAAATACAACAATGGAAGAACACTTTCTCAGCAAAAGATTACCGCAAACCCAATCATTTACAACGAGAATTCCTAAGAAGGAGATAAGAAACAGGTTTTAATTAGTTCTCTGACAATGTTTGTGTTGCAGGTGGAAACCGATTGAACTGCCTCTCAGGGGAGGCATTAAATCTTGCAACCACCTACGAAAAAATACGAAATCGGTCAGAGAACGTTTTACTGATTTTCAGCCAGCCACTGTTCTCTTCGTAGATCAGGCAGATGGATGATCTTGAAATTTGTGAAAGTAGCATCAAATCCTTCTCCATCTGGGCTGGCTGCGTACAATCCTACCTTGACGGAACGATTGGCAGGAAAGTGGGCCAAGCGAATCATATGATAAGTCTCATCATCTTGGGAGTAAAAGATTTCCACCGCATCTAAACGCCGGATGGCTTTGATCCAAACAAAGGGCCAAAGTTCATCGGTCGCCATCATACTCCAATCACTCTTTTCCCGAGTAACAACAGCACTAATATTCATGCGATCATCCACAAACTCAACCCCTGTTTTAATCCAATTTTGCTCGTCTATTCTGAGCATCAAACCCATTTGATCAAAACGATATTGGTAGTCACCTATCAACTTGACCTTGACCTCGAATTCCCCGCCCCTTTCCAAATACGCAAAGGGCCCATCATCAACGGTAAAACCATAGTGTGTCTTTCGCCAATAGTCGGTCTTTCGAGTCGTGAATAAATGTAAGCCATCTTCGGTCTGAGACCACTGATCGGGCTCATTGAACCAAAGCCAATTGTATTGCATGCTTTTCTGTTTTAGATAAGGAAAGGAGGGCAGCAATGGCGTATCCTATGTCTGCAATTGCTGCTGTCATTCCCTGCTTTATTTCATCACCACTATCTTAAAAGTACCATTAAATGAGGCATCTTGTAGTTGCAAGACATAGTAGCCTGGATTCAGCTGACTCATATCCAGTCCTTGACTTGGGAAGGTACCTTGTTGCACAATGGCTCCCTGACTTGAAGCTAGGACATATTCGGTAATCCTTGGAAGGTCGCGAAGAAAGAGCTGATTCCGAACCGGATTCGGATAGATCTGCCAATAATCGGTAGGGGCATTAGTTTCAACGATATCTACCAAAATAGCTCCACCACCATCGGCTGCTGCCCCACCGCCACCACCACTGAAGACGGCTACGGGGAATTCTACATAGGGGTTGCCATCCGCATGTGTGCCCAATTGGTAATAATTGTCTGCTAAATCTTCATTGAAGTAGTACTCCCAATATCCATCGTCAGCTAGATCGCTGGCCATTGGAATCCCGGCATGTCCGGCCGTTGGATCGGTATTGTATTCACCATTGATTTTATAAAAGAAGAGGTTTGAGAAGGCATTAGGAATAGTCAATCCTTCTTGCTCCATCTTGATTTGCAATTGATCAAAGTCTTCTAAATGCCAATAAAAACGAACGGATACTGGACTGCTGGGTTGCTGATTATTATTGAGATTGACCTCCCAATACCGATTCATGATCACGATCCCGGATTCATTCTGGATGTAATCAGCTGGTGGATTGGTGATGAGACTGGCTCCAGTACTTCCACCCGAGGCTACGCCGTTTATAGAATTGAGTAAACCGGAATAATCTTGAATAGATAAGAGGATCTGATCATCTACGCGATTGTTCGGCGTCTCATTGTCATCATAAAAATGTCTCCAGTTACCAGCTCCCAGGCAATTATAATCGGCTACCTGCCAACCGTCGGTTTCCCCTACTAAGCCGGCAGCTGGGTAGTCGAAGGAATTCTCAAAATTCCCAATTTCTTCAAATGGAAACAATCCCCATGTCTCAACTACAAATTCTACAAAGTCTCCAACGGGCGGGGTAGGTGCCTCGTAACGGGCAACATAGCTCGTGTTTCCCTCCAGTAGCGCGCCTCCCACGAACATTCCAAATCCGTCAACGTAACTCACCAAGCTTGCCTCGCTGATCGTATCTTGATAGATCGCGAAACTAGTTAGTGTTTCAGCAGAAGTTTGGACCTTGAATGTGTAAATGCCCCCTTCTCCTGTTTTGAAAGAAAAACTACTGTAGGAGCGAGAGGCATCCTCTTGCGTGAAATAAGGAGAGCAAAAGTCCATAGATCCTACGGATTGATGAACCAAAGCAGATTCCGCAGGAAAGCGACCATATACCCAGGGTGTAAACTCGTCATTGCAGCGGGATCGGACATAATATTGGTAGGGTCTTAAATCATCCTCCCTGCTGATCACAAAGAATTCATTAGGCCAACACTCCTGCTGGGGAGTCATGGTATTAGTGTCCAAGGGCTCATCCACCGGGCCATATAAAATGTCATAGCATTCCGCACTGATAGTGGGCCAACTTAAGCGGATATTGTCTCCCGTAAATGGTTCGGCATTGATCTGCTCTATCGGTGGGCATTGACCGGGCAAGAACCCGCAATTTTCGATGGTGAAATTGAAACGGGCAAAACGGCCTGCACCCGTCACATTGGAGACTTGGCACAACACGAAATAACGCTTCCCGGCTTCGACCGGCATGAATAAGGTTGGATAGTCATTCCCTTGGATCTGCCAGCAGCCCAAGCCCGTAAAGCTTCCAATGGCACAACTTCCTTCCTGCTCTGCATAGGAAAAACTAGCTCTGGCACT
>CAJXPD010000137.1 GCA_913057785.1 uncultured Lewinella sp. | reverse complement strand
CAGATTTTTGGGCGTCATGCGCTTTGGAAGCCCTGGATAATTGGAGGATGCCACCAGGTGCAGTTCATTTTCAATTAATGGGACATGTTCTAGTACGAGGTTATCCGGCAGCACCGAGATCATGGCGAAGTCGACGGAGTTCTCCTGGAGGTTTTCCACCACGCGCGTTTTATTGGTCACATCGATGGAAATATTCACCCCTGGGTACTTACGCATGAATCCGGTAAGGAAATAAGGGATTACATATTTGCCGGTGGAAGCAGAAGCGATCTTAATTTGCCCGGTAAGTATGCCTTTGTACTGGTCGGCCGCGGAGTTGATTCCATCCGCTTTTTCCAGAATGTCGAGGGCCAATTTTTCAATCTGTTTCCCAAAATCAGTGATGTATAATTGCCTTCCAATGACCTCTGTCAAAGGAATTTCGAACTCATCTTGCAGTTTCTTGAGCTGTATAGAGATCGCTGGTTGAGTTAAAAACAGGGCTTCCGATGCTTTTGTAACACTCTGAAACTCACATACTTTTGTGAAAATCCTCAGCTGGTGCAGAGTATAACTCATAAATTTTTATTTATACATAGTATAATAAAGATAAAACATAATTAATGAAAATTAATCACACCTTTGCAGTGCAATTAAGAAAAAATAAAACCTAAAAATTCAAGAGATGAAACTCGAACTATCAAAGTGCGTCGTATGCAACGAAACGGGTCAACGCACCCAAGAGTACTCCACTCAGGAATTAAACGGCATTATGCTTTCCTTGTTGAAAGAAAACGGGATTGACGAAAGCCAAGTGAGGGTTTCTGATACTGGCGACATGATGCTAAACGGTGTGCCTAGCCTTAAGCTACATAGCATGATGCTAAAAGCAGAAGAACTAGGTCTACAGATGAAGTACACGCAAAAAATGCAGATTGAAATCTACTAGTAGACTTTATTCTGAAATGGTTTTCTAGGATAAAAAAGATGGTTTTTGTGTCTGGCCAAGGCAGGCCTGGACCGAACGCAGGGCAGCCGCAAAAAACGCTTTTAGATTCATACAAAATAGTGTAGAAGAAAGTCTTGTACTTATGGTGAGTTTATTGGAGAATTTAACGAATCCAGCACTGTTATTTTTCATCCTAGGAATATTGGCTGTACAGTTTAGAAACGATCTGAAAATCCCAGATAACTCTTCCAAGTTCATTTCCATTTACCTGTTATTGTCAATCGGTTTTAAAGGAGGTAATGAACTATCGCATAGCCACATGGATCAGGAGATATTTGGGTCTTTATTTCTCGGCGTTTTCTTGGCTTGCATGATCCCCGTCGTCGCTTTTTTTATCCTTAAAAAGAAAGTGAACATTAAAAATGCGGGGGCCATAGCCGCTTCATACGGCTCGGTGAGTGCAGTGACCTTCGTCACAGCTATTTCCTTCCTAGATTTTGAAGGCGTTACTTTCGATGGCTATATGATTGCCGTCATGGCTTTAATGGAAGCTCCAGCAATTATCATGGCTATCCTACTGATCCAACTATTCAGCAAAGAAGGGCGAGGGGAAAGTCATTCCTCCAACTCCTATCGAACCCTCTTCAATCACTCCATCAACAATGCGAGTGTGTTCTTGATCCTCGGTAGTTTGGTCATCGGCTATTTGGCCAGTGACCAACAAGCGGAGGGGATTCGGCCCTTCACCACGGATATATTTAAGGGCTTTTTAGCTGTCTTCTTGTTGGACATGGGAATTCGAGCGGGTCGCCAGTTGGGCGGTATGCAGGGCAATGGATTATTCCTATTCTCCTTTGCTTGTGTGTTACCCTTTGTCAACGGCTTATTAGCCATGTCTTTGGCTTCCTTGCTGACGCAGTCTACCGGTAACCTATTACTGTTCGCCATCTTGGGAGCCGGAGCCTCGTACATCGCAGTCCCGGCCGCCTTCAAAACCGCTGTTCCTGAGGCCAACCCCGGCTTGTATTTGCCGATGGCCCTAGGGATCACTTTCCCGATCAATATTATCATCGGGATACCCTTTTATTATTATGTCATTAGCATGTGGTTCTAAGATCGAATGATTGATGGTACCACTGAAAAATATGATTCTCTGCCAATTTTTGTGGACCTATACGACTGGACAGATAGGCCTGCCTGGCTTCCGGACAGGTCCATCTATCTAGCTAGACAGGAGACGTTTTAGTTAGACGAATCGCGCCCATAGGAAGCAAGATCTCTAGCTAAAAGCTGGACTCCAAGACACAAGAATTGTCGGAGAACCAAAAACAAAACACAATATGATGAACCTACTCGCATTCGTCAATAGCGGATTACAGCAAACTAGCGGCTTAGAGCCCTTGCTGATACAAAAGCTAGCCGTTTCATTAGTGATCATAGCGATGTTGCTATTCATCGCCCGAAGTGCTCCGGTAGATCGTCGGAAAGTTGTGAAATGATCAAGTTTTAAGTTCATTGGCGCAAAGTAAGACATCAGGGATCATTAATTGCCTGACTGATATCACTCACGGTAAGATTCCGCAACTTCTTTCGTCAGTTTATACTGTACACAATGAGGGTTTGAGTCCTCAAAACTCATTGGCGTCAGTATAATTGGCAGCGTGAAGCTTTCTGTCCAGTATAGTGCCCGTCGTACAAGGCAGTAGGGAGGAAGAACGATCCTCTTCAGATGGGCGGGGCAGGGAGCTTCCGCTGATTTGTTTGCCCCAGCGCTCAGACATCCGAAGTTCTCTGAGACTTGACTAGGCTAAACTTCGGATGTCTAAGCGCCAGCAAACCCTGATAAAAAAGCGAAAGGTTAATTCCTACCCTAAATCTGGTATCTTACCTTCATAAATACTACATTCTCAAATATCTATCTTCTATCCTCATCTTCAAAAGTAAAAAACTAGGCATTTTGTTTGTATTTAAATAAATATCACTGTACATTTGTTAATGAAAACGCGTACACATCTTCACAATTAATTTTTAAGCTACAGCAATTAGTGTCGTTCAGAAAGACAAGCAGTCTTTAATTATCGCTTTTTTATCTGTCTATTATACTGGATTAGTAATCAATATGTTGAGTTCAATAGAGCTTAGCTAGAAAGATCGTCATTGACATTGCTACACCTTTATTAGTTAGGGGTATTGTAGATCGCTAATGTCGAATCCTTTTAGCATATAACTCTGGTTTGAATCAATTACTATTGATTTAGGAGGCAGGTATACAGGTGAGTAATCTAGAGTAGACTGATACTGGGTCGCTTTGGACGCTAATTGCCTTGTTCTTACCCCCTTCCTGGACTTTACTTGCTACAAGTAAGTGTTGTACCCCTATGATTCACAAAAGAACTAACTAAAGTAAGTGGTTGGGTTGATCTGTAGGTAAACAATAGTCTAAGAAAGACTTTGTTTGACAAAAGGTAGGTACCGGTGAGTTGAATGAGATACGCTCTAGATAAGGGAGTGCAATTACAGGATCTTGTAACAATGTTTTTACAAGGTCTTGGGTTTGCTGTTATTTGGAAATAGATGTCCCTAGCCTTTGCTAGAACAAAGAGATAATTGTGAAGTATTTGGGAATGCCGCTGCGGCGGCGGCGCCTTTTACCTGTTATCACTGTAAAACGCGCTAGCTGAAAGCTAGACTAAGTAACCAGTATTTATTAATCCAATGATCTTGTTTTCAGTGAGCAAGACTGGAGATGTATTACATGTATTTTAGAAAATACTCATAGTGAAATCCTATTTAACTATGCAAAAACTAACGTTGCTCTTATTTTTTTGTACGCTATTATTGGGTGCAAATGCGCAAAATTGGGAAGAAGTTCGATTCGAAGATTTTGAGAATGGGATCAGTGGATTGGAAGATTTTGTTAATAATGGCTTTTCATCCTATTCTCGATATGGTGCCACTGGTGGCACCTCGGATGCCAGCATTAGAACGAATCTCAATGCTGGTCGATATGTAGCTTTCGAGGTCGAACTATCCGATAGCTACGAATATAGGTTTTCTTGGAACCTCAAATCAGTACTGACTTACACGTGGATTGACCTATCTTTAAATGTAGATCTGGACGAGGATCTGGTTGTCTTTTTAGACAATGAGCGTATTTCTTCCACAGCTGCTAGTGCCCCTGGAAATGATTATAGCAGCGGGGCTTTTACTGGCTATAATGGAACCTATTATCTCAAATTGGAAAATAGGAGATCATCAGGTGGAACTACCCGAAGATTATACGCGGACAATTTTCGTCTGGAACGGCGGCTTATTGCCGTGATCCCTCCGGTTTCTGTTAGCTCTAGTAGTCTAACGGTCAATGAAGGAGCATCAACACAGGTATGCTTTGATGTAGCAGAGGCACCAACTTCCGATCTTAGCTTTGATTTGGTATTGACGGGCAATGCTTCCCCTCATTTCGATGATTATGCTACCCAAAACGTCCTTTTCCCAGCTGGCTCATCATCCACACAATGTCTTACCATAGCCACAGATGCGCTCGATGAGGTACAAAGTCCCAATACCTCCTATAGCTTTCAGATCCAAAACATGCTCAATGGAGAGCTCCCCTCTAATACGACCGTAAGTGTAGAGGTATTGGACCAAAGTCCAGCTCCGCCTCCGGCCATCAACTTCGTCAATCAAACCTTAAATTTGGATGAAGGCTCTGGGGTAGAGGTATGCTTGTCCATCTCCACTGCGCCAGAACAAGCCGTGAGTATGGAAGTGGCTCTTTTGGGAAATGCTAGCCCTCATTTTGATGATTATACTTCCATAACGCTGAATTTTCCAACAGGAAGTACCAATAATCAATGTTTTATACTGAATACAGATCCATTGGATCAAGAACTCAGCGGAGATTTGAGCTACTCTTTTGTCTTGCAAACTCCCGTTGGGAGCGAAATTGGTAGTGCGGATCAACTGACCGTAAATGTGAATGATCAAAGTGTTCAAGCACTTCCCTCTATAGGTTTCGTTACCACCACTTCATCTATCATCGCTGGGGAAGACCTACAAGTCTGTTTGAGTACCTCAGAAGCTCCGAGTGAATTAGCAGCTGTGGAGGTGGCTATTGCTGGCAATAATACACCCCACTTCACTAGTTTCACGACTACTACTGTCCAATTTCCAATCGGTGAGACAGGGAATCAGTGCTTCAACTTGAGTAGTCTTGTAGCCGCTGAAGTCACGGAGTCTACCGACTATACCTTTATTCTACAAAATCCCGTGTCAGCAGACTTGGGTTCTGCAGTTAACCTTATCCTCACCGTCAATCCGCCTGCTACTGATCCAGATTGTCCGTATGCAGGTCCAGATCAGATCATCTGTGCCGGAGAGACGATCACCATCGGTTGCCCCGATGATCCAGAGAATCCGTCTCCCTATTGCTTTAAATGGGAGCCGGAGGTTGGTTTTGTAGAGGATTTTGGTCCGACCCAGCCAAATCCTACGATTCAACCGGAGGAGACGACTACTTATACTTTGTATGTGACGGATGGGAATGGGAATTTGATTGCAGAAGAGGAAACTACAGTTACCGTTCAGAGCTTACCTGGGGTCACTATCTATCCAGCAGAAGCTACTTTATGTCAAGGAGAATCCATCGACTTAGAAGCAATCACCTGGGATGATGTTAGCCAATTTGATATTTCTTGGTCTAATGGAGCAGTCACTCCTGAAATTACAGTGTCAACTCCGGGGACATATACCGTGACCTTGTCTAATGATAACACAGGTTGCCAACAAACCGCTGAGGTAAATGTAATATCGTCTTTAGAAACGGTAAGTATTGTGACTAGTACGAATGAAGTTTGTACGGAAAATCCAGTAACCCTAACGGCTAATCCTATAACTCCTAATCCTGCCTCCTTTGTTTTTGAGTGGTCTACAGGAGCAACTGGTACACAGATCGAGGTGACGGAACCGGGAGAATATAGCTTGACCTTAACCAATACCGAGACAGGCTGTGCAACTTCGGATCTGGTCGAGATTCAATCTCAAGAGATCGAAGTACATATTCAGCCGGAAAACCCGGTGGTTTGCGAAGGATCAAACCGTACGGTAACCCTAGCTGTAGAAGAAGAATATAGTACCATTGAATGGTCGAATCACAGCCAAGATCCGACACAAGTGATAGGTACAAGCGATGAACTTATTGTCAGTTCAGTAGGTACCTATGGTGTTACTGTAACCGCAAGCGATGGTTGTAAAGCTTCAGATGTGGTAGAAGTAAAAGATGCAATGGCAGACCCTTCTGTCATCAAAACCTTCTTTGAAGACAAAGGCTTCTATTCCTTTGATATAAGAATTAATGGTCCTATCACCTTACGAAATGCCCCCCTTGAAAAGTCTTTAACCAATACGCTATGTGACGAAGCAGATCCGTGTGTTGGTAACTCAGATGCCTGTGTTCAAGATGTAGCTCAGTTGCAGATTGATGTCAAGCGAGGGCAGCTAGGATACGAACCACTCACCAATCTGGAGGGAGCGGTGCAGGCTAACTTAGATGCATTCCAAGATGAATTTGGCTATCAAAATAGTCGTGCCTATATCACTTCAAATGACCAGATTTGCGTCTGTGACGACTATCTGAGTAAGGTAGAAACAAAGTTCTCCCAGGAAGGGCTAAAGTATTGGATTCACTTATATGATGCACCAGAGGGAGAAGAGGATCAGTTCTACATACTTACGAATGTACCTAGCACCGAGGTTCACCATCCAATCCCAGGGCCAATATATGATTTCGTGGATGAAGGAGTGTCGATATTGCAGACGGATACCTACTCGGGCGACTTTCCCGAAGCGATGGTAGCTACGGTCATGGATCGTACTTTAGACAACCATATTATCCAAAGGCCCAGTAATGACAATCAATCCTATTCTCATCTGATTTGTGAAAATACGGTAGCAGCTGCAGGTTCTGATGTATATTGCCTTTCTCCTGCTTGCGGCCTTTTATTGTTACCAGAGGGGGCTAGTTTACGATATGAATTGACTGGGGATTGGCCAGGTATTGTTCCAGAGGGAGCCTTAACGGGTTTTTCTGACTTTAGTGTATTCCAGTCTTCAGGAGAAATACTTTACTATTACGGTCGAACAATTAGGCCAACTACTCCTGATCAAAAACCTGCTTTTGCAGGCTACTATAGAACGACCTTATCTGGACAACCTACAACGGATTGGACAGCATACAGCAATTTCCCCCCTATCAGTGCGCCAGAAGAAGGAGATCCTTTAACGATTACCTATGGTATCCCTACGGTGACCGATGGCATACTAACTGCTATCGAGGTTGAAAAATATCCTTATGTGGGCTCAAATTACCCTACTAGCACCTCTACTGGGAGCGGAGATATGGTGCTTGATTTCTTTAGTGATCCAGGTTGTCAGGTGCTAGGAGAAAAAATTAGCTCGGGAGTCCAACATGATATAGACCTACCCAGTATTAATGTGGCGGATGTGAGTAGCGGACAGTTTAATCAATTTGGCTATGAAGGCATATTTATTAAAAAGGAAGAATCTGACGGTAGCACAACTTATATCTATGCTGTCGAAGTAGAGGGCCAATTACGAACATTTTTTTGGGATTGTTTTACCGGAAGTTATCAGGAATTTACAGTTACAGACCCAGCTGTAATAGCTGCATTAGAAGCCAGAGTTGTCGGCAAGAACAACCAATATAATCCAGATAATGGTACAGAACCTGATCCTCCAGGAAGTATAGAAGAATTGGAGGAACCAACGTGCTTTGTCTTACCCCCCGGCAAGCTACAGGCTTACAATCAAGGCTCCTCTTCTTTCGATGAACAAGCTGGAGTTTACAATTACGCGGGTGCTCAAGGGGAATTCCTTCAAGATTTGCAGGAAAATATTGCCCAGACAGCTGCCGGGAATGTCTTCCTGAAATTTATTGTAACCGCGGACGGTCAGCCAAATGATGAACAAAGTGCAGGGCAACCGACACCTAATGAACGCTTTGAGTCCTTTGGCGGGGGGGGGGATAATACCGATATGGTATTCTGGATTCACTTCATGGAGGATGGCACTGCTGGGCTTTGTGTGAAGTTTGTAAATGATTTCTTCATTATAGAAAATGATGAAGAAACTATATCCTCTTCAGAAGCCCTTCGCCTAAAAGAAGTATTTACCACAGCCATTGCAGATGCTATAGCGATCAAGAAAGAGGAGTTATTCGATACGGATCCAACTAATGATCAAGACGACCTTTCAGCGGGTGAACCAAGCACAAGTACGAACGGGCCATGGTTTTTTGGCTTACGGGAAAATAACACAAATCCTTCTTTCCTTAACCTACTATCCGAAGTAAGCCGTATTGGAGGCGGGTTGGTGAAAACCTTTAAAATAGAAGAAGGAACTTGGAAATATACCTCTACATCCTTATTCCAATTTCCCCCGGCATTGAGTGGAGTATGTGACGGATTGTTACAGGAAAACCCGGTAGTGGGAATTGTCGAGGCCTGCAAGTTCGGGCTAAGTTTTGTCAAGGATGAGAAAACTCGAAATGGAATTATTCAGGCACTAAAGAAACCAGGAAAAATCCTTCGAGCAATATATGATCAGAAAAAGCAAGCCTATACCGGTGCACTGGGACAAGATGTAATGTATCATACAGCTGGAGCAGATGTGGTAGGTGTTGTGACGCTGTTAACAGGCTTTCAAAAGTTGATTGAATTTTTGAAGCAAAGGAAGTCTCCCGACGGTGCTGCTGATGGCTTAGCAGAATCGGCAGATGAATTTCCAGAGCCTGATGATCTCGATTTTGATAATCTACCCGAAGTATATCAGCAATTAAAGAATCATTTAGATGGGGACTATTCTGATGAGATAAAGAAAATATTGGAGTTCATCGGCAGTGAAAAATCACTAAAGAAGTTTGTGGATCATCCGAGGCTGGTTAAGGTTTACGATAAGCTAAGAAAGGATCCTGCTGTGAGCCTCAATGACTATCAAGATATTTTTAAGAAGTTGGACGGGGCTGATGATGCTTTTTTCATTGACTTTTTAGATAATTTTGTGGACGCTTCTGGTAGTGTTTCGGATAAAGCAAAAAGTTTTTTAGACGATATTAGAGGTAAGGATGATCTCTTAGATGCTTTTAAGAAAGCAGAGGCAAGTGTTAAGGCCTGGGATAACATCAGAGAAGCGATAGGAAACACTGGAGGATTTACTAAGTTCGCAAATGATTTACCTACACTCAAAGCAGTAACAGAAATGATGGCTGATGGATCCTTATTTCGAAGCAAAGTTGGAGTTAATTGGGAGCAGGATCTGAAAGCAATAATAATGACAGCCAAACAGGGACCTTGTAGTATATGTAACTCAGGCAGAGTAGGTAGAACAGATATGGGAGAATACCTTAAGGATGTCGACCATTTTATTACAAATTTTGAAATAACGCCAGGAGCTAAAGGAGAAGTTTTTTTTAACTGGATGCGTGGTACAACGAATCCAGGTGATGGACAACTTGATGAATTGCATCAAACTTTAAGAGACTTGGCAAAAAGAGAAATTGTAGAATCAATGGTTGAAGGCCTAGGAAAGCAGTTTCCAAATGGCAGTACCAAGAGATATGATTTATTGAGAGTTGATGGTAAGTATACAGAATATAAAAATAAGGATTATGTTAGTAAGTCACTGTCTTCTAATCCAAGTGATATATCGCAGATGATTGAAGGGTATTTGACAAATATTATCAACCTTAATGATTTGGAATGGAAAGCAGGTATAGCTAAGTTAAAGCACAAGGGTTGGACTGATGCCAATGCTTTGACCAATATGAAAAAACAATGGAAACGAGTGTTTTCTAGTAGAAGGAACGAGCTTTTTGATGCCATGTGGAATAACATTGAGTTGCGGCAAAATACATTCGGAGGATTTACTGAAACGCAAGCGAAGACAATTTTGAATGGATGGATTGATACAATGGATGATCAACTATTTAAATTTATAAAAGTAGAGTAGGGAAATGTTTAAGAAAGGTAAAATAATACGTAATACTAAATCCTTCAAGGTTATTGAAGATAAGCTTCTACTGGTGGATCAAAATGGTCGTCTTTCCATAGATGATAATTTTGTGGATGTTGATGTGGATTCAGCGCATTATACATTGATGGATAACACTTTGATTTATGTTAAAGGAGAAAGAACAGTGATAGGAGCAGAAGGAAGAACCATTGAAAAAACCATTTTACTAGATAGTATTGTTAATGGTTATGCACTTTTCTCTTCCGAGCTTAATGTTCAAGATTTTACCCTTCGATATGAATTGATCAATATTGACAATGGGGAGGTGTTAAGGGATTTCGGGCATTGGCCAATTATCAAGTCGACCTTAAGCTATGGTAATTACCTGTTCCTTAATTTCGGGGATAAGGTACTTTGCCTGCGGATAACTGATAGTTTTGAGGAGTTATGGGACTTGAAAATGCTTTCTTTTGGCAATACTTCGGTTAACAAACTAATTGGGTGCTTTTCTGACCAATTATTTATGGCCTGTTCAAATCAAAAGATTTTAGTCATCGATATTGACCAAGCTGATGTCCATCAACTATCAATTGCTTCTCAAGATTTAGGACTTGATCACAAGTATCATAAAGCCGAATTGAACTCATCTACTTTCCGATTAGATCGTAATGGGCAAAAGTTAATTGGGGTTTTTCATACTAATTATATTGAAATTGAAGTGGCGACTAATAAGTGTCACGTATTTGATTTATCAAATCAATTGAATAAAAATGGAGTCCGTTCATTTAGATCCTTACAGAATAGTTATTTTAACAATAGTTACTTTTTTCTCACTGGCCGTGCCGAAAGGGAGGATCGCAAAAATATCGATTTAGACTGTATTGTGATAGTGAATAGATTGAATAAAAAGGTGGATTGGATATATGTTTTTATGGATGAAGGGATCGGAACAAATTCGCCCATGCTTAAAGGAGAGGATTTACTTCAGCTTGATCTAGAAAAGAACTTGCATATTTTCCCAGGTGTTCCAGAAGAACATTAAAGCCAGACCTTGGAAATATTTTAGCGCTAAAATGCCAGTCTAATGTTGAATAGAAAAGCAATTAGGCCAAATAATAGCCTTTTAACGTCCTATAAATCGGTTATCAGGAAAAGTTTTTGATTTTATAAGAGGGTATCTGTGATTTCTATTTGGGTATAAGCCCAACTCTGTAAAGACTAATAAATTCATTGTGATATGACGCGAACAAATCTCTCGTTTGTTCCAGTGGCGAAGCTTTGTACACTGGCAGCATTACTATTGGTAAGCACAAGTCTCTATTCACAAATTGAGATAATTGAAGAAAACAATAGATGTACTTGTGGGGAAAGCAATTCAGGTTATATTGATTTGGTAGTGCAGGGAACTGCTGGACCTTTCACCTATGAATGGGAAGGGCCAAACAACTATTTTGCCTTTGAACAATATCCAGATGACCTATATTCCCCTGGAACCTACTCGATTACCGTCACCAACGCCTACGCCTGCGAAACCATCCTGGAAGTAGAGCTACAAGCTTGCCCAGGCATCGGCCAAATCTTCCTCACCCCGCAATCCCCCAATTGCAATGATCCCAATAGTGGCACCGTTTCTATGGAAGTCTTAGGAGGCGTAGCACCCTTCACCTATGCTTGGAATACAGGGGCCACGACTCAAAATCTAAGTAATATCTCTGCCGGAACGTACAGTATTACGGTCACAGATAACAATGAGTGTACGTTGAGTGAAGAGGTTATTGTAGACCCTGCCATGCCTTTAGAAATTATCGGATTGGATGCCTGTGAGGAAGCGGGCCAAGGAGTAGTTAGCCTACAAGTAACGGGTGGTGTTCCGCCTTATACTTACCTATGGAGCAATGGAGCAAATAGTGATATTCTAACTGCCCAGGCTGGAGCTTATGAAGTGTCAGTCACCGATGCAGTCGGCTGTACCGAAATAGCCAATTTCAGCATCTTTGGAGAACCACAAATACTCGCTGAAGCTACGACAACACCTTGTGATTTACCTCAAGGTACGATTGAATTGAGCCTCGTTCCAGGGCAAGGCATCAGTATTGTTTCCTGGGAATGGTCAGATGGAATTCAAACTGAGGATCGGACCGGCCTCACACCAGGAGAGTATTCCGTAACGGCCACGGATGATCGCGGTTGTCAATTTGTCGACACCTACGAGATTCTATCCATTAATGATCTCTCGATCCACGCTACTGTTACCGATGTAACGACCTGCAATGCAACCGGAAATGGGAGCATCATATTAACCTCTTCTGGAGGGACTTCCCCCTATACCTTCGACTGGGCAGATGGGGCTACTGGAGCTACTTTAACTGACCTATCTGCCGGAGTTTATCAAGTGACGCTTACTGATGCCAATGGCTGTACCCTAAGTGAGAGCTATACCGTGAGCTCCTCAGCCTCTGACTTGTCCGTGGAAGCTACCGTGACTGACGATTGCGATAATCGAGGAGAAGGAGCGATTATAACTACGGTAACAGGAGGCCAGGCCCCCTATACCTATGAGTGGGGCCCATTTCTAAGTACTACTGAGGCAAACCTAATTGATATTTCAGCGGGTTGGTATGGCTTAACCGTTACGGATGCCTTGGGATGTACACACACTTCTAGCTATAGCCTAAGTAATATATTTCTACCCACTTTGATGCCAACCATTACCGCATCCAGTTGTGCGCAAGATAATGGTAGCATCATCTTAAGTATCGATGGACGAGATGATCCGGATCCAAATGCCTTCCAATGGAGTGATGGTCTGACGGGATTGATCAGAAATAACCTGGCCTCTGGAGATTATACCGTCACCTACACAGATCCTAATGGCTGTTCTCTCCAGGAATCCTATACCATCCTCGAGGAAAATACGCCCTTCTTCTTGACCCTCAACCCCTCCAGTAGCTGTGCAGGGACTAGCACCGGAAGCATTGCCGTACTCGCTTCTGATGGCCTAGAGCCTTATACCTTTGCTTGGAGTGATGGGGGGACAGGAGACAGCAGAATTGACCTAGCTGCTGGAATCTATACCGTTACAGCTACCGACGCCAATAACTGCCAAACCATCCAATCCGTAGAGGTAATGGAACTCTCTGGTTTAGTCTTAACCCCCACCGTCACCCCCACAAGTTGTGAGGGAACTGCAGATGGACTTATTTCATTAGATGTAGGTGGAGGGCAAGAGCCATATACCTATCAATGGGATAATGGGAGCAATAGTTCCGAATTACAAAACCTAGTAATTGGAGATTACATGGTAACGGTGACAGATGCACTTGGTTGTACATCTACCGCTACCTATTCGACTTTATCTAATGAACCGCATGTTCAATATCCCTATATCGAATCCGTTAAAGTGTATGCAGTATCGACCAGTAATTCAGTTGGTCAAGTCTTGATCTATGATGCGGAGTGGTTACCTAGCGCATGGGGCTGTGTATTTTATACCGGTGGGATGTTGGACATTTCGGATGAGTTATGGCAGGAAATGCAGGATGGTTTGAGGGAGTTGAAGGTGGTGGCTCGGGCGAATAAGGATTTACAATTGTTCAGTGTTGGTTTTGCTGATTTGCCAGGAAGTGTTGTTAGATCGGAATCCTCTGGTCCGGTCGGAACCATGGTTTTATATTCTACGCAATTGAGGAGCTTAATCCAAGGCGGTGAAATGGATATTCAACTCACTTTTACTGGATTTGATTTTGAGAACCCAGCTAATTCACTATTGGATCTAAGGAGCGCTAGTGTCGATTTGACTAACTGTGCTATGATTCCAGTCCTTGAAACCAATTGCTCTTGGACTCCTGAACCAAATGAAAACTGGAATACTTTTGATGATGTACACCGTTTGTACAAAGGTTGCATGGATGTAAGTTTAACGCAGTCGCCCAGTTTTGACGGTACTCGCTATTGGGCGACGGTCGATGGTGGAACAAATCCATATACTAAGTTTGTATTCACAGACCCTAAAGGGCAAATCATAGATATAGATCCAGGACCATATTCTCCAACACATATTGCTGACCTTCCAGGGCGATATTGTGTAGAAGTGCATGATAGTGGAGGATGTATTGCAGGGGCATGCACAGTAATTTGTCCCGAAGAAGAAGAAATTCGTCAGATGATATTGGATGGGGTACAAATGATTCCACCCTGTCCTGGAGGTTCCAATGGTAGCATCTGTCTGCCTGAAATTCCCGAATGGCCATATAAGGTAAATTGGGTAAACAGCACTGAATCTACTCGGTGCCTTGAAAACATTCCTGCTGGATCTCATCCAGTAGATATCATTGAGTTCCGATGTGGAAATGTGGTCAGGGTCTTTTTGAACTTAGGTTCACAAAATGATCCTCTTTCCATTAATTTGGCTAGTGCTAGGCCGGCTTGTCCTGGCGTAGATGATGGCCGTTTATGTGTTCAAGTGACTGGCGGCGGCGGAGGGTATACCTATGTTTGGGATAACGGAAGTACAGATACCTGCAACGACGGACTTGCTTACGGTCAATGTTATGGTATAACAGTTTCTGATGCATGTGGCAATTCTACCTCCACTTGTTTTGCATTACCAGCTTACAAAAATGTTATCTGGGGCGCACCTACTGTGACTAAAGCCTGTGGTACGAACAATGGATCCATTTCAATTCAGGTTTCGGAAGGATTAGCCCCCTACAACTTTGAATGGGAAAATCTCAGCACTGGAGAAATAACTTCAATGCAGTCGTATTCAGGTGCTTCCAATATTACTGATCTGTTGGCTGGTGATTATCAAGTCAGCGTTACCGATGCTTGTGGAGGGCAAGCCATATATCCACAATTAATAAACGTAGAAAACAGTGCAGATTTAATTGGCAACAATTATTTGGGAGTTCAGATTGGTGCTGCTTGCGGCGGGCAAGCTTCTGGAGCGATAAATATCAATATGAATGAGTCTGCCAGTAGTAGTTTTTCCTATGCCTGGAATAATGGGGCCATCACTCAGGACTTACTTGATGTAGATGCTGGGACTTATTCTGTCACCATCAGTGGATTAGGGTGTGAAAAGGAGTATACTTATACCGTTCCAGCGATCAATATTAACCTCGATGCGACCATTGAACCCGTGTGTGCAGGAAACGCAATCGGAAGTATTTCCTTGACTGCATCTGGGAATTACTCGGAACCATTGTTTTACGAGTGGCCGGGGGGAGCTACTACATCATCCATAGGTAATCTGAGCGCTGGTGAGTATTGTGTGACAGTTACGGATGCTAATCTCTGTCAAGAAATAGCTTGTTTCGACGTGCCGAATCTATCCAATGATTTAGAAATCAATATTGAAGATATCACTGGGACTAATTTGAGCAGTGAAGTTGGGGCTATAGATGTCACTGTAGTAGGAGGTCTTCCCCCCTACAATTACAGTTGGAGTAATGGAGCTTCGACGGAAGATATTCAGTTTTTGGCGGCAGGTATATATGTATTGACGGTTATGGATGCCAACGGTTGTGAGCGAACCAGAGCTTTTGATGTGTTTGCCTGTAATCCCCAAGGACCTTCGATCTCAGCTTTACCCCCAAATGGCGTTTCTCCCATTTCTTCTCCAGGAGGAGGTGCGGTAAATGTTTCAGTGCATCAAGGTACCTCTCCTTTTTCTTATCATTGGACTGGACCTCAAGGATTCTATAGTGGAAGTCAGGATATCAGTGGCTTGACGGAGCAAGGTGAATACTGTCTGTTGGTTACAGATCTTTGTGGGAGAACTACTAGTAAATGTTTTTTGGTGTTGAACTTCTGCGTTGATCGGCAGGTCGATCTAGGCTTAGAAGGTCAATGTACCCCAAACGATGGACTTCTAAGCGTAGAAGGGATTGTTACAGATGAATCATATTCACCAGAACCTTCATATGCTTACTTAGAATGGGATACCGGCGAAACTGGATTAGTAGAGCTTTCGCCTGGAGGATCGGATACTTACTTTAATGTAACGGGAGTCCTCAGCGGCACAGATGAAATTACAATTAGTCAAGCCGACAATTACGCTGTCACTATTACAGATAATTATGGCTGCCAAGGGTTTGCAAATGCATCTTTTGGGGAACTCTTTGTGGGCGTCTCGCCGCTATATCCAAGACTATATGACCTCAATCCGGCTTTTGGGACGGTTGGTTATCAACTAAATGTTTTAGCTGGGCTTCAGTCTTGTTACACCTGTGGAGTAGTAAATGATGCTTTTCACAGTGGATATCAAATAGCAATATTAGAACCACCAGGAGCAAATGTAGATGAATGTTCAGAATCATACTTTTCATTCACACCAAATCTCGATGGTGATCCGACGTTGAATCCATGTCAAAAGGGGGGAAATTTGTATTTTCCCGGAAGTCCTGGCCAGACGATCACAGTATTTAAAAATCAGATTGCATCCTTTGTACAAAACGGAGCAGAATGTGGCTGTTTATTTCCAGCGGGAGTTGTATCAATACCTAGTACTGGTTTGTATGCAGGAGCAGAGAATATTTATGCAACGGTTCCATGTCCTCCTGTATACCCAGGGCAGTCAATTACAGGGGGGGACGACCCAGATCAAGATGGAATATTAACTTCCGAGGGTGATAATTGTTTTGATGTATATAATCCTTTGCAATGGGATTGTGACTCAGACGGTATAGGAGATGCTTGTGACCTAATTTCTGAAGGCCTAATAATGGAACCTGTTCCCGGTACTCCTTGTACATTTGAAGTAATCTGTCCCGGTACTCCTTCATCCTACTTTATTACTCCAGTCAGACGAGAATTTGATGCTAACACATGTACGGAGAAAGTTATTTGTGTACAGACTGGAGAAATTATAGAGGAACTGATAGCGACGGCCGAATGCGAAGAGCCCATGAATGATGGTTCTGGTAGATGTATCCACTATACTTATTGTACCATTACTAATCAAAAACTAGTAGAAATAACCGAAGTTGCATGTGGCCTGGCAGGAGACTGTCCTGAAGATTTAAGTTTGTTTGTCCAGGGACCTGAGGAATCTTTTGTTAGTGCATCTTTACCACCATATGAAAATAAAATAGATGTAAAGCTCTTTCCGAACCCATTTACAGTTGAATTGACGATTGAATTCAATTCGACCATTGAGACTGAAGTAGATATGAATCTCTATGATATTAGAGGTAGAAATATGGGAGCAATAACCTATGTTTTACCTATAGGAAACTCCAGACTTAATTTAGCTCCGCAACTTAAAAATGTTGAACAAGGAGTTTACTATTTAGACATTTTAGACCGGAAATCCGGTCTTACTATCAAAAAGAAGCTGATTAAATCCCGACCATAAGCCTATCTTGAATTTTTCACAAGATTCACGTGGAAACGTCCTTTGTCTGAATTGGAGGCATAAGACAGGCGAAAACCTTAGCTAGTATTGGTTAGGCAGATGAAAAGAATCTACCTGAAATGATAGCGTTGAAGATTGATGTTTACTATTTTTGGAAGACTGAAAGACATATGCTAAGATCAGTATTTGATTGTTGATTTTGTAATTCCCTTTTATGCGCTCTACCTTAATTCTAGCACTGCTAATACTTTTATGCAAAAACTTGAGTATAGCTCAACCCTACACCATATTTGTAGATACTATTCGTCTTGAATTGGGAGAACGAAACTCCCGACACAGCAATCTATGGATTGAAGATTGTACGACAGAAAATGTGGGACATAGTGCTATTCTACACACCACTGCCTTGACTTATAGAACCAACGGAAGAGCCTTTGCATATGGAACCGATAGCCGAGACATTTCTTTCAGTCCCAGTTTATATAGGATGGAAGGGGTAAACTTTGGCTTAGGTTATGGACAAAGTATAAGGTTGCCATCACCCGATGATCCCTTTATCACTGCGATGGGTTGTGGCTACAACAATGAATTGTATACAGCGGGTTGGGCCATCCAACGCTTCTATGCAGAATTCGATGTTATTAATCATGAGGATGATTCCCTTAGCTTCCGCGGCCTTCTCCCCCCCGAAATGCGCGCCGCAGGAGGAATGACACAACGCAATGGCGACTATTTCATCACGACGGTAAGTAATACCTTGGTACAAGTGGATGTGAATAACGCCGCCAATAGTCAAGTAGTAGCTACTTTTCCTGATAATGGTGAGATTCTAGATGCTATGATCTCCTTTCCCTACCGTTGTGATAGTATCGTCACCTATGTGTTTGGCAGGGATAGTACAGGAACAACGATTTATACTTTAGATTTTGAAGATTATAGTCTGGATGAATATTGTCGAGTGGACAATAAGATGTTTGCCGTAGCCACCCCCGAAGAATGCATCAAACCACCCTGTGAGATGTATGTGGATTTAGATGAAGACGATAGTGCCGGATTATCGGTTTTTGATTATCAAATAGATACGATCTGCCGTAGTTTCACCGGGATCGGAGATTTGGACACTAAGGTCTTCTCTGCATTAGAAATAGACTCGATAGTAGTAGAATTAGTAGAGCATCCAGATGGATTAGAGGATCAACTCTATGAGCCTATGAGCACTCCGGAAATCACAGTAGCTACGCGCTTGTTTTTCTGGAAATTTGCCCTGATTAACAATGGGGCAGCTACCTTCGAGGATTTTGAGAATCTATTGAAGGAGTTCTCCTACGCCAATATCAAGACGGACTTAACCCATGGCCCTCGGGCTATATCTGTCCAGGCTTTTGCCAAGGTCTATCGCAGTGAACCGGCCCTGATGCGTTTTTACATTGGGGATGGGGGCTTGGATTTAAATCCAGCTTTAGATCTGCCCTCCTGTTTCGGACAAAGTGATGGAACCATTAGGATTAATCCAAGTGGTGCACCGGCTCCTTATGATATTAGTTGGGAGAATGGCAGTACAGCCGATAGCTTGGAAAATCTAGCGGCTGGCCCATATGCGTTGACCTTAACAGCTGCTGATGGATGTACCCTGCAAGATACTATTCTGCTCCCAGAGCCAGCGCTACTGAGTCTAGAAATAGTAGCACAGAATGATACCATTTGTGGGAGTAGCGGCCAGATCGAAGCAGTTGTACAAGGCGGAACGGGGCCGTATGCTTTTTTCTGGGAAGATGGTAGTGATCAGGCAAGTAGGAACAGTATTGCAGCGGGTACCTATTCATTATCAGTGGAAGATGCCAATGGTTGTGGTGTAATGGAGACGATTACCTTGCTGAATCGAGATACGGTATACACCTCTTTTGAGCAGAACTTATGCGAGGGAGAAGAAGCCATTATTGATAACATCAGCTATACCACAGATACTAGCTTTTGTATCAGCTATCAAACGGTGGCGGGCTGTGATTCGATACATTGCATTAATCTGGTTTTTCAGGACACCATCCTACAACAGGAACAAGTCATACTATGCCCCGGTGAAGTTTATCCATTTAATGGATTTGAGTTTTCAAGAGATACCAGCCTTTGTTGGATAGAACTGGGAAGTAATGGTTGTGATTCTACCTTTTGTTTGACCATCGATGTTCTTGATGAACCTACTCCCTTGGAGGCGAGTATCTGTCCAGGCGATACCTATTCATTTGCCGGAACGGATCGCACTCAACCTGGAACTTATCGGGACACGCTAGTTGGCAGTCAAGGTTGTGATAGCATCATAGAATTGCGCTTGAGTCATTTTCCGCTCCCAAATATCCAATGGGAGCAGGATGGAAGCCTATGCACGCAAGCCGAAGTCACCTTATCTGGTGGAATACATACTAGCTATCTATGGTCAGATGGTAGTTCAGGCGCTAGCTTGATCATCAGTACCCCTGGACGATATACATTGACGGTAGAAAATGAGCAGACTTGTTCTGCTATAGATTCCATTGATGTCGTGAGTAATGATCTCAGTTTCGAAGTATTGAGGACTACTCCACGATGTGCTGGCGAAGACTCCGGTAGCCTATCTATCATCAATGTATTTGGAGGGGTAGGCCCCTATTTGTATGCTTTAAATGGAATGCCTTTTCAGGGCAATCCCCAATTTACGGGCTTACCAGCTGGAACCTACAGCCTAGTTTTGGAAGATGCCGAAGGGTGTCGTGCTACCAGTACAGTTGAACTTGAAGATCCAACACCCATTGGCCTGGTCGGTCCAGATGATCTCAACATCAAGTTGGGAGATACGATTACTGTCAATCTCATTCTACAGAATGAAAACGTTCAACTCAATTGGAGTCCGCCACTAGGCTTGGCCTGCGACACCTGTGTTTCGACTGTGGTGTTCCCCAGCCATACGACTGCTTATCGCGTGGCCGCCACGGATCAGGAGGCTTGCCAGGAGGAAGTTCTATTCAGGGTCGTGGTAGATCGCACCTTGGGCTTATTCATACCCAATGCTATTTCTCCCAATGATGATGGGGTCAATGATTATCTGCAAATCTTTACAGATGCTAGCATCCGCCAATTGTCCACCCTTCAGATCTTTGACCGTTGGGGAGCACTTATCTACGAAGAGGAAGAAGTCGTTGCCGGAGAAGAGGGATGGGATGGTACTTATAATGGGCAGCTATTACCTACTGGCGTGTACATTTTTCAACTACAAATAGAAAGAGCAGACGGGCAAAAGGAAAAAGTATCAGGGGAGATTCTGCTTCTAAAATAAGTTGTTTGATGCCAAACCAGACATCCGAAGTTTAACCCGGTTAGACCTCAGAAAACTTCGGATGTCTAAGCGCCAGCAAGCCTTGCTAAAAAAGCGAAAGGCAAAGCCCGCACAAGAAGCTTCACCTTTTGCTTTTCTATTTTTACGATACACCCCCAATAGAAATCAGAAGCAACCGTCTGTCTTTTGTTCTCTGTCTTCTTTCCTCTACTCTCCCCCTTCTTACCTATTCACCACAAATCGACTCATAATCCGAGCCTCTTCCGTGATGATACCATATACATAGTTACCGGCAGGCAGATTACTTACCGTGTAATTTTCCACATGGCTACCAGGTCCAAGTTGTCCTTTGTCCAGGCGTTCGATCAAGCGGCCATCGGCAGAGTAGACTTCTATGGTAACCCGCGTGCCTCTATCCAGTTCATAAGGCAAATCCACTCGTTCAAAAGCTGGGTTCGGGCGAGCAGGGAAGATTTGCAAACCCTTCTGTGCTGCAAATAAATCATTGGTATTACTTGGATCTTCGAATTCCAGGATAGGCAGAACCCAGAAGTCGGCATCTAGACCCCAGGAAGCGTCCCCATTGCTAATCGGAAACCATTCACCCGTTCCAAATTTTTCCCAGGAATCGTCTCCACTCCCGCAGTCTTGGTTACTCATGAAGATGCCGATCGTATCGGTGGCATTATTGTAGGAGTCCGAAAAATCTACACTAATAAAGAAGTCAGTAACTTCCACCAAAGCTGGTGTACTAAAGGAAAAGCTAGTTGGAAGAGCAAGCTGATCATCCAATACAATACCACTGGGTTTTACGGGATCACTGGTACCTAATAGGACATCTGGAGCTCCAGTACCATCGGCAGAATAGACTTTCACGCGCAGGTCGGCATCTCCTACCACGCTAGCTGCTGCAAAGAACACCCAGGCCTCAGTAACATTTACCGGACTAACATCGCTAAAGGTGAATCGCTGCGCCTTTTCCGTATCACCAAAACCGTTGGTGCCCCCGATAAAGCCCCAGTTTCCATTGATGGTAAAGCTCACGGCCTGATCCCCACAATCCAATAACCAGGAAGGAGGCACTAGGGTATCCATTACGGCTCTAGGAGCGATCTCCATGGTGGGTAGTGCTTTGGTAGCCACACGCTCTGGCACCGGATTCATGATCCGCTCCTGACCAAAAACACTAAGGGTGAAAAATAATAACACAAAAGAGAAAGTTGTAAATCGTTTAATCATAATGCAATTTTGTAAGGTTATAATTTCTAAGCAAGAATAGTCTTGAAGATCAACTGAGAAATAGTCTGAGAGTATGTAGGCTATGATTATGCCTGGGTCGCCTTTGTTACTGTTTAAGTGAGCCGGTTTCAGAACGTGTCTCAGAACTACCTTATACAGTAACTCCAAAATCCGTTCTACAGCAGTAAGTGATACAATGGCGTGAAATGTGGTGGGAAAGGTAGGGGAATTCAAGTGGTAATTCAAGGCCTGAGGGGAAGGGAATTCCATTTTAAGGCAAATTTAACAGGATATTTGCTGGCAGGATGACAAAACCTTATTTACGAAAAGTTCGTAGAGTAGGTAAATTCTTAAGCTAGAGCAGGAGGTATGCGCAAATCACACTACTTTTTTGCTTGAAATACCGTATTTTAGCTTCTTGAACTTACAAGTAAAAGTTATATAATACTTTTAACTTATACCTTTCTCTGTTTTTATTTAATGCGGAGAAGTACTTATACGAAACAGCATGGATATAGATGTAGGATCTTGCATAGCATCATTGCTATATGATAATGACACCGTGGGAATTCCGGGGCTGGGTGCAATTGTGGGGCATTATAAGTCGGCTGTGATCGAGCCGGTGCAAGGAGCCGTTCATCCTCCATCGAAATCTTTAGAGTTCAATGAAAACCTGGTAATGGATGATGGTCTATTGCTAGATTTGATCGTTAGTAAATATGACTTGCCTAGAGCCGAAGCGGAAAAAATCATCAGTGACTATGTCAATGACGTAAAGGCGGCGATCAAAAGAAAGGAATTTGTCGTATTTCCCAATGTAGGACGCCTCTATCAAAATTACGAAGGCAAATACCAGTTCCTTCCTGATGACAGCAACTTTAATCCTGACTCCTTTGGCCTACCTTCCGTACAATTCTATCCCATCATTCGGCACAATCGCCCGGTGATGACTACGGCCCAGCAGCAAATGCAAAAGAAAGGCTTCACCTTGGGCAATGTAGTGAGTGGAAATATCGCCGAGTGGTTTCAGCGAAACCTTGCCGCTTTCATCACTCTGGCAGTGGTGATCGTCTCTATCGGCATTTGGCTATTGGTGGCCTATAAGGTCCCTAAAGATGAAATCCTCACCGTTGTCCCAGAGGAGCGCGTTAACATTAGCCCCTCTGAGATCGAAGGTGGACCCGATGACCTCAAAGAGGTAGAGAATGACGATACTGATCCACTTGATGAGGAGGTGCCTCCGGCAGCTGCCGAAGAGGAAGTCGTTGATAATAGCCCTCCCACGCCCGCTCCGGACGAGACGGAAGGCATCACCCCCGATCCCGCCCAAGAATACGCCCTCATCGCCATCGGCGCCTTCGGCAATCCGGATAATGTGGAGAAACTGATTAAGAAAGTCTACGAAGAAGGCTACGAAGCATACACCCGTAGAGTCGGAAAATTGACCCAGGTGGGCGTCCAACTTCCGTACGATGATCAGGAGGAAATCAACGTCGCTTTACTCGAGATCCGCAAAAAGTTTGATGACAAAGCCAAAGTGGTGCAGAAATAGATTGTACTTAAGAGTGTTGAACAAATAACGAAAAATGTTGAATGAATAATTGATGATGTCGAGGTGTATAGTGCTAAATATTTAATTTCCATTAAACATTAAACATTAAACATTAAACATTAAGCATCACCTCACCAGCGCCACATCCCCTTTAAACACCTCCTTCCTACCGTCCACAAAGGTGACTTCAACGAAATAGACATACACCCCCGTATTCATGGGCTGACCCCGATAAGTACCATCCCATCCCAGACTTGGATCATTAGGGGCTGCGTCGTAGCCTTCATATAGGGTATTGCCCCAACGATCGAAGACTAGGAAACTATTGATGTTCACCACCGATGATCCAGCAAATACCTGGAATACATCATTCACCCCATCATTGTTTGGGCTAAAGGCTGTCGGCCGGAAGAGGTCTACCATTCGATCCACAATGACTGTGATCTGGTCGCTGACGGAGCAGCCAGCTGCGTCGAAAGCTGTCAAGGTATAGACTGTCGTAAAGGTTGGACTAACACTAAACTCATTATTACCAAGGGAAATGATGGAATCATTCGGTTCCCAGATGAATTTATCGATCGTGAAGTTGGTGATGGCACTAATGGTAGCGGTCTCCCCTAATCCAATGGTGATATCTCCACCGAGGTCCAGCAATAAACTTTCTTCATTTGGAACCACTTGTTCGCTATTAAAGGAACAAGCATTAGCATCGGTGATTTCCAACTGGTAGCTGCCTGGAGACAAGGAGGAAAGTTCAAAGGGTAGGCCTGTAATGATTTGTCCAGCATTCCCGTCCAGACTGACAGAGAATGGGCCGCTTCCTCCTGCAATACTTTCAATGCGAATCAGGCCAGCCTGTTCATTACAGCCGGGAGGGACAACAGCAACGGTCGCTTCGATAGCAGTGGGAGCGCTCAGTAAAATCTCTGAAATGGCCTCACATCCCGTGGCATCCGTCACGGTTAATTCATAGAGGCCTTCTCCTAGGTTTTGAAGACCTTCCGTGGTAGCTCCATTGCTCCAGTTGAAGGCGTAAGGACTGGTTCCTCCTTGAATAGAAACAGCTATCTGGCCATCCATAGCCCCAGCGCAACTCAGTTGAAAGCCATTGAAGTCGGTGGCTTCAAGGTCGATAATTAAGTCGGTTACGTTGATCGTTACGGCTCCGTCCAAGACGGGCGGGCAAAGGCTTCCACTAGCGTCCGTATCCATGATACTGTAAGTAGTGGTGACCATCGGATTTACCTCAAAAGTCGACCCATCCGTCAAATTAGATATGGGAAGGAGTTCTCCTGCGCCATTGGATACAATGATATTGACAGGTTCTGCAAAATTGCTGGCTCTGAAGGTCAATGTTACTGCTTCTCCTGGGCAAATCGTACCAGCTCCCTCTAATGCAAATACAGGCGCGGCCTGGAAGGTCAGATTGACGCTGATCAAAGAGTCACATCCATCTGGACTAGCATTGGGGAGTACAGCAAGGCCGCTCGGATTATCTAGATCGAAGACAGCATTCCCGATCGTCAGGCTTTCTCCTTGGCAAAGCTGTTGGTCGATAGTAGCTGTGGCCTCCGGGAAAAATTGCAAATCAATCGTTATGATGCTATCACAGCCCAGGACATTGGCATTGGCAAGCACCTCTTGTCCGTTGGGATTCGCCGCATTGTAGGTGTTTCCATTAACTACTAAGCTATCTCCAGCACAAAGGGATAGGGCAATGATATTTTCTGAAGTAGGACAACCCTCTGTGACCAGGACTTGGCAAGTTTCCATACAGCCATTGTCATCAATGACAAAAAGTTCGTAATTGCCGGCAGCAAGGCCGTCAATTACTTCGGTACCCGGAATGGAAAGGTTATCCGAGCCGCTCATGCTTCCGTTGGTCCAATCGATGATATAATTCGGTGTTCCACCTGCAATTTCATAACTAACACTGCCATTAGCAGCACCAGGAGCCGAGGCTTCTTGCAAAAGTGAGCAGTTGATAGCAAGCAGTGGAGGTTCTTGTAAACTAATGGTCTCAGTTGCTGAACATCCGTTGGCATCTGTCACCACCACTTCATAATCACCGGCCGCAAGACCCTGGGGTGAACGTAGACCATCGAGGCTATCAACATTCCAATCAATATCTAGAGGAGAAATACCCCCGACTATGCTAAGCTGAATTTGTCCGGACTGATCTTCAAAGCAATTTAGGTCATTTCCTTGGATGCTTATGCTGAGGTTACAATTTACCCCCGGTATATTGAAATCAATGGAGGTTTGACATCCATTAGCATCGACGAGTGTAAGCGTATAATCTCCCTCTGGGAAGATATCTAAGGAGAACACGCCGCTACTGGGAGCTGCCAAGGAACCAAACAGTGCGCCTGTCCAACTAATTTGGTAAGGAGGGGTACCGCCCTGGTAGTTTACAGAAATACCCCCGTCATTTTGTCCCGTTGCGGAGATGGGGCGGGTAGTGAGTCCTGTCAAGCTCAACGCTGCCGGAGCTGCTACGGAGGCCGAGCTAATCACTTCGCATCCGTTGGCATCCGTTACACTTAACACATAATCACCGGCTGCTAATCCAGATGGGCTTTGTGTTCCATCCAAGCTCTGATCATTCCAACTGAAGGTAAAAGGACCCTGCCCGCCAGTCAATTCTACAAGGATACTACCGTCATTGCTATCGTGGCAAGTCGCATCCATTGCTGTCGCAGAGACCGTCAGACTACAAGCGGGATCCGTGATGGTGAAAGTACAATTCGCCTCGCAATCATTTTCATCCACTACTAACACGCTATAATTCCCTGCACCTAGATCAGAAAGTTGCAACAAGCCCTCTTGGTCAATGGTTTCAGTAGCTGTTGTATTCCCATTGTCCCAGGTCAATGCATAGGGCGCTGCACCTCCTGTCAAGTTGATATCGGCAATGCCATCAGTTCCTCCGAGGGAGCTTACCGGACTGTTTTCTTGACAACTCAGATCAATAGCTAGCGGCTCACTTAGGGTAACACTCGCTGTAATGGAACAGTTATTGGCATCTGTTAGCACCAGGCTATAAAGGCCTGCGGTAAGATCCAGTAAGGTTTCTTCTCCATCAAACTGATCGAAATTCCAATCGTAAGTAAAAGGAGCGGTGCCCGCAATGATTGTTGGAGTGATCACTCCGTCATTTCCTCCTGCACAGCTGACGGGAGTTGGGAGCAATAAGACATCAGGCGCTTCATTCACTATGATTTCGAAGACCTGCTGGTTATTACAGCCATTGTTATTGTCCCAAATAAATAGAACCTGATCGCTAGTAACGATATCTCCGGCCTGGAAGGCATTCCCACTGCCATTCACCCCGTCAAAGTAGCCTTCGTTCCCACTGAGATTCACACCCGTGATTTCTGGCAGAATAAAGGATTCGCAGACCACCTGATTGGGGATGTCATCTATCTGTGGTGCGGGGTTGACAGTCAGGCTAAAGGCTTCTTCGTCTTCGCAACCTGCCGTTCCATCGTATATGAACAGGGTTTGGCTGGAACTGATGATATCTCCTGCCTCAAATCGTGTTCCACTACCGCCTGAACCAGTGAAATAGGCTTCGTTTCCTGTTAAGTTAGTCCCGCCGATGATCGGTAGTTCAAAATTGGAACAAGCAAATTGCTCATCCAAAGGTGTAATATCAGGTCCTTCAATAATCGTAATGGTGAAACTTACTTCATCTTCGCACCCTGCAGCTCCATCAAAAGCAAAAAGAGTAGTGGTGATGCTAATCACTTCCCCTGCTGAAAAACGTGTTCCACCGCCATTAGTAGCCGTGAAATAGGCTTGGTTGCCGCTGAGTGAAGTTCCCGTAATCTCCGGCAAAGTGAAGCCCCCGCAACTATTTACATCGTCAATCGGGTCCAAACTAGGTTGCCCAGCAATCGCAATTGTGAATTCTTCTTCATCTTCACAGCCTGGTGTACCATCATATATAAACAGAGTCGTTGTTGCCGAGATCACTTCCCCAGGAAGCAGTCTAGTTCCTTGCCCCCCGCTCTGTGTGAAGTAAGCTTCATTACCCGTCAAATTGGTTCCAGTGATATTAGGTAGGGTGAAGCTGGTGCAGACGGTAGGATCAGCCAGGTCCGCTACATCGGGTTGCGGCGTGATGGTGATAGTTACCTGTTCTTCGTCCTCACATCCTGCTCCTCCATCATAGATGAATAGGGTGGAAGTAGCGGTAATGATTTCTCCTGGATTGAGTTGTGTGCCTTGTCCTCCGGTTTGGGTAAAATAAGCTTCGTTACCCGTGAGGTTGGTTCCGGTG
>CAJXPD010000136.1 GCA_913057785.1 uncultured Lewinella sp. | reverse complement strand
TTTCTTGACTATGAAATGCCGCCGATAGATGCTGTCAGAATCGAGGAAATGATCAATTACTTCAGTTATGACTATCCATCACCAAAGGGACCGCATCCCTTTAGCTTGACAACAGAGGTAGCTACCGCTCCATGGAACCAAGAACATCTGCTGGTTCACATCGGGATGCAAGGGAAAAAACTCGATTTGGACAATTTGCAGGCCAGTAATTTTGTGTTCCTGATCGATTGCTCAGGGTCTATGAGTGATGCCAATAAACTTCCGCTTTTGAAAAAATCCCTGCGCATTCTGCTAGATCAGCTAGGAGAACAAGACCGAGTAGCCGTTGTAGCTTACGCTGGAGCAGCTGGATTAGTGTTACCTTCTACCCCTGCTACTGAAAAACGTAAAATTCTAAATGCCTTGAATAAGTTGGATGCAGGAGGGTCTACCGCTGGAGGACAAGGCATTCAATTGGCGTATGAAGTAGCTAAGGAGAATCTCATTCCAGGCGGCAACAACCGCGTGATTCTTGCCACTGATGGCGATTTTAACGTGGGCGTTTCTTCTTCGGCAGATTTGGTTAGACTGATTGAAGAGAAGCGCAAGGACGATATCTATCTCACCATCTGTGGATTGGGAATGGGAAATTACAAGGATGGTAGAATGGAACAAATCAGCAATGCAGGGAACGGAAACTACTTCTACATCGATGATATTCGAGAGGCTGAAAAGGTCTTCGGAAGAGAGATGCGTGCCAATATGTTCACCATCGCTAAAGACGTAAAAATGCAGGTCGAATTCAATCCTGCCACGGTTAAAGCCTACCGCTTGATCGGCTACGAGAATCGGCGACTTGCCAACGAAGATTTTGCAGATGACACCAAAGATGCTGGAGAGTTGGGCGCTGGGCACACCGTTACAGCCTTATACGAAATTATTCCGCAAGGAAGCGAAAGGCAAGTGCGCACGGCAGCAAAGCTAAAGTATCAGCAGACCAGTCTAAGTGATAAGGCCCTAAGCAGCCAGGACCTTCTAACCCTAAAACTGCGGTATAAACCATTGGATTCGGAAAAGAGTATCTTACTAGAGGAGGTTATAGCGAATGAAACTCAACAGTTCGAAATCGCTTCGCAGAACTTCCAATTTTCCGCTGCTGTGGCAGGTTTTGGGTTATTGCTCCGCGAATCTCGATTTAAAGGTGATATCACTTATGAGCGGGTAGCCAGCATTGCCCGCGAATCCCTGGGGCAAGATCCTGATGGAGATAGAGCAGAATTTGTGCAATTGGTGAGAAAAGCGAGTTTGCTCACTGACTAAGCTAGGCTTATAGCTCGAGTTCTAGGTTCATCTTTGCATTTGACAATTCACCCAAGGCATGTTGATCGCCAATCTTCTTTGCGATTAACATGCCTTTTTCATAAATGGAAAGGGCCTTTTCCGTTTCTTCCTCCTGTTCTAGCAATTTTGCGTAATGATAGTAGGTACCCACGTAGTCGGGATGTAACTCCGTTAACTCTTGGTACTTTTGCAGCGCCTCTGCCACTCGTTCTAAGCCTTCGTATTCTTTAGCAATCGCATATAGTAAAAAGGAATCATTCGGACTGCTCTCTAAGAGGTTTTGAAGCTGCTCTAATCGCTCTTGGTTCATTTCTTAAGTCTTGATTATTTAGGTCTTACCAATAGGCTGTAAAAAGTATGTAAAAATTAGCGAAAATTCGCTAGAGGGCCGACATTCTTGCTATTATTTTATTTATCTTTGTGCCGCTGAACGAGAAAAGAAAACATTTTATGGGGCTATAAGTTTAAATAAGAAAGCGTTGAAGTTAGCGCCAATCGCTCAGAATAAAATGGCTAATCTCTCTGCGGCGACATCCTTGAATAAAATTATGAATTTGTAAAATAGTGATTAATGAAATTACTTGTTTGCGTTAGTAAAACACCAGATACAACCACCAAAATTGCCTTTACGGATGGTGGTGCCCAATTGGATACTAATGGGGTACAGTATATTATGAATCCCTATGATGAATGGTATGCTTTGGTAAGAGCGCTGGAATTGAAAGAAGCTGCCGGGGGAACGGTAACCATCATTAATGTGGGACCAGCGACCAATGATCAAGTGATTCGCAAAGGGTTGGCCATTGGTGCTGATGAAGCAGTGCGAATTGATGCCGAACCAAAAAGCGCGCTTTACGTAGCAAAGCAAATTGCCGCCTATGCTCAGAAAGAGGGCTATGACATGGTATTGCTTGGAAAAGAATCTATTGATTACAATGGATCGGAAGTCGGGGCCATGATTGCTGAATTGCTAGATCAACCTTTTATTTCCTATGCGAGTAAGATGGAGGTTGAAGGAAATTCAGCTACTATTTCACGCGATATTGAAGGTGGAACTGAGGTGGTTGAATTAGATACCCCGTTCGTGCTTAGTGCATCCAAAGGTTTGGCTGAGCAAAGAATCCCGAACATGCGAGGGATCATGATGGCTAAACGTAAGCCATTGAAAGTGGAGGCTCCGGTAGAAGCTGCAGATATGTCTACTACGGTTGGCTTTGAACTTCCTCCTGCGAAATCAGCAGTTAAGCTGGTTGATCCTGAAGATATGAATGAATTGGTACGCCTGTTGCACGAAGAGGCTAAGGTGATCTAAAGAATCAAGCCTTAGGTACTAGTAGGGCAGAAGTGCACTACTACAAGAGTTCGTTAATTGAAAAATCCTGGTGGTAATGATGGCAGGTTTTCCTGAAAAGCCAATCATCTGCGACCAGAAAAAATATAAACCATGGTTTTAGTATTTGCAGAAAGCCAAAAAGGTGAATTTAAGAAAGCGGCGATGGAAGCCGTGTACTATGGTCATAAAACGGCCGAAATCCTGGGTACAGAGTGCGCTGCACTTTCCTTAGGACCGGTAAATAATGCCGGTGTGCTAGGTCAATACGGCGCTAGCAAAGTATATAATGTGGGAGATGATAGTCTTGCCCAATTTGATAGCCAAGTTTATACGGCAGTAATTGCTGCTGTGGCAAACCAAGTGGGTGCCACCGTAGTGATTGTCAGTCACTCCTCGACTGGTAAGTCGTTGCAAGGTCGCTTAGCGGCTAAATTAGACGCAGGTTCCGTATCTGGCGTTAACCACTTACCAACGAATGATGGCAGCTTCAAAGTCAAGAAGAATGTATTCTCTGGTAAAGCCATTGCCGAATACGAAATCTCCTCGGATAAGAAGGTATTGTCCTTGATGGGTAATTCCTTAAAGCCGGAGGTAGTAGGAGCAGATGCAGCGGTAGAAAGCTTGTCCGTAGAAGTACCTGCTAGCCGCATCAAAGTCAAAGAAGTAAACACCGTTGAAGGGACTGTTCCATTACCAGAGGCAGAATTAGTGGTTTCTGCTGGTAGAGGAATGAAGGGACCTGAAAACTGGGGTATTATTGACGAAATGGCTGAAATTCTTAATGCTACTACGGCTTGTTCAAGACCCGTTGCGGATGTGGGTTGGCGCCCTCACCACGAGCACGTTGGTCAAACCGGTATCGCCATTCGTCCTAACCTGTATATCGCGGTAGGTATTTCTGGTGCTATCCAACACTTGGCTGGAGTTAATAGTTCTAAGACCATCGTGGTTATCAACAAGGATCCGGAAGCGCCTTTCTTCAAGGCTGCTGATTATGGAGTGGTAGGAGACCTCTTCGATGTGGTTCCCCGCTTGAATGAGGCGCTACGCAACTTCAAGAATAGTTAGATATAACTAGTAATCGATACATAAGCACCACCCTCAGCATCTTTGATGTTGAGGGTGTGTCGTTTTAGACCAATAGTAAACCATTTTCACGTAATTGCTTCCACTCAAAGGAAGAAAGGAAGGCTGAGAAATCCTGCAACGGACTGCTTTCAAATGCCTCTGTGAATGCTTTGAAGGTTAGTGGAGCCTGTGACCCAATGATTAGTTGTGGGAAAAGCCCAGCCAGCCACTGACCCAATGGGACATTGGTTTCAAACCCCCATTCCTTCTTCTTGTCGTAGAAACTTAGAATGGCAATTCCATCCTCCTCAAAAACATCTAGAACGGGAGCCTGTCCAAGCCACAAAACTAAAGTAGTATCCGAAGGCTTCTTATTGCTATTCGGAGAGGATAGACTGTGTGCGATATACTTTTTCCGTACCGAAGGCGCAGGCGTTTCAAAATCAAACCAATCTTGGAGTGGGAATTCAAAACCAACACCGTGCATATAGTTGAAAAGCGATTTTCGTAGCCCTTCCGAAAACAATTCATGTTCACAACCATGCTCATCTTCATGGAATAGGTCATTATCGGCAAAGCCGCCAAAATTCGGCCCAATAGCATTTACTTGATAAGCGGCGGGATCCAAGCCGACGGGGCTATGCGCAGTCATGGCGAACTGATGCCAAAATCCAGACTGTACCACGCCCTTTTCAAACAACTGTCGAACCATTTCCAAAGAATCTATAGTCTCCTGAGCAGTCTGGGTAGGAAAACCATACATTAGGTAAGCATGTACCATGATCCCCGCCCTCGTGAAATGATCGGCTACTTGCGCCACCTGGGCTACCGTCACTCCCTTTTTCATCAAGGCCAGTAACCTGTCCGAGGCCACCTCGAGCCCTCCCGAAATGGCAATACAGCCTGAGGCTTTGAGGAGCTTACACAGGTCAGCGGAAAAGCGTTTTTCGAATCGAATGTTGGTCCACCAGGTTACCGAAAGTTTTCGCCGGATGATTTCCAAGGCGAGATCTCTCATCAATGCGGGTGGCGCAGCTTCATCCACAAAATGAAAACCATTTTGTTGGGTGTGAGCGATAATCTCCTCAATCCGATCACAAATCAGTTCCGCAGTGACCGGCTCATACCTTTTAATGTAGTCCAAGCTTACATCGCAAAAAGAGCACTTTCCCCAATAACAGCCATGTGCCAGCGTCAATTTATTCCAGCGGCCATCACTCCACAATCTATGCATCGGGTTGACAATCTCAATAACCGATAAATAATCGTGCAATTTGAGATCTCGATAATCTGGCGTTCCTGTTTCGCGCTGTGGAATATCAAATTCCTTAGCTCCATTAAGGTAGCTGACTACACCATGTTGTCTCGTAAAGACACGCTTGAGTTGTTGTAATGGGCGATTACCCGCTAAGTATTCCAACAGGAAAAGCAAAGGGGCTTCTCCATCGTCCAAACTTACAAAGTCTATATAGTCAAACAAGCGCTCATCACTCACTCGACGAAGTTCCGTATTCACATACCCGCCTCCCATTACGACTTTAATTTCGGGATGATAGGCTTTAATGTATTGACCACATTTCAAGGCCCCGAATAGATTGCCGGGAAAGGGTACGGATAGACAAACCAGGGTGGGGTTAAAGTCTTGGATGTATCCAGCCAATTTATCTTTTAGGATGGTACTTACGATCGAATCTTCTTGTTGTAGGGATAACTCAATATCATCAAAGTGGGAAGCCGTTCGGCCTAGCCGCTCCGCATACCGACTAAAACCAAAATGAGGGTCAATGGCTTCTTTGATTAAGTCTGCCAGATCCTCTAAGTAGAGCGTAGCTAGATGCCTGGCCTTGTCTTGCAAGCCCATCGTTCCAAAAGCCCAATCCATGTCCTCCAACACAGCAAACCTAGAGCCCTCAGGCAGGTAGGTGCCATCACAAATACTATGCGCTAGGGTAGGGTTCTTGTGCTGCAGAAATCGAATGACGGGTTCGATCGTACTGATGTAGGTATCCTTTAGGGAGTAAATGCGGTAGGCATTGTCAGAAAGCGCGATATCACTTTTTTCCAGTGTATCGAATAGTGCCATTAGCCCCTTCTTGGAGAAAATCTCAAGAATCACCTCTATACCTAGGTCTGCTTGAAAGCTATCATAGCCTTTTGAACCCAAGAAGCCTTTCAGATAGGCAGTAGCCGGATAAGGCGTGTTAAGCTGCGTGAAAGGTGGGGTGAGTAATAGGAGTTTTTGTTTCAAGAGATCTATTGTTTAGGACCATAAAGGTAATGCTTTTGCACGTACTACTAGTTTAGCGACGTCGAGAAGGTTGCATAGCCAATAAGCACTAAACCGCTGGCCCGGCATCAAAACATAAGTTTTGCAAGTCTGCGTATTTATTGTACCTTTGCGCCGCTGTAACTGATTTCAGTAATCACTAACGGTTAAAACAATTAAAATGGCAGTATACAATTCGAAAGAAAAGAAAGAAGAAATCTTTCTAGAGTACGGAGGATCAAAAACAAACTCCGGATCAACAGAGGGGCAGATTGCCTACTTTACTTACAGAATTTCAAAGCTTTCTGAGCATTTGAAAGAAAACAAAAAGGATCATTCTTGCCGCCGAACGCTTCTAACGCTAGTAGGTAAGCGTAAAAGACTACTGACTTACCTAGCCAGCAAGGATATTCAAAAATATCGGGACCTGATCGAGAAATTAGGTATTCGTAAATAAAAAAGAGACGAGGAAGTATGCGAATTGGCATTCTTCCTCGTTTTTTTTATACAGTATGTAGTAGTGGTGTGCTAGATAAAAGTTAAATTTGACGCGACAAAAGAGGATTATCATTTATTAAGAGGTTCAGTATTCAGCTAAACTTGGCCAAAGCGAGAAAAAATCGGCCAAACAACCTCAAATTGAAAGCCTGACAAATCGATCAACAAAGTGACAGCGAGTGTTTTCTCGAGTAGATACATGACAAAGGCACACATACCCAAATCTCCTTCACTTGATCTTGTTCTTAGATCAAGTTGTGCTTCCCTCACCGCTTCTCACAAGTCTCATCAAATTATCTGCTTTCATACTAAGGAGGATCCTAGTATCTGTACTGGACTTAGCTAAACAATTAATCGAAAAAAAATGGGACAACAGATTCCAATTTCTACCTCATTCGACTTGCCTGACGGTAGAACAGTAACCCTAGAAACAGGAAAATTAGCCACCCAGGCAGATGGTGCCGTTGTGGTCAAAGTAGGCAATACTATGTTATTTGCCTCCGTCGTTTCTGCCAAAGAGGCCCGAGAAGGGCAAAGTTTTTTTCCCCTATCCGTTGACTACCAAGAAAAATTTGCCGCCGCAGGTAGAATTCCCGGCAACTTCTTCCGTCGCGAGACAAAACTTTCTGATTACGAAGTTTTAACTTCTCGATTGGTGGATCGCGCTATTCGACCATTATTCCCTGATGGTTATATGCATGATACCCAGGTGATCATCAACTTGATCTCTGGTGATAAAGAAACACTTCCTGATGCCTTTGTGGCATTGGCCGCTTCCGCTGCTCTTTCTGTATCCGATATTAACTTCGACGGCCCTATCTCTGAAGTCCGCGTGGCTCGTATCGACGGTGAGTTTGTGGTAAACCCAAACCGTGAACCGCTAGCAGAGGCAGACCTTGATATTATCGTGGCCGCTACCATGGAGAACATCATGATGGTAGAAGGGGAAGCTAAAGAATGCTCAGAGAAAGATTTAGTGGAAGCTATGAAAGTTGGACATGAAGCCATTAAGGTGCAATGTCAGGCTCAGTTGACCCTAGCCGAGTTGGTTGGAGAGGGGGCTACCGTGAAAAGAGAATTGGCTGAGGTTGAGGTAAATGAAGAATTGAAGGAATTGGTGAAGTCTCTAACGGTAGAGAACATCCTAGAAGTATCTCGTGGTGCTTTGGATAAGAAAGCACGGAAGAAGGGCTTTGCAGAAGTAAAAGATAAATTGAAAGAATCCTTATTGGAGGCTAAAGGAGAGGAGTTCTTAGAGGAAAACTGGGATGAAGCCAAAGGATATTACGAAAAGATAAAGAAGGAGACCATTCGCAATATGGTCTTGGATGAGCAGATACGTTTGGATGGCCGTAAGTTTGACGAAGTTCGTCACATCTGGTCTGAGATTGACTACCTACCAGCTGCTCACGGTTCTGCTATCTTCAATAGAGGAGAAACTCAAAGTTTGACTTCTTTGACTTTAGGAACCAAACTCGATGCGCAGATGATTGACAACGCATTGAATTTCCATTACAACAAGTTTATCCTGCATTATAACTTCCCTGCGCTTTCCGTAGGTGAAACGAAGCCGATGAGAGGTCCTGGCCGTCGTGAGGTTGGGCATGCCAATCTAGCGGCTAGATCATTGAAGCAGGTGCTTCCTGAAGATTTTCCATACGTACTTCGTATCGTTTCCGATATTTTGGAATCGAATGGCTCGTCTTCTATGGCAACTGTTTGTGCGGGTGCCTTGGCCCTAATGGATGCCGGTATCGGTATTACAGCTCCTGTATCAGGTATTGCGATGGGTATGATCTCCGATGGTGATCGTGTAGCGATTCTTTCTGATATCCTTGGTGATGAAGATGCCTTGGGAGACATGGACTTCAAAGTAACAGGTACTGAAAAAGGTATCACGGCTTGCCAGATGGACATCAAGATTGATGGACTACCATACGAAACTTTGGAGAAAGCCCTTGACCAAGCTCGCGAGGGTCGCTTGCACATCCTAGACAAGATGAAAGAGACGATCGCTGAGCCTAGAGATGACTTTAAGGCACATGCTCCAAGAATCGTAGAGATCAAGATCGATAAGAGCTTTATCGGTGCTGTAATTGGACCTGGTGGTAAAGTGATCCAAGAGATTCAAGAGACTACTGGTACCACTATCAACATCGAAGAAGTAGATGACAAAGGGGTAGTGAGCATTGCCAGTTCAGACAAAGCTTCCATCGAGGCAGCTTTGGCTAGAATTAATAAGATTACCTTCCAACCGGAGATTGGCGACGTATACAAAGCTGTAGTGGTATCCGTGATGCCTTATGGTGTGTTCGTCGAATTTAACGGTAAGAGTGGATTGTTGCACGTATCTGAAATTTCACATACACGCATCGATAATGTAGAGGAAGTGTTGAAGGAAGGTGATGAAGTCAAAGTGAAATTGATCGGCCTAGACAAGCGTTCTGGTAAGCTCAGATTATCGCGGAAGGCCTTGATTCCCAGACCTCAACATCAAGGCAATAACAAGCCGCCACGACGTGACTAATTAGCTGTCGCTACTTGCCTAAGCAAGCCTTGACCTCTGTAGGTCGGAATTAGCGACTTCACATAATAGATTAGGAATACCGAAGACTGGTCGAAAGGCCGTTTTCGGTATTTTTTTTTTCATAATCTTATTGTTACCTTTAGAAAGCTTGCATACAAGTTTTGTTGTCCAAATAACACAAGGCGATTTTTACTTGTTGTTTGTGAAAATAATTGTAGATTTCGCACGCAGGGGGAACTTTTTGACGTTACTCATTGTATAAAAATTGAGCTTAATAGGGTTTTTCAATGAAAAAGTCAAGTAATTTCAAAGCCCGGCAACTTTTTTTTGAACGTAAGCGTATTCATTAATAGAATATTCTTCTCCATAAATTCCAAACTTCATGCGTCAGCTTAAGATTACCAATAAGATTACCACTAGAGAAAGCTTAGCGTTGGATAAGTATCTAAACGATATTGGCAAGATTCCTATGTTGACGGCCGATGACGAAGCTGATCTCGCTCGACGTATTCGAGCTGGTGATGCTGAGGCTTTAGAAAGACTGACAAAATCGAATTTGCGTTTTGTCGTCTCTGTGGCGAAGCAATATCAGAACCAAGGTCTTTCTCTTAGTGATTTGATCAATGAAGGGAACGTAGGTTTGATGAAAGCCGCTAAGCGATTTGACGAAACCAAAGGATTTAAGTTCATTTCCTATGCCGTTTGGTGGATTCGTCAATCTATCCTGCAAGCGATCGTAGAATATTCTAGAATTGTTAGACTTCCCCTCAATAAAGTTGGTTCCTATAATAAGGTTAATGAGGCCTTTCTTTCCTTTGTGCAGGAATTTGAGAGAGAACCCACCAACGAAGAATTAGCTGAACTACTGAATTTGAAGCCCAAAGAGGTTTCTAATATGCTCAAAGGAAATGGTCGTCATGTTTCTGTAGACGCGCCCTTGAGCGGCGAGGAAGGAGATTCTACTATGCTAGATGTTATTTCTGGTGATAATGACATGAGCCCGGATGGCCAGTTGATGGAACAGTCTTTGAAAGAAGAAGTACAGCAAGGTTTATCCATACTATCTCCGCGTGAAGTTGAGGTCTTGTCTGCCTACTATGGTTTGAATGGCTATAAGGCTTTGACCCTAGAGGAAATTGGAGAACTTTATGGCTTAACCAGAGAGCGTGTTCGCCAGATTAAAGAACGTGCGATTCGCCGCTTGCGCAAATCCTACAACCGAAATTCATTGAAGTCTTATTTAGGATAAACGGAATTACAATATTATTTCCGGGACAAAAGCCACCTCGTTACCACGGGGTGGCTTTTGTTTATTAACTTTGGTCAAAACCATAGTTCTTGATGAAGTGTAAAGTACTGATACTGATTTTATTGACCATCGGGATCTGGTCCTGCCAATCAGAAAAGGAGCCAGCTGAAAGCACAGATGAAAGTGGCACTGCATCGACAACAGAGACCGTCGACGGAAAGGGAGAACAAACCACTTTTATCGTTAATATTGATCGACTTCGAATGCGTGAAACGGCAGGCGAAAAGGGGAAGGTTATTAAAGAACTGGAAAAAGGTACTGTCCTATACGATGAGGGAGAGGTCAGCGATTTCACTACGAGAATCAAATTACGTGGCATAACCTTCGATGAACCTTGGCTAAAGGTCTCCACGGAAGATAATACCGTCGGCTGGATTTATGCTGGTGCTATCCATCTGGGGACTACACCCGACTCGGAAGTGGCTAAAATTCTACGAGAAAAAAGATTGATCAATCTTTTTGGTCCAGCCGGTGCGGAAGAAATGCGCAGATATCGGATGGCCTTTCATAAGACCCAGACCGCACAGGAAGTTTTAGATGTATATCGGAAAGGTCGCAAGATTCGAGAGGATTTTGTCGATATGCTGGAGGAAAAGATTGATGCCTACAATGCACAGATACAGCCGGACCTGTTCTGGTTGGAAGAAGCATTGCCTGGCTTTGTCCCGCAATTGGTAGCGGAGGGTACAGTCTATTATCTCTTCGAAGATTATCGGCAGTGGGTCGAAAAAGCTAAAGCAACCAAAGAACTTGTTGATGATCAATTTGTTGAATTTAAGATCCAGGCTTTCCCGATGGATAGCATCGAATACTTTTTCTCTGCCTGGCAGATTCAAACTTGGGATTATGGCGGTAGCAGTCTATTGGGGAGGGGCTTTCACTTTGCTTTGCTAAAAGAGGCGGATCGACTGGTACAGGGAAACCATCCCTTACAAGACGAGATTACAGAGGTGAAAAAAAATATTGTAGAAGACATCTTGCAACCTTCTAATACCTTTTGGGAGTCAAAAGATAAGGTGTTGATTGAATTGGACAATATCATACAGGCAGATTTGGCCATCCTGGATAAAAATGATAGAATAGCCTTGAAGGCCAGAAGGCTACAATTTGATGATCCTGAAGCCAATGGGATAAAAATGAATGAGCGATCGGGAGGATAAGGGCATGGCTTTATGGGATGTGGTTGACTAAAACAGAAATTATTTTAAAAGATGACGTTACTGACAATTATGGCGGTTGTGATTATTGCGGGGGCCTTTGGGCTTTTTGCCAATATTACCAAAAACTTTCGGCCGAATAAGAAGCGAGTACAGCAGGAAATCGCCAAAATGAAGGCAGATGTAGAAAAGTGGGCTGGAGAGCTGGTGCCAATCACCAAAGAAGAGCTAGAACTTTTCTCCAAAACACAGATCAAGCAAAGTAAAAAGAGCCGCTCCAAGACAAGTTATAAAGGCACGTTTAAAACGATATTTGAGGAGCCCATCGTAGCTTACAGTTACCGGAGTTTCTTAGGCAAGGGAAATCATGCGATTTTGTATGCCCGCACGGCCAAGCATGAGTTTGCCTATTGGATCAATGACAAAGGCATTCAGGTAGTAATCGATAATGAAATGATTGGTACCATCAAGAGTAATGATGTCCTATATGGCGCTAAATCCAATCGCATGTTGGCTCGAGTGAACCGATCAGAGAAAGAGATGTTACCTATCGTGGTCAAGGATAGAGAAGTAGGTAGCATGGTCAAAGGCTTACCTGCTCCCAATGAAGCTTTGAGCTCCAGAGCGTTCGAGTTTGTGAAGGAGGATCTGAGTGAGGAAGAACAAACCCTGATGCTTTCCCTTGGAATATTGGAAATGGTGAAAGTGACCAACGGTCAATAATGAAGATTTCATTTTTTCGGATCTATAAATGGAATAAGATGAAAAAATTAATGTTACTCTTGCTGATCACTTTGGGGTGTTGGCAAATCGGTCAAGCTCAAACTACACCTGAGGAATTTAAGTTGGATATGGAAAGTATCCAGAAGGATATGATGAAGATGCTGGAACAAATGGGCTTCCAAGAAGGGGCTCCAGGGATGCGCCTGGATACCATGATGATTCAGCCTTTTGGGTTTTTCCCAGGGATGGGCATGGATAGTCTTAATAACCAGGAGTTCATGAAGCAGTGGCAGGCACTTTCTGATCAATTGATGAGATCATTTCAAGGAGAAGGGGGGATGAATGGCTTCCAAGAATTGTTTAAAAATCTTCCAGGTTTCGACCCGGAAAGTTTTCCTGCACCAGGTGAGCAAAAGCCCTCTGAGAAGGGAACAAAGCCTAAAAAGAAGCGTAAGACGTATAAAATATAAGTGGAAACCCATGTAAGGGTGGGATCCGCTTTTGCCAAGGGAGTGAAAAAAGAATTGGCGATCTATCGATCAAGGCTTATATTTACATCCTTTAGGTAGAAGAGAGAACCTTTTTTGGATAAAGCTGTTTTACCCTAAATCTTTAGTAAAGAAGCTTATATCTCACTATTATGAGTATTTCAAAGAAAGCCAGTCTGATCATTTACCGTTTTAAAGAGAAAGGACTGGAAGTATTCTTGGTTAATTCCTCAGAAGAAAATGGACAATGGGAGATTCCCGAAGGGAAGGTTTCCATGGAAGATACCCAGCCACTGGTTGAGGAAGAACGCTTGATAGAGTTAGACCCAGTAGAGAAAGGAGTGGGAGAAATGGAAGAAGCCTTGGCCGTAGAGGGAGATTGGCACGAAATCCCTTCTCTAAAGAATATGCTGTACGAAGATGCCGTACAATTGAAGGAGAAGTTGAAGGGTATGGAGAATGGAGCCTTTTTCGTGGTAAAGGAAGCCTTCAAGAAAGTTTTACCTCATCAGTACAAGTTTTTAAAGGAACTAAAGGACGTTTTGTTAGATCGCAATTCCATCAAGGATTTGTAGATATAGATCGTTTTTGATCGTTTTAGAATGCCTTTTGATTTATAGGTAAATAACGCCTGTAAGCCAAAAGGCATTCTTCATTTTTACCCATTCTTTAAACTATTCTTTTAAATTAGCGCAAAAGCTAGCCACGGTCATTCGGCTATCAACACCGAATTTCATCCCTTAAAACTGAAAGATGCTATATTCAGTGACCCCTAACAACAGTCTACAGAAAGGCCTCCTATGCCTGTTACTGTTTCTCCCTTATACCCTACTACTCAGTCAAACACCCAACCTGAGCAACCCATCCTCTTGTCGCCTCGGTCTTCCTATTGTCGACAACAACTGCCCCGACGGGGAAGTCTTTTTTCAGCCAAACCTGTTTAATATCAATGTCTCCAATGCACCTGGAAATACACTAGGTGTGGATGTCTACCTCAAAGAGGTGCACTTACTTATCAATCACTCCTGGGATAATGATTTGGACATTACGCTGATTTCACCTAGTGGGGCTAGTGTTTTATTGACCGCAGATAACGGAGGGGGAGATGATAATTTTGGAGATACCACAGCGGTGGATTGTTCTCTACATACAGTATTTGCTTTAGGAGCTTGCCAGTCCATCACTGATGGAGTAGCTCCTTTTCTGGACAACCCATACGCGCCTGAAGAAAACTTCTACGGCTTTAATGACAACGTGACCAATCCCAATGCGACCTGGCAGTTACAGATCTGCGATGATGCTGTCAATGATGAGGGAACTTTGGAATACGTTAATCTGGTTTTCGAGCCGATTAACTGCTTACCCATTGCGACTACCGAGGTGACCAATGTTGATACTACTTCGGTATTCCTGGCTTGGGATCCGGACTTCTGTGGGACCACGATTGTTGAATATGGCCCTACCGGTTTTACACCAGGAGTGGATTCTCTGGCCGGTCCGCAAGGTACCATTGCCATTGCGGAGTGTAGTCCTTTCATCCTAAGTGGATTGGCTGCCGAGACTACTTATGATATTTATGTACGCCGATACTGCGATGCTACTAGCAATTTCTCTTTGAACAGTTGCGGGGTATCGGCGACTACTAGCTGTCAACCACCACCCTTGACGATCTTGGAAGATTTTGATTCAGAGGTGCTCTGTAATGAGTCTTGTGGAACCACTTGCGACTTGATCGGCGTCTGGCGTAATGCGGTCTCTGGGGATTTCGATTGGATTGTTGGAGAGGGCGGGACGCCGACCCAAGGTACTGGGCCAACGGATGATGTACCAGGCGGCGGCAAATATGTCTATCTGGAAGCGACTGGTTCTAACTGTGCCGAAGGGGCAGAAGCGCATCTTTTATCAGGCTGTATTCTATTGGACAAGCAAGGAACGGATACCTGTCATATTTCTTTCAACTATCACATGAGAGGTATCGATATAGGAACACTTCGACTAGAAGTTTCCATCAATGGGGGCTTCAACTGGCGCACACTCTGGGAAAGAACGGGGCCGCAAGGTGTGGATTGGCAAAAGACCTATTTGAGTCTTTCTGATTATTCAGATGGTGGACTATTGCAATTTCGTTTTGTTGGAATCAAAGGAAGTGGTTCAAAAGGGGATATGGCTTTAGATAATATTGCCTTTTACGGTTCTCAAAACCTGGGTTATCCCACTCAGCAATACTTTGTGGATTCAGACGGAGATGGATTTGGAGAACCTGGTTTATTTGTGCTCAGTTGTAATCAGAACCCTCCCAACAACTTTGTGAGTAATGATCAAGATTGTGATGATACCGATCCATCCATCAATCCTGGTGCGGCAGAGATTGCCTGCGATGGCAAGGACAACAATTGCAATGGACTAGAAGATGATGCTAATTTACCGGCTCCCCTAGTTGAAAATGATACCATTTGCTCCGGTGATAGTGCAAAAGTAGTAGCCACTCCCCAGTTTGGAGGATTTATTTTTTGGTATGATAGTGAAGATGGTGAAGAGCTGATTCATTTTGGGGAAGAATATGAACCCGTATTACCTGAGAACAATAGTCCAGTACCTGTTGAGTACACTTTTTATGCAGAAGAATTTGCCTTTCAGGAGTCTGGTGATTGTAGATCTGTAATCAGAGCGGCAGCAAAGATCATCGTGAATCCGAATCCGATGTTGCAACTCCCGGAAGCTCCTGGTATTTGTCCGGGGGATTCGATTGAGTTGACTAGCCTGACCATAGAGGACGTAAACTTTACAGGAGCAACGATAGGTTTCCACAGTGCTTTCCCTCCGGATGGTAGCAATATTCTCACCGAAACTAAGGTGAGCCCGCCTAATACCAGTTTTTATTACCTCAGTGCGATAAATGAATACGGCTGTACAGATGCGGATAGTATAGCGGTTGAAGCGCGTACGGGGCCTAGTTTGACTTTTACACCCGCAGATTCATTCTCGATTTGTCGAGAGGGGAGTACCACGGTTAGTGTAGAAGCCGATGGAGGTATCGGTCCTTACTCTTATTTCTGGAGTACAGGCAGTAGTGATGATGAGATTAATGCAAGAGCAGCATTCCTACCTGGAACCCTAGATGCCTACTACTTGACAGTGACAGATGCAGAAGGCTGTTTTTCTACGGATAGCGTTCTCGTAACCACGATTAATAGTATTGATTCAGTTCGGGTTGTCGTAGACAATGTGACTACCTGTAGCGGAAATGATGGAGAGATTCTAATGGTACCTCTAAGTGGCTTGAGTCCCTTTACTTACAGTTGGTCTGGGAGTTCAGGGATTAGTGGATCGACTTCAGGGGTAGCAGATACCTTGACCTTAACGGGGCTCGATCAAGGGGCATATCGAATTACCATTACGGATAGCTCTCCGGAAGCTTGTGAGTTTATTTTGCGGAATGTTCTGGTTCAGGGCCCCGCAGCAGTCGTTAATGATGTAGATGTCGACAATGTATCTTGTTTTGGAGCCAATGACGGAAAGATCTGTCTGGATGTGACAGGTACTGCTCCGACTTACCTCTGGAGTACTGGAGATACTACGCTGTGCGTTGAGGGCTTGAGTGGAGGCTTGTATTCCGTAACGATTACCGATGATCCTTGCCAAACGATCCTAACCGATATACTCGTAGAAGAACCTGACTCCCTGGTCATTAAACCGAGTTTTGATTTGCCGAGTTGCCATGACTCCGCAGATGGGGTGATTGGTGTTGCCTTTTTTGGCGGTACAGGTCCTTATAATTTGAATTGGTTCAATGGCCAATCTAGAACAAGCTTACCGGATTTGACACAAGGACGCTACGAACTGACACTTACTGATGCCAACAATTGCACACAATTAGATACGCTGACCTTGTTGGCGCCAGATAGCTTACAAGTACAGGTGGATTCCTTTGCCAATATTAGCTGTAATGGACTAATCGATGGATTCATCCGAGTATCTGGCCTTGGTGGTACAGCTCCTTACTTCTATGACTGGAGTACTGGGAGCCGCTCGTCCGCAATCGCTAACCTGGAAGCTGGTCAATATGAAGTAACGGTAACTGATTTCAATGGGTGTTCCGTAAGTCAATCATTCACGATTATAGAACCAGATAGCCTCAACGGAACCTTAGTGGAACTCATCCAACCCCTTTGCCCAGGAGATAATACGGGAGTCTTAGAGGTAGGTGCGATTGGCGGCACAGGCCCTTTTACCTACAATTGGGAACATGGAGCTACCGGTGCTAGATTAGAAAATCTCGGGATTGGAGTGTATACAGTGACAGTAGTAGATGCAAAAGCTTGTGAAAGTCCTCCTTTTTCCATTCAGTTGGATCCACAGATCGAATTAGATCTCAATCTGACGATCACCAGCCCGCCTTGCGTTGGACCAGAAACCGGTAGTATACTTCTGCAACCACAGGGAGTTGGACCCTTTCAATTCCTTTGGGAAACTGGTGAGACTACGCCTTTACTATCTAATATAGGTGTAGGAGATTATCCGGTAAACATACAAGATGGGCAAGGCTGTAGCTATGATACGACCATCAATCTTAGTGCTCCTCAGGTGTTTGACCTGGATGTTGATACGGATCAACCTTCTTGTTTTGGGGTACAGGATGGAGGTTTTGATGTCTTGATCTTATCAGGTGGAACGGGGGCGATTGACATTAATTGGAGTGATGGAGGACAAGGATCAGAACGAGATAATCTAGGACCAGGGATCTATAGCTTTGAAATAATTGACGGGATCGGATGTACCTCGACCTCTGATAGTTTGACGTTGACTTATCCTGATCGCTTGCGGGTCATCACCGAGGCCATTAGCCCAATTCCTTGCACAGGGGATTCAACTGGTTTCATTGAAACTAGAATCGAAGGAGGCACCGTACCCTACGATATCAACTGGGTTGGGACTAATGTTACTGGCACAAACATTTTTGATCTTGCCGCTGGAGACTATCGTTTACGGGTTACTGATGCCAATTCTTGTCCAATTGATACAACCTTCCAAATTACGGAGCCTGATCCTTTAATCGTTGACGTGGCCTTATTGCAGGGTGGCGGTTGCGATCCCTTGAATGCTGCGGATACGCTTGTGGCTCTGATTTCTGGTGGAACTGCCCCTTATAGATATGCTTGGAGCACAGGGGACACCACCTCCATTCTGTTCAACGTGCCTTCCGGTGATTATGCTTTAACGGTGACCGATGCGGCTTCTTGTCAGGATGCGATTGAATCCATTAAGGTTAGAGAAAGAACCACTCCGATTACCTTGGATAAATTCGTTGTGCAAGGACCTCAATGTTTTGGCGAAAATGAAGTCACTGTCACGGCTAAGATCAACGATGGGTCCGGCTTGTATCGCTATCATTTCACCCCAACTTTAATCCTTGATAATGTGGAGACGGATAGTGTAACAGTCACCACTTTACCGATTAATAATAGCTATAGTTTGACCGTCACTGACCTCAAAACAGGCTGTCGTATTGTGGCCGAAAGAGAAGGTGTTAGTGTGCCACCGCCACTACTGTTGAGTGTGGACGATATTGAAGAGATCGAATGCGCTGGTGGATTTGATGGGGGGGTTAATGTCTCGGTGCAAGGAGGAACGGGACCATATCAGTACTCCTGGAGAGATGAAGCCGCTATGGAAGTATCTACACAAGAAGATTTGCGGGGCGTGCGCAGCGGTACCTATACACTGTATTTACAGGACGCCAACGCTTGTGGGGATACTTTAATGGAAGAGATCCCTGAGGTGAATGCGGTAATTAGTATTGATGCTACTACGATCGATGCTGTCTCTTGCAATGGTGGGGCTGATGGAGCTATCGCTATTGAGGTATCCGGTGGTGAGCCACCTTTCCGCTATGCCTGGAGTTCTGGTGCTGATGATCAGGATATCGTAGGCCTGGCAGCTGGACAGTACATGCTTACGATCACGGATGCAGATACCTGCAAAGCCATTTTCGATGGCTTCATTGTCGAAGAGCCTGATTCTCCGATTATGATTGAAGATTCGGTGCGGAATGTCCTCTGTTTCGGGGATGCTAACGGTTATATTGGTACGGAAATTCTGGGTGGGATGCCGCCCTACCAGTACCGCTGGTTTAAAGCAGGAAATGTAATTGAGGGAGAATTAGATTCCATCCTATTAAATATAGATGGCGGATTTTACACGTTGGAAGTGAGGGATACCAATGATTGTATTCAAGATTTCAACTTCGAAGTGGAGGAGCCTGACCAATTGGCGATTGGCTTAAGTTTCACGCCTCCAGCACCTCCCGATTATAATGATGGTCAAGCTACTGCAAATGCTAGTGGAGGTGTGCCTGAATACACCTATGCTTGGAATACTGGGGCTGACACTCCCACGATTGAGAATTTGGTGCCCAGCACCTATTTTGTCACTGTCACGGATGCCAATAATTGCACCCGCGAAGCTAGTATTTTGATCACCGACACCGATTTGCCGACCTGGGTGAATCGATTAGATATCTATCCAAACCCAACCGATGGACACTTTTTCATTGATTATGAATTGCAAAGAGCTAAGGCACTAGAGTTACGTTACTTTAACACGCTCGGGCAACAGATCGGCAGACTGCCTTTAGGCACCAGCCGGGGACAACGGCTGCGACAGGATTGGAGTAATTGGTATCCAGGTGTATATTGGGTGGCGGTTATGGCCGATGGAAAACGAATTGCGCTGAAGAAGGTGGTAGTTGGCCGATAGTACATTGGATCGATAATTGAATAAGCATCCGAAATTAAAAGATCTTCTCCTTGTGAAAAACCCTTCCAAGTGGGGCTACGCCCTACTCATTATTGGGATTTACTTCACGGTAAAGTATATCCGTCCGCTTAGTTTGGACTTAGTCGGAACAGATCCCAGTCTTCGTAGAGCCATTTACTACAGTTGGTATATTCTTCCTGTACTGCTTTACTTCTGGATCAGCTGGGGAACCCAAGGCGTGTGGAAGCGATTAGGGCTAGCCAAAGGACTGCCGGAAGGACTGTTGTATGGCTTTCTATTTACCGTACCCATGCTATTGGGGTTTATATTTATTGGGGAGCCGAAGTTCGATAGTTGGTCTTTGGAAATGGTGGTGGTTAGTGCGTTGCTACCCGGTTTTTTTGAAGAACTCTACTATCGGGGATTTGTATTTGGTGAGTTGTACAAAAGGGCAGGATGGGGTTTCCTACTGGCAGCCGCTTTCAATGGACTCGTCTTCGGTTTATCTCATATTTGGCAAGGTAATACCCTTGGGCAAACCATTGGGGTGTTTTTCGTCACTTTTAGTGGCGCAGCTTGGTTTGCGTGGCTTTATGTAGAATGGCGTAATAATCTCTGGGTACCCATCACACTACATGTCCTGATGAATCTGTATTGGGCTTTGTTTGCGATCGAATCCAATGCTTTGGGTGGGGTAGGGGCGAATATCTTTAGAGGGATCACTATAGCCTTGTCTGTGATCTTTACCCTAAGACGTAAGAAACCGCGACAAATTACCAGAAATGAATTGTGGTGGAAAGGAAGTGCAGAACAGATCACCGAACCGCCAAAGGCTTAGAGTGGCAATGCGGTGATCTGAGCTTATTTTTTATTGGCTGTCGATTATCTTGAAGGTGGTACGACGATTGTTCTGGTGCTCATCTTCCGAACAACGAGAACAAATACATTCTACATCAGGTGCCTCTTCTCCATACCCTTTAGGAACTAGTCGTTCAGGTTCTATTCCATTGGTAATCAGGTAGTCAACGGCAGATTGAGCTCGTTTTTGTGAAAGATCTCGGTTGTAACCTGTACCCCCTCTACAGTCTGTGTGAGAAGATAGCTGTATACTCAGATTAGGATTGAGTTTCAGCGTTTCCGTTAAGGCATTAAGCGTAGGCTTCGCATCATCCCGAATTTCCCAGCGATCAAAATCGTAGTAGATGTTCTCCAACCTGATCTCTTTGTCGAGAAAGATTCTATCGAGTACAATCTCCAATTCAAACCTCAATTCTGGATTCTCTGGATCTTTACCGACTCCTTTGGTAGAGAATTTGGCTTTATTGTTTAGATAGTTTTCCTGCTTGGCTAGGAAATCATAGTCTGTTTCCTCGTCCAACTCTAAAGTGAATAATCCATCCTCTCCTACAGTTACCTGTTTCGTTTTCTTACCAATTTGGATATCTACCGTAGCACCGTCTAAAGGCTTTCTTCCTAAAACCCTACTGTTGGGATCGGTCGGATCGTCATAGATTTTTTCGAGTACATAGCCGTCGAGGATCATCTTATATACAATCGGCTTTTTTTCCTTTTCTGGAACCGGAGGAGGAGGAGGCAAGGGGCGCCGTTCAAAGCGATAAATGTCATCATTTCCAATACCCTCTTCGCGTGTAGAAGCGAAGTATCCGACTTGGAGCAAGTCTCCCGACTTCTTGGCCTTATGATCGATAATTAAGCCGAAATCGTCTCCTCCCGAGTTTAGCGGAGGACGAAGATTTTTGATCGGAGACCAACGGCCATTGGATTTCTTGTAGGTCTTGAAAATATCTAGACCACCCATGCCTGGATGATGGTCTGAAGAGAAATACAGGGTATCCTGATCGATATATGGGAACTTCTCGTTGCCGGCCGTATTGATGGTGCGACCCATCAATTGAGGAACATCCCAACTGTCTCCTTTTCTTTCACTCACGTAAATGTCAAAACCGCCCCATCCATCGGGATGATTACAAGAGAAGTACATCTTCTTGCCATCCGCTGAAATGGTTGGATGTCCGTAATTCACTCCATTTTCCACAAAATTTACGACTCTTGGAATGGTCCAGCTATTGCCATTGCTTTCACTGAACATGATCTTACAATAAGCATCTTCCTTCTTAGGACCAAAACAACGGGTGAAGTAAATCTCATTATAGTTGGGACTAAAAGCCACAGTCCCTTCGTTATCCTCCGTATTCAACATCTTGTCAAACTGATTGACGGTGTTATCCGTAAGGTCAACGATGAATAGATCAGAAAAGCTATTCCCTGTCCAATTGTAGGTATCATCACCAGTGCTGCCCTTACGATCGGAAGTAATGATAAGTTGTTGATCCTTATATAGCATGGGGGAGTAGTCGGCATAGCCTGAATTGAAGTCTGTTAGATCTACGGAGTAGGCTCGTCGTTTTTCCTTCTTCCAAACTTCGGCTACTTCACAAGCCCGAATTTCACGACGATACTCATAAGGGCTACCAATTTCTATCCCTAAATCCTTGAAGGCTTGCCTGGCCTCTTTGTAGCGTTCTGCTTTTTTAAGGGCATAGGCAAATTCCTTTAGTGCATCGTAGCCAGCATTGTTGTCATAAGCAGTTTGATACCAATTAATCGATAGTTCGCTCTGATTCAACTCGCGATAAGAATCCGCTAATTTTAAGGCGATCTTTCCTTTTTCGATTCTGGTTTTAGCTTTCTTATATTCCTTCTGGAGCATCTTTACCGCCACGGAGTACTGCTTAACTTCGTAAGCTGTGGCACCGTCCCGAACCTTTTCTGTGTAGGTACAAGAGTGTAGTATTAGAGCAAGAACAACAACAATCGGAAATAAATTATATCTCATAGCTGCTTTGCATATTTTGTCGGTTAGTGATCAGGAAGACAGGGATGTAAGTTAGAAGCACGAGCTTCTTCCTGTATAGCCAATATAACTAAATAAACGTTTCAAGAAAACTTCTTGTTGCGAGATTGAAAACTTGTGTCATTAAGACAACGAAAGAAGCTTACATCGTTATTTTACTGTCTATGGAGAATAACCGCAATTTGGGTACTAATGTTTTGAGACTATGAATAGAAGCGTCTCTCTTACCTTCTGATTTTTCCTTAGTGAAATTCGGAAGGCTCTACAACAAAACTCTACCCCTGTGCATCATTAGTTCTGAAAGGACTTTAATCCCTTTCCAATTCAATTAAAATCTAAGACCACTGTATGAAAAACTCACTTTGTCTGTTAAGTATACTATTCTGCTCATGCTTGGCCGCACAGGCACCATTTTCTCCATTTCAGGAAAAAGCCCCCAGTGTGAAAGTCCAACTCAACGGATTTGATTCAGAACAAGATGCAGACCTCGAATTGTCTTTTGTCCTCGTCGTACCGACTCCTGAACATCAGGAAGAAAATAAAGTAAAACCCGAATCTGATGGGACTTATATCTTCCAATTACCACATCCATTGAGATATCAGCAAATCTGGTTTAGTATCGGAGACTATTATTATGGAGAACTGATTGTAGATCAGGGCCTGGAGGTCGTAGCTGACTTAGAAATGTTAAAGAAGGATCCTGGAAACTGGCTGAAAGAGGGCATCGAGTTCAAGGGGACGGATGCAGGGCTGTGTGAGGTAGTCAATCGTTTTGTCCAATACCGCAGAGAAAATAAACTGGAAGGGGAAAACAAGATGCACATTATGATGGATCGTAAAGCTAGTGTCGAAGATAAGGTGAAGCGCATGAAGGCCCTACAGGAAGCAGAGATTAAGAGGGAAGCTACCTACATAGACACCTATCCATCTGAGTCCAATTGGGTATTGGAAAATGAGAGAATATCAGATTACTACGGTGATCTGTGCGTACTATATTGGTCTAAACCCATGCCAGCGGCGTTACGGGAAAAAATCTTAACGCATCAGCCGAAGCTGATCTCCAACGCTTCTTTTGCCTACTATAACTATCAAAGTAATGGTCTTATGTTCCCGACTCCCAAGGAGACCATCCGCCAATTTGAAGAAAGACTGCCTGCGCAGATCGAAAGCAAGGAAGAAAGAGAAAGGATGGCCACTTTTACTTCCCTATTGAAAAAGAAAGAGCAGGAGCTTGAATATGAGCAAGACTTGTACAAGAAAGAGGCCAAGTACTTTTTTCAGCAGTACAAAAAACAAATTCATGAAGCAAAAGTGGATGCCTTTGCGAAGAAAATTGAAAGTGCGTCCCCGTCGACACGAGATTTTCTTATCGCCTTAGGCGGAGGGAAAGATATTTGGGAGCGTACCTACTATGTGGAGCAGATGTTGCCAAAAGTGAAGGGGACGTGGACTAGAAATATGATGGAGAAAAATTGGGCTGCTACGAAGAAGAAGATCATGGCGGTGAATGAGAAACTGGCGGCAATTCAAGTTAGTACTACGGATTCTCCCATTGGGAAGGATCTAGGAAGTCTTGATAATGGAGCGCATTTTTATCAAGCGGAACAAGCTGAGTTGGAAGAACTATTGGGGGCCTTACGTTCTGCTGCGGGTGAAAAAGCGGTGTTGTTTGACATTTGGGCAACTTGGTGTGGGCCTTGTATCTATGACATGAAGCAGAGCCAGGTAAATATTGATAAGCTAGATGATATGGGGGTGGAGGTGATCTATATCTGCGTGGAATCTGGAACCGATAAAGACACTTGGCAAAAGAAAGTTACCGAATTAGGCGTCAGCGCAAAGCATATATTTCTAAGCTCCGAACTCTCTGAGCAAATTATGGAGTACTTTGAATTGAGGGGGTACCCGAGCCACGTATTTTTAGATAAGAGCGGCAAATACCATCCAGATCTAGTACATTCTATCAGAAACATCAATTTTGAGAAGATTCAAGATAAATTGTGATCCAACTTTTGCCTAAATAAAGAAAAAAATAAATTTCTGTAACCAGCAGTTAGGTACTTCCGTCATAGGCAGCATGTAAGTAATCATCCGAAAATAATCTACCTATGCTGAGGAATTACCTGACTGTTGCTTTTCGAAACTTGTGGAAACATAAGTTCTATTCCCTGATCAATATTTTGGGCTTGGCTTTAGGACTAGCCTGCTTCCTTTTTATATTTCTCTTTATCCGTGACGAGCTGAGTTATGATCAATATCATGAAAAAGCAGATCGGATCTATCGCGTTAACTTCGATGGGCACGCCTTCGAACAGGACCTCAATTTTGCGGTAGTTGGTGCACCCTTTGGTCCCACCGTCCTAGAGTCTTACCCTGAAGTAGAACAGCAATGCCGCTTTCGTTCCTACGGAAGTTATGCTGTTCGCTACGAAGACAAAAGTTATATAGAAGAAGATTGGATCTTTGTGGACTCCACTTTCTTTGACGTCTTCTCCTTTGACCTGGTAAATGGTAATCCAACAACAGCCCTAGTGGAACCCAATACCATCGTCATCACAGAACGGATGGCGGAGAAATATTTCGGATCAGGAGATCCAATTGGCAAAACCTTGACAGCGGACAATGACCAACTATTTCGCGTGACCGGGGTAATGAAGGCCATTCCTAAAAACACCCATTTCAATTTCGATTTCTTCGCTTCCATGGCCACTACTGAGGAAAGTCAGAACCCAACTTGGCTGAGCAATAACTTCCAAACTTACTTGGTGTTAAAAGAAGGAACAGATCCGGCTACCGTAGATGCCAAAATGGAGGATCTCGTATTGGACTACATTGGACCGGAGATGGAACGATTCATGGGTAAATCCATAGAAGATATTATGGCTGCGGGCAACTACATTACCTTCAGCCTATTTCCGTTGAAGAAAATTCACCTGTATTCCGATAAGAATGAAGAATTAGCTCCCACGAGCGATATCAAGTACATCTATATATTCGCCTTTATTGGCTTCTTCATCTTGCTTTTGGCGTGTATCAATTTTATGAATTTGTCTACCGCAAGGTCAGCCTCCAGAGCCAAGGAGGTCGGTATGCGGAAGGTCGTTGGGGCGCAGCGTAAACAACTGATCTGGCAATTCTTGAGTGAATCCGTTGTGATTACCTTTCTTGGGTTCCTGTTGGCAGTGGGCGGTCTGTTCTTTTTCTTGTCCCGTTTCAATACGCTGGCTGGTAAGGAATTGAGTGTCGCGCAGATCAACCATCCCGCTTTTTGGGGCTCTATGCTGCTTTTGGTAGCCTTGGTCGGGATTATTGCGGGAAGTTATCCCGCCTTTTACCTTTCATCCTTTAGACCCATTGCCGTATTAAAGGGGAGAATCATAAAACGAGTAGGACAAGCCATTTCCTTACGTTCTGTCTTGGTTATCTTCCAATTTGCCATAACGGTAGCGCTGATTGCTGGTACAATGGTAATTGGCAAGCAATTAAACTATATTCAGAACAAGAAATTAGGCTTTGATAAAGACCAAGTTCTGGTGCTCAATAACTTCTATAATTTAGGAAATAACTGTCAGGCCTTTAAGGATGAAATCATCAAGCATCCACAAGTGATTAGTGCGTCGATGAGTAGCTCTCTTCCTACACCTTCTTCAAGAAACAGTTCGGCTACTTTCTTGGGACGGACGCCGGATCCCAGTAAAACCCATGTAATCCAATTGTTTACGGTAGACCATGACTATATCCCGACTTTGGGAATGGAAGTGGTTGATGGGAGAGCATTTTCTAGAGATTTTCCATCAGATTCAAGCGCCGTAATTCTAAATGAATCTGCTGTGGCTATATATGGCTTGGATGAGCCATTAGGCCAAGAGATTAGTGTTTTTTCTGGAGGTACACCTGATAATCCGGAGCTAACCACGACTAAGGTAATCGGGGTGGTAAAGAACTTTCACTTTGAATCATTACGCAGTAAGATCGGTCCCCTAGCTATTTTCATGGGACAGAGCCGTGGCCGTTTATCGATTAAGGTTAAAGGGGAGAATATCCCGAGCCTGATCACTGATATTCAGCAGCAATGGAATACAATGGGGCCCGGCCAACCTTTTGATTATACTTTTATGGATGAGGATTTCGCTTCGGTATATGAATCAGAAACCAGAGTGGGACATATCTTCTCCGTTTTTACTTTCCTGGCCATATTTATCGCCTGTCTTGGTCTCTTTGGGCTAGCTACCTTTACTGCAGAACAAAGAACGAAGGAAGTTGGTATCAGAAAAGTGATCGGTGCTTCCATTGGAAGAATATTTGTGCTATTGACCGCGGAAATTATGAAATGGGTGCTGATCGCCAATGTCATAGCACTCCCATTGGCCTATTATTTTATGAGCCAATGGTTAGAAGGATTTGCTTATCCGGTTGACCTGAGTTGGTTGACCTTTACGGTTGCACTAGTGATGAGTTTATTTATTGCTCTGGTGACCGTCAGTTATCAAGCTTTAAAGACAGCATGGATGAAGCCCATACAATCGCTGCGCTATGAGTAGAAATCAGCAGCGTATCATTAAACCCGTTTAATAAGTGTATTCCAGTCTAGCTTATTAATAGGGAGACTGTAGAGTTTACAGTACTTTTATCCCGTCAGTGATTTGGTTATGTATCATTGACGGGATTTTTTTGTTTAATGACATTGACTCAGGACCACGGCGCATTAAACTCAAATCCTAAACATGTTACCTTTTCATTTGTATTATCATAAAGCCGTCATATGAATAAGCAGTTGATTTTTGTTAAACGCCCTGAAGGCATGCCAGAAGCAGATACCTGGAATTTGGAGACCAACGAAATTCCGAGTATTGCAGATGGCCAGTTTCTAGTCAAGCAACACTACATTTCGTTAGACCCGGCCATGCGGGGTTGGATGAGAGATGCAAAATCCTACATCCCGCCAATTGAACTAGGAGAAGTGATGAGAGCTGGCTCGGCTGGTGAAGTGGTAGCCTCGAAGAACCCGAATTTTCAAGTGGGTGACTTCGTTTCTGGTTGGGGAGGGGTGCAACAGTACGCCGTGTTTGATGGAAGCCGATCCTTCAAGGTAGATCCTAATTTAGTTCCTTTGCCAGTCTACATTGGTACGCTTGGGATGCCGGGCATGACGGCTTACTTCGGCATACTTGAAGTAGGTGAGTTGAAGGAAGGGGACCGCGTATTGGTCTCTGGTGGAGCTGGAGCTGTGGGAAGTATCGTTGGGCAGATCGCTAAGATCAAGGGCTGCCACGTGGTGGGAATTGCTGGTGGACCTGAGAAGTGCAAGTATATGAAAGAGGAGCTTGGGTTTGACGGAGCGATTGATTACAAGTCGGAAAATATGTACGAGGCCA
>CAJXPD010000135.1 GCA_913057785.1 uncultured Lewinella sp. | reverse complement strand
CCTCGCACAATCATGAAAATTTAAACATACTCTTTACGATGAAGCAAATTGTTACAATGCTAGGCCTTGGTATCTTCTTGATCTATGCTGGTAATTTATCAGGGCAAACGATTGACACTTTAATTCGGGTAGGCGCACATCAGCTGCACTTCCAAATCATGCCAGGGAAAGGAACGCCGATTCTCTTCGAGGCAGGAAACGGCGATGATGGAGCGGTTTGGAAAGACTTGTTAGAGCCAATCCACACTAAGACGGGAGCAACTCTAATTACTTATGATCGGGCTGGCTTAGGTAGAAGTGGGATTGACACCTCTGCCATCGGCTTTACGCTTGAAGTGGAGCAGCTGGAAAGTGCTCTAAAACGACTGGGGATTGAAGGCGAATTATTCGTGGTTAATCATTCTTTTGGAGCCTTTTATACTACCTTATTGGCTTATCGACAGAAGTTCGATATCCAAGGAATGGTCTTTATAGATCCGGCTTTACCCTGCTACTTCACGCCGACCTGGTCCAAATCTTATCAGGAAGGTCTCTCGGAAGAGAATTGGGCCATGATTAAGGAGCATCGGGCCGGTTTATACTATGTGCTAAAGGATTTGGACGGGATCGCTGGATATATGCTACAACGACCGCTTCCGAAGGATATCCGGGCTACTTTGATCGCAGCAGAAGAGATAGTCCCGATGGTTAAAGCTGAGGAATTACAGACTTGGAAGGATTGTCTGAAGTCCTTTGGGAAAGCTCCCAGACATAGGTATGTACTAGCAAAGGGTGCAGGACATAAGGTATGGAAAAAGAACCCCGAAATCGTAATCAAGGAAATTGCACGATTGTATAGAAAACTGAACGGAAAGAATAAGTAGATACACACAGCATTCAATCACTAGCAAGTTTTAACGGCATGTACTATTTCACAGAAGAGCACCAGTTATTCCGAGAAAGTTTACGAGCTTTTTTAGAGAAAGAAGTCCGTCCGAATATTGATCAGTGGGAGGAAGATCGAGAACTCCCCCGAAGTATTTATAAAAAGTTCGGGGAGATGGGATATTTCGGGCTCATGCAACCCGAAAAGTATGGGGGAATGGATTTAGATTTTTGGTACACGGTGATCTTTAATGAGGAGGTTGCGCGCATGAATTCCGGAGGCTTTGGCGCTTCGATTGGAGCCCACCCCTATCTCGCCTTAACGCATATCAATGCGGAAGGTAACGAGCAGCAAAAGCAAGATTATTTGGTGCCGGGGATCCGTGGGGAGCGAATCGGCTGCTTGGCCATCACGGAGCCCTTTGGAGGTTCCGATGTGCAGGCCATTCGCACCACTGCCATCAAGGAGGGCGATCACTATCGTATCAATGGCTCGAAAACCTTCATTACGAATGGGGTGAATAGCGATTATATCGTTGCTGCGGTGAAGACGGACCCTGATGCGAAGGCCAAGGGAATCAGTATGATGATCATTGATCGAGATACGCCTGGCGTTTCGGCCACTAAACTGCGGAAGCTCGGCTGGCACGCCTCAGACACGGGCGAAATAGCTTTTGATGACGTAATGGTCCCGGCGGGGAATCTACTGGGATATGAAGGGGCTGGATTTTTCTACATCATGCAGCACTTCGTATTGGAACGCTTAACCATGGCCATTGGAGGGGTAGCGTCGGCGGAGTATGCGCTAGAGGTAGCGCTAAAGTATATGTCTGAGCGAGAGGCTTTCGGTCGCAAGATCAATAAGTTTCAGGTACTACGGCATCGGGTGGCACAAATGTCAGCTGAAATCGAGATGAACAAGCATTTCTGCTATGGCTTGTCCCAGCGTTTTGAGGCTGGAGACTATTTGGTAAAAGAAGCCTCCATGGCTAAGTTGTTGGGTACACAGCTGGCGGATAAGGTGATCAATCAATGCTTGCAGATGTTTGGAGGGTATGGCTTTATGGAAGAGTATCCACTGGCCAGAATGTACCGGGATACCCGATTGGGACAAATCGGTGGCGGAACCTCCGAAATCCTTTGCGAGATCATCTCTAAGATCCATATAGACGGACAGGGCTACGCACCGAAGACATAGCTATTAGGCTTTTGAGCGAACAAGTTTGAATGGGAACGGATAAAACCATAAATTGGAAAACCTTTTTCCAATTAGATTACCCGTACCAAAAATTCAAACATGAAAAGCCTTACCCAAGGAATCACTTTGTTCTGCTGTATTTTACTCTCTTCCAATCTGCTCCAAGCCCAAATACAAAAAGGCGAACTCAAGAAAGCCAAAATCGTCTCCTCTGAAATTTCAGCCGATCAAAAACACCATTATACGGTAACCTTAGGTGCCAATCAATTCGCCTTCTTCAAGTTGCTGCAACAAGGGGTGGATATTCGAGTTTCTACCTATGATCCAAGCGGGAAAAAGCTAGAGGATTTTGATAGCCCGAATGGTAGAACGGGACCAGAATTGTTTTCCATTACTTCAAGCAATAAAGGCAAGTACAAGATTGAAGTCCTGCCCTTTGATGAAAAGGAACCAGCGGGTACTTACGAATTATCCATTCAGTCGATCAGACCTAAGGCCAACACACCCAATGAAATGGTAGATGAATTATTCACGCCATGGGACAGCGATGATACGCCTGGTGCCGCTGTAGCGGTAGTCAGAGACGGTAAGATTATCTACAAGAAAGGGTATGGGATGGCCAATCTCGAATATGACATCCCCAATACTCCATCTACCGTATTCCACATCGCATCTGTCTCAAAGCAATTCACCGCCTTTTCGATCCTATTGTTGGAAAAAGACGGGAAGCTCGGTTTGGATGACGATATTCGGAAGTATATCCCAGAGGTGCCGGATTTTGGAAAGACCATTACGCTAAGACATCTAGCAACACACACCAGCGGAATGCGAGATCAATGGAATCTATTATCCATGGCTGGCTGGCGAATGGATGATGTTATAACGAAGGAGCACGTGCTCAAACTAGTCGCTAAGCAAAAAGAATTGAATTTTAATCCTGGGGATGAATACCTCTATTGTAATACCGGCTTCACTTTGCTGGCAGAAGTGGTGGCTCGCGTATCTGATCAGTCCTTTGCCGAATTTACAAAAGCCAGAATTTTTGAGCCTTTGCAGATGAATAGCACCCTTTTCTATGATGATCATGAAAAGATCGTTAAGAATCGGGCCTATTCCTACTATGATGGCAACGACGGCTTCAAGAAAAGTGTGCTGAGCTATGCTAACGTAGGGGCAACTAGCCTTTTCACTACTGTAGAAGATTTAAGTCTATGGTCGCTGAATTTTGCCAAGCCTAAGGTAGGAGATCAAGCTATTATTGAAAAACTGAACACGTTGGCCGTACTCAACAACGGTAAGACATTCGGTGGAGCGCTGGGGCAATTTGTGGGTAAGTATAAGGGCTTAAATGAAATACAACATGGAGGAGCTGACGCTGGTTATCGTACCTATCTAACGCGCTTCCCAGATGAGAATTTTTCCGTCGTGGTTTTCAGTAATTCTGCTCAGTTCAATTCCGGAGGGATGGCGCACAAAGTAGTAGATATCTATCTGAAAGATAAGCTCAAAGACGCGCCAAAGAAGAAGGAGGAATCGAAGGAAGAAACACCTACTAAGAAGGTCGAAATCGCTCCTAAGACGATGGCTACCTATGTGGGTAAATACGAATTGCAGCCGGGCTTTGTGATTACGATTAAAGAAACAGAAGGAGGCCTGGAAGCACAAGCTACTGGACAGCCAACAGTGAAGTTAGAAGCCATGTCCTTGACCAAATTCCAAGTCGTAGGCGTGCCAGCAACGCTTGAATTTGTCCCTAATGATGGAGAGGCGGTGCAAGTGGTGCAACTCGCTCAAGGCGGGCAGACGATGGATGCCAAGCGTATTAAAGACTTTGATGAAAAAGCAGTGAAACTCTCTGAATTTACCGGAGAGTTCTACAGCGAGGAGTTAGCCACCTCTTACCACTTCCAGGTAGAAGAGGACAAACTGATAGCGAAACATAGCCGTTTAAGTGATATTACCCTGAATCCGTCTAAAAAAGATGTTTTTTCAGGCAATGCCTGGTACTTTGGACAAATAACCTTCGTCCGAGACACGGAGGGACAGATAACGGGCTGTAAAGTGTCTAATGGTCGAGTCCGAAATTTACACTTTGATAAGGTAGATTAATATAGTATAAACACTAATTATTATATCATTCGGAAGAACGATTTCCGTATTTCTGGATATGACCTCCTCTGAGATAAGGTCAAGCATAGGTTTCGGAGGAGGAGATATGATTTAGGTGCATTCCAAAATAATTCGAAAAATCATATACTCTTTCGAGGCAAAGCGCTCCTAATCAATTATGTACGACGAAAACAAACCCGCAGACTTTAGGCGTTACGAACAAATGCCTATTTACCAAAAAGCGATGGATATTGTCCAAATCGTGGATTCCATCTGTGCCCTTATCCCAGACGATGATTCTGTACTCACAGATATCAAAGGGTTCATGATGGCCGACTCCTATGTGATTCCTGCCAAGATTGCCGGGGCGGAGGGGGGAGACCTCTACGATATCCGCATGGAAAATGCCACTTTGATTCGGAAAGCAGCCCGAGAGTTAATTGTCCAGACCAATGGCTTAGCAATCCACGGCTTTGAAGAGCCAGAATACTTCAAGCTCCTACGACAAGAAATCGAGGAATTTCGTGTACTCTTCCTAGACTGGGTCAGAACCTTTGATCCCTTGAATTTCATTTTTGATAGATGGGGCCTTTTCAACCCGCCTGGGACGGATGTAGAAAAAGATCAGGCGGAGGACTGAGGCCCTCCTCCTGGCTCCCCGGGAGATTCTCCTCTAGCTCAATTCCACTGCCAAACGAAGCCGACGAAAAAAGATCTGAGCTGGTAGTAATCAAAAGCATAGCTACTATAGTCCGCTTCGTAGAGCAAATCTCTTTCATTCCTTAGATTAAAAATATTAGCCACGGATGCGAAAGCAACGAGTGAGTAGCGCTCAAATTGAAAGTATCGACTGATATTTAGATCAAACCGATTGTAAGTGTCGAAGCGGGTGCTATTCAATTGAGTGCTGAATAGCGGTTTGTATCCTCCCAATTCCTCTACGAATACACTCCCTTCTATTGGCGTATAGGGATTGCCTGGCTGACTGAGATAAGTAAAAGCTGCGGTAAAAAGCTTCGGATGCTGGTACTGTAGACTTCCTTTGAAGAAGTAGTTGAAATCTCGTGGCCCAGTATACCGCCTTCCATCCACTCGCATCCGTTGCCGGATATAGGCATTAGCCAAAGTCCATTGCCAGTGCTCACCCATTTGTTGCTGATAAGAGGCTTCTACACCGATGGTACTCAATTGATCCATGGAAAAAAATCCATTGTTGCCTACTTCCCCTTGTTCCCCCTTGGCGTAGATCGCAGCTTGCCAATTAGAGGTCTCCTGTTGGGAACTGTATTCTACTGCTAGCTGCTGAGCCTTGAGTAGCTGATAGCTAGGTATGAAGAAACTTGGAGTACTAAAGCTATGATACTGACCAGCACTAAAGAGCACCTGATCTTGGTCTCGCCATTGATATCTAGAGGCAGCTTGATAGCTAAAATATGGGTAGGCGATTTCATCCAGCGCTAGCGGAATTCGAATTCCGACAGAAAGCGTCCAATCTTTATTGGCTTCCCAACTGGCAAAAGCATAACTTTCTACTTGCTGCAGCTTCATATTCCGGGCTTGAAAATAGCTGGGAGCTTCGGGATCGATAGCAAAGAAGAAAAGTGGAATACTATCTCGAGTCTGTTGATTTTGATGGTCAAAAGAAAGACCAACTTGCCAAACCAGGTTCCGCCAAGCCAGATGCTTATAGTTCAGACCTAAGTAGGAATGCTCCGCTTCTGTACGCGTGCGAAGATTGGCTTGTGTGAATCGACTGGTAGAAGTATTGTACCCCATGTTTATACTTAAGATTCCATTTAATGAATTGTAAATAAGATTATTAACGGTAAAATAACGTTGTTTTTGTGCAGAAGCTAGTGCTTCAAAGCTCAAACTGGCCGCCAAAAAATCATAACCTTCATCAATGGCATAATGGAGTGAATTGAAGGTCCACCCTTGGTTCAGCTTCCATCTGAAGTTGATCCCCACATCTTTTGTACTAAAACCTTTCAGTCTTGGGGTATTGGCCCGGTTCAAGCCGATGAAGGCGTCAGAAAACTGCCAATTGCTGTAAGCCTGCACAAAGCTAGAATCTTGCTTAAGTCGCTTGGATAGGAAGAGTCCTGCACCAGTTAGATGAGTGGAAAGTTGAAACTGGTCTTCTCCTAAGGATTGATTGGTCTGAATATCCACTAGGCCCGCACTGCTATTGCCATAGATGAGTGGTGGATTACTGGCATAGACCTGCATTTCCTCAATAATTTCGGGATTGAAGATGCTGAAGAAGCCTTGATTATTCAGCTGACTGGATCGCACGGGGTTATAGATCGGTACACCGTTTAAGATCACTCTGCTTCGATCAGCGCTACTGCCTCGTAAAGAGGGGTTAGCGGATTCGTCGGTGGTGGTTGAGGCCGGCAGGATCGTGATGGCCTTCAGCGGGTCCCCTTGGGCTACGGGATTCAGGTAAACGTCCATTTTGTCCAGTTTCTGGACAGAAAACTGACTAGAAATAGGATCTGAACCCTTGATTGTAATCATAGCCAAGGATTGGGCGGCTCTTTGTAGTTTGACGATCAACGCTTGCTTTGGATCCTGGGCTTGAAGCAGTATAGCCTGGCTATCAAATCCAATGTAAGACACCACTATCGTGTCTACTTGACTATCTAGCTGAAGTTCAAATCGTCCATCAAAATCGGTAATGGTCCCTTTTTCAGGCGCATTTTTAGGGTAGACGTTGGCAGCAAAAATGGGGGTGCCGTTTTGCTCTAGGACTTGTCCGCTCCAGCTGATTTGAGCGGACAAGTTTAGGGAGCCTATACCTAACAGTAAGGTGATGAGGTACTTGATCATTTACCGACGAGTTTTGCGGCCAATTGATGGATCATATAGCTATTGGGACAAGCTTCTGTACCTTTGTTGAAGTAGGTTTTAGCTTCGTCCCAGCGTTCTGCTTTGATGTATAGCTTAATCAACATTTCATAGGCCTCTTGCATTCCCCAGGATGGGAGCATTTCATTGGGATTTCTCTGTGCAGGTAGACTAATAGCTTTTAATAGATACTTCTCTGCTTCTTTACCTCCTCCGTATTTTGCTGGGGTGTAGTAATCGTTGCTACCAGATACAAACTGTACCCGCAGATTTTCAGCATCTAAGGCACGAGCTTTTTTGAGATTTTTCTTGATTGTCCCGGAAATGAACATAGCCCGCATGCCCTTGAATTGAATACCAAATCCTTGTAACATGGCTAGCAGCGCATAATCCTCAGCATTTTTGTCCGATAGCGCTTTCATCCAGGCAATTCCTTGATCACAGGCTTTCTCCGATTGCTTGGCATCGCCCGCTTGCATGTGATAGATGGCGGTATAGTACTGCAGATAGGAGCGCCAATACTGGATCAATTTGTGTTGTCGTTCTTGATATAGTTCTGCTAATTGTTCCCCAATGGCTTCCATTTGTTTCGTCTCCTTAGTCATAATGCCTTGAACGAAAGAATCATAAATGCGACCCTCTATATTCGCTAGCTTGGGATCTACGTTTACCAATTCATAGTGAGTGGTGTAATTCGTAAGTCGAGCAATTTCTGCCTCAGAAGTGTTGCCTTGGCAGGCGGTGAGTAAGAGGCATATCAATAGTAAATTCTTCATAATTTGAGGTTTGTAAACTAGTTTAAAAAATAAACTAAAAAGGCAAAAAAATTATTTTAAGTATTCTTTGATGGCTTGGACATACTCTTCGAAGGCCTTAATCCCTACTGGCGTAATTTCAATAGCCGTGTGCTGATAATTATTGAGAAATCCTTTTGTGATGCGGATATATTCCGCTTCTTCCAATTTTTTTAACTGCACACTAATGTTCCCTGAAGTGGCCTTTGTCACTTCTTTGATTTCTTTGAAATCAGATTTCCCATTGGCCACCAAAAAAGAAATAATAGCCAATCTTAACTGGGAGTGAATAATGGGATTGAGATCCTTAAACATTGTTGCCCTTGTGCTTAATCATTAGTAACAAACCTGGAACAAGGATAAACAATATTGCAGAGATTCCCAATACCAAGGGATGTTCCAGCCAATTCAGTTGAAAGCATAGAAAACCTGCTGCATTTAGGAAAAGACCAGAAAAGAGAATTAACCGACTTTTAATTAAGCCCCCAGAAACCGTCGTTCCGATGCCCATTAAGATCAACATCAAAGGAGTTAGATTTTCCTGTAAAACGTAGTTGAAGAAAAAACCCAGGATCATGAGATTCATTGAAACTATTCCCCAGGTAATGCTAATGTTGGTACTAACCTGATTTTTCCGAGATGATTTTTTCCTTGCGTAATAGTACCAGGAAATAAGTGCACCAATAGGCACGATAAAGTACCCATAATAGCTAATTTCCTCCTGTCCACTTCTCAATAAACCATACTGTAAGAGCGCCGCAAAAGCTAGAATAGCTCCCCACATGCAATAGATCACACCATTCTCTTCGAATCTTGATTTGGCTTCCTTGATCACCTCCGTGATCAATTCTAAACTTTGTTCTGGACTAAATTGCTCAGCGTTCATACCTGAATATTTACTCCAAATATAAACTAGTTTATTTTATAAACCAAATTTATTTTTTACCTGCACACCACCCTATTTCCAAGGTAGCTATGCACCTTGAATGATTTCTAGCTTTGCGATTGATGCCCATTGTTGGACTAGGTGTCTTTCAATCCTATTGGCTCCTCTATTGTTTACACCCCTCATTTGCACGATCTGCTTTCCTCGATTTACTTCAATAGTAAGCAACCTTTCTGGTATCTGATTTTCCCATTTGCTTAGGGACCAAATGGCACTTTGACCGCTAATGCATCTACTTTGATAGGCCGCTACGCAATGTTGCATATTGAAACCTTCCTCATGTAGGCCCTCAGCGGTAGTTACCTCCGTTATAGTGTATCGGATCCCTTCAGCGTCCACCCAATCAAATCCCGGATAGCTTTTTTTCTCCCATTTGATGGCCAGCTTGGGACTCGTCCTTATGACCCGTTGAGCCTCATACCATTCGTTGGCTCTCCGCAACATCGAATTCCAACTTGCTCCACGCAGAGACCATTCAATGCGCTCATCAATCAGATGCTGATAGTAGCCGAATAGCTGACGGATATCTGGTGCATAGATTGCTTCGGGTAGAGAAATTGAGAATAGTTTACGAAGAAAGGTATTCCATCGCTCAAAGACGTATTGCTGTTGGGCCACATCATTGGTAGACCTTGATAACCAGAGAAGGGAAACATAGTGCTCTAGATAAGGGTACAGCATTCGTAGCCTTGGCGGAACAAAAGTGTTCAAATAGGCTGCAGTCAGGAAGTTATGAATCGAATGGTAATGCACTACATCCTCCATCTTTAGTTGACAGAATTCATGCGCCATTCTTTTGCTGACGGGATAAATGAAATCGGAATAGGTTCTGAGGTTTTTCCCTTCTGCAAGATGTATAGAAAGTGCATGTTCTTGGAACAACATAGGCTGTTGGTTCCAGATGAAGTAGGGGGGCAAATACCGAATTACTTGGTCAAAACTTAGCTGTCGAAATGCCACATAATCTTGGCCAAGCTCTAGGTCAGAAGTATAGTCGGGTAGCGAAGAAGCTAACAATTGGAAAGTCTCTGACTGACTATGTAGCAACCAGAAACAGAATATCTGGAAAACGCGTTGTTGAGCTTGTTCTTCCTCTAGCTCTAGCGTAATATCCTGAGGCTTTTCTGCCAAACGAACGCGTATAATGGGTAGACACTCCAAGATAAATTGTCGCATGATTCGAGCGACCCCAAAAGCATGCTCATGAGGGAAACGAATCTGATCTATGATGTAGCTAAATAGCAACCAATCTTCCCCGACGAAGGCCTTCTTGAAGGTTAGCACGCAAGAATACACCCGCAATTGACTATACGGTAAGTTATGCATTTTAGCCTTGACAACGTCAGGAATAGCATCCAGGCCTCTTCCCACCGTAAGCTTGGCCACTTGCTTGGGCGTTCTGCCATAATCCAGCAGCTGCAATATGATCTTCCATGAAGCGGCAGCGTAAGGAAGAGTTCTGCTATTAAGAACAAACGCTTGGATGATGGGAAAGAAAGATAGCCCTTGCTGGGATTCGATAGCCAGACTGAGTAGAGTTTTCCTCAATCCAGTCTCCGGGCTATGTCTTCGATGAAGCCTCAAACAGAGAGGCAAGAGATCGGCTAAATCATTCACTGGAAAGCACTCCAACAAGATCAGCAAGCGTAGATCATGGCAAAAGATTTGCCGTTCTATATCGTCAATAAAGGGCAGCCCCAACACCTGAAAAACGATGATGACTTCCAAATCTTTAGGAAGCAACTCCTGACCTTGCGACAGGAGCAATAGTTGATTAGCCAATTCTGATCTGCTCGTGAAGGTTAAATTGGTTTTGTTGGCACAAGCCCCAAGATTGGGGATCGGTGCATTCATAATTAAGAAATATGTTTTTTGATCCGGTAAAAAATCAAGGAGGAGGCAAGGCGAGTAGGGTAGGGTTGGCCCTCAGATGATATGGTTTTGGGGTTATCATTTCTGGTGGAATTAACCCGGTAGGAGGGAAAAGAGTTCCTGCAAGTGGAATTTGTTTTTTGGGAATTGGCTGGAGAGATGCAGGGAGGCGAGGAGAGATGGTGGTGGAAAGCACCAGGCATCCGCTGGGGGGAATCGAGGAGGCGAGATCGGAGTTACACCCGGCTCAACGCATCTGATATCGCACCCTTTTCTTGAATCACGTAATCCATTGCCTCCACCTTCCGCGTTCGCTGTCGGTAGGTGGTGGTAGGACCCGGCCAAAGCGTCGTATTTTTGCCATCTTCCATTTGATACCAACTGTTACAACCCGTAGACCAGACCATGCCGGCTAACTGGGCTTGGATATGCTCATTATAAGCCGCCTGCCGCTCGGCCTTGACGTCGAGATACAGGGCGTCCTGCTGTTCCAGCAGGTCGAGATAGCTGAGGATATAGTTGAATTGAGACTCCATCATATGGATCATGGAATTGTGCCCAAGCCCGGTATTAGGACCGATGATGGAAAATAGGTTGGGAAAGCCGCTGATGGTCGTACCAAGGTAGGCTTCCGGCCCCGCCTTTGACCAGCAATCAGATAGCAATTGTCCATTCATGCCCTTAATACGTAAGCCTTTTTCATAACTAGCGGCATCAAAGCCCGTGGCGTAGATCAAGGTGTCAATTTCCCGGTGAGTACCTTCGGTTCCGATTATCGTATTTCCTTCAATGGTCTTTACCGCTTCTGTGATTAACTCTACATTCGGTAACTGTAAGGCAGGGTAGTAGTCCTCTGACAGTAAGATTCTTTTACAACCGATTTGATACTTTGGGGTGACCTTTTCTCTGAGGATGGGGTCTGGAATGGATTCCTTAATATGCCGAAGGGCTCGTTTTTGCATTTGTTGGTGAGCAGAGGGATTTCCGAACAATCCCCTGCCTCTAAACTCTAGGTAGCGATAGATGAGGGTCCGAGGTAACCAAAGTAAAAAAGGGAAGCGGCTGAATAGGCCTTGCAGGGCGGAATGCACGGCTGCATCTGGCCGCGGACCTACCCAGGGTGGCGTACGTTGAAAAATGAAGAGCTTTTTGACCGTTTTGGCAATTTCTGGGATGATCTGGATAGCACTTGCTCCGGTGCCGATGATGGCAACGTTCTTATTCCCTAGATCATAATCAGTACGCCACCGTGCGGTGTGAAATTGTACCCCTGTGAAGGAATCCTGGCCTTTTATCTTAGGGACCTTCGGAACATTTAACGGGCCTAGACCGAGTAGGACAGTTCGGGCAGTAAAGCTTTCCCCTTGTTCGGTTTCCACTAGCCAGCTACCCAGATCCTCCTGGAAATTCAGCGCCGAGATACCCGTGTTCAATCGGATTTTATCCCGCAAATGGAATCGATCGACACAATCTTCCATATAGGCTAAGATCTCAGGTTGCCGGGAAAATACGCGACTCTAATTGGGGTTCTGGGCAAAGGAAAAAGAATACAAATGGGAAGGCACATCACAAGCACAACCCGGATAGACGTTGTCTCGCCAGGTGCCCCCGATTTGGGCAGCCTTTTCAAAAACCATGAAGTTTGTACGACCCGACTGCTGCAAACGAATCGCCGCACCTAGCCCGCTGAAACCAGCACCAATTATGATCTGTTGGAAATCTACCGCCATAGGAGTGGAATTGATCAGTTCTTTACTTTTTCATAATCATCTGGATTGACCCAGCCAGTCTGCTTGGGGGTAATCTCTCCATTAAGATATTTATCGTAGAAATTTCGTCTCGGTTCGTCGGAGTAAATGTATTCATCAAAGACATCCCCTTTCCCCAGCACCCGTGGGTCCTCTTGCCCCCTCAAAGCATCCAATAATTGTTCTTTCAGACTAGCCTGAATCTCGGCCAGTTGCTCCTGTCCCGCTAGATTCTGGATACAATCTTTATCTTCTGCGATGTAGTATAATTCTTCATCCGGCCGCTTTCCAAAGGAGAGATCCCAATAGAAGTTTTCGCCATCGTATCGTCTACTATGTAGTATGGCAGATTTGGTAGGACTACCATCGCAGTTTAGATAACCCGTTTCTGGATTCCCGGCAGGCCAACGGTCAGACTTAAAATTCATCAAGTATAGATAGTCCTGCGTGACTATGCCCCGGACGGGATAACCCACATCATTAGGGCGTCCAATATCATGCCGCTCCTTGCCAATGACCATATGTGTACGATTCGGAGTAGCTCGGCTATTAGCGAAGAGGTCGGTTAGGCTTTGGCCTTCGAAGGCTTGCATGCCGGACTTTATGGCGTCTATGCCTGCCACATCCAATACCGTCGGTGCAAAATCAGAAAAGCTGACGAATTCTTCGATGACCCGACCTGGATCTTTGATTTTCTCTCCCCACATGATGGCAAGCGGAAGGTGGTTGGATCGCTCGTACACTTGACCTTTCGCTCTTGGAAAGGGCATGCCATTGTCGGCGGTCACGATGACCAAGGTATTCGCTAATTCACCACTTTCCCGTAGCAGCTGGAGCATTTTACCCAAATGCTGGTCGAAATACTCAATCTCATACGCATAGTCCAATACATCATTGCGCACAGAATCCGTTTCTGGGTAAAAGGCAAATAAGCTATCCAGGTCTTCTACGGATTTCCCGCCGAGGCGAACTCCTGTTCCGTATTCATAGGCCCGATGTGGTTCGAATGAGCCATACCAAAAGCAGAATGGTTGCTCAGGCTCTCTTTGCTGGAGAAAAAGCTTGAAGTTGTCAGCGTAGTCAAAAGCTCCAATGGCTTTAGTAGGCGGGGTGATCTTGCTTTTATTGAAGGCTGGGCCCACCAGTTCTCTAGGCTTGCCATCGACCGTGCCCGGATTGCCAGGAGCATAGCCCTTGGCGACGTGGCCAGTGAAGTACCCCTGTTCCTTCAAGACCTCAAAAAAGGTCTTGTATTTAGCAGGGAAGAAGGGGACATGATTTGCCGCTTCCTCCAACTGCCAGCTATTCCGGCCGGTGAGGATGATGGCCCTGGAGGGTGAACACTTAGCATTTGGGGTATAGGCCTGCTGAAACAATAGACCATGTTCCGCTACCCAGTCAAAGTTGGGTGTCTTAACCCACGAAGTTCCGTAGGCGCCCATGTGCGGAAAGGATACATCATCGGCAATGGCAAAGAGGATATTGGGGCGATCCTTGGGGGCTTCCTGCTCGGGGGCGGGTTGGCAAGCTACTAGTAGCATTAGCAGAGCGCAAAGTGATCGACTTAGAATTCTCATTTTAAGTTGGTTTTAGCATTTCCTCACAACTTAGGGAAAAAGGAGAATTCCAGGAATTTATTGACCTATAATATGGAGTAAATCCGGTCCGTGGGTAAAGATTGAATTGAGGAGTACAGTCGCAGAAAGGAAAAAAGGGGCGCAGATCTCTCTAATCAAATGATTATGGATCGCCCCCCTTTTCAATTACATAACTCAAGTTGCGATGAATGAGCGCAAAAAAGGAAGGTTTTGCAAAAAACACAGCCGAAGGCTTGCTTTTGCCGCAAATATCTAACGCATTTGGGCTCCAAAGAATGAATCACAACTTGCACTACAGAAATGGATTGCCCGAAGGCATCTTGAAAGTGAAAACATAATGGATCTTTCGCTATGTTTTGGGATTAGATGGTGGATCTTCTATCCGTTCTAAAAACCAGAAAACCTAATACTAGAGATGCTACACTATAAAGATTACCGACCCAATTGAAGTTCTGTGACACATGAAGGTCTGAAATTGGGAAAAATTGCATAAGGACGGCCAGTAGGGTTCGAGCCAAGCCCCAGGCAATAAGATAAATTCCCCATGACTTCAATAAGAACCGATAGAGCTTTTGCCCATGGTTTTGACTGTAGATTAGCCCTAACGCTATGATCATGACCAAGCCGAGGATCCAAAATCTTCCTAATAGGGCATAAGTCACTGCCTTTTTTATCCAAAATAGTAAACTGATCCAGAGCCCAATAGCAGACCAGTTAATGGGTGGGGCGGGGTAACTAATTTGACTCATAATAGTCGTCTTCTTTTGTGATGAGGTCGCTTATAGTTGCGCTGACAAAGTTGGTGACCTGTTTGAGGTAGCTGAAGTTCACTCGGTCATAGGTGTCTTCTGGAGTGTCTTTATAAGGTGAAAAATCCCCTTTAGAAACCGCCTCGTTCACCCCAATAACCTCATAACCTGCTTTCAGGAAAGATTGGTAATCAGTAGATCCACCTCGCGAGATGTACACGGGAATGTTTAGCCGTTCAGCTTGTTTTTCATAAAAGGGCAAAAGAAACGGGCTAGGTGCCCCTAGCTCTACTTCTCCATTTCCATCACCATCCCAGCCCACCATATCAAAGGTGTGTACGGAGTGAACATCGTATTCCTCTCGTTGTAGGAATTGGGCAAAAGCAGTACTGCCAATCAGCTCTTCTTCTTCCTGATCAAAGAATACAATCAACACATTTTTCCTCCGTTGCTCTATACGCACTAACTTTTGTAAAACCCCAAAAATCAGCGCGATTCCAGTAGCATTATCAACAGCGCCTGGGCAACCTAACTTGGAATCGTAATGGGCGCCCAGGATCACATACTCTGGACTTTCGGTATGGGCAGGTAAGATCCCATACAGATTAGTTCCTCTGTAGGGAGCTAGCAGAAAGTCCATGGCGGGATGGAGGTTGGGTTGGAGATAGTCATGCTCCTGTGCTTTTACCTGCAATTCTTCCATCCATCCCTGAAGGTACAGTCGGGCGATTCGCCGTTCAGCGGCGGTAGTTCTTGCCTTTAGTAGGTGACGGTCATTAGCTGTCTTTTCTCCAGACAAGTAAGCTACAATATCTTGTTGGGTGAAGGACAAGTCCTGGGCTTGCTGACCAAATATGGGATACCAAATTCCCAGTAAAAACACCAGCAATAGAAAGATCAACAGCGTACGCAACATGGCTTTTTTTGATCAAACCTAGAGCTGTACGACAGCAAAGGCAAATTTTAGTGATGTAAGCCACGCTGCAGAAGGGGAACAATCAGTAAGGCATGTCTAACGTCATTCGTAAACAGTAAAGGTAAGTTGGACACAGCTAGCGTGCTGTTCATCCAATTAATTGTAGGTTAAGGCTAGGTGCTGTAATTTTAGCACATGAAACTTTGGAGTCGTTATAGTAGGGCTTTCACACTATCCTTTCTGCTATTGCTTTCCGTCATTGGGATGGCAGAATTTAGGAGTCGGTGGGAATGGGCAGCTCTACATGAGCTTGCCAATGCCCGGGCACTGGAATTGTATTTTTGGGCGGCCGTCGCTTTGTTTGTTGGGACCTCGGCCTATTTGGTGGTAGAATGGCTATATCGAAAGTGGCTGGCCTACGAGCAGCTAAAGCACGAATATGCACAGGCTAAATTGGCCTTGCTGCGCAGTCAGCTAGATCCGCACTTCTTTTTCAACACTTTAAATAACCTTTATGGCCTTAGTGTTGAAGGTTCAAAACAAACGCCAAGCGTGATCTTGCAGTTGGCAGACATGATGCGCTATACCTTGTATGAAGGTTCTGCTGAATTTGTGCCACTCAAAAGAGAATTGGAGTATTTACGACAATACATTGCCCTGCATCAATTGCGTTATCAGAAGGAAGTGGAGATTGATCTGGAAGTGGAGGTAGGGGAACAGGAGTATGAAATTCCACCTTTACTATTGATCGTATTGCTGGAAAATGCTTTTAAACACGGTGTGGAACGAATGCTAAATCGTGCCTTTTTGCGTATTGGGCTGGCCGTGAATCAGAAAGAGCTAATTTACACCGTCGAGAATAACTTCGATCCCACTGAGGATACGAGGACCAGCGGAATAGGCCTTAGCAACTTGCAAAAGCGATTGGATCTCCTCTATCCCGCGAAATATCAATTGGAAATTGAAAAGAAGAAAGACATCTTTTTTGCTCAACTGAAGCTTAGGTTAGCATGATCAAATACGCCATTATAGACGATGAACCTATTGCCCATCGCATTATCCATTCTTATGGGGCACAGTTGGCCCATTTGCAATGTGTGGGAAACTGTTACAATGCCTTAGAGGCCATGTCCTTTCTAGCGAAACACCCGGTTGACCTCCTCTTCCTGGATATTAATATGCCCAAACTATCTGGCTTTGACTTATTACGATCTTTGACTCACCGGCCAGCAGTGATCATTACCTCTGCTCATCAACAACATGCCTTAGAAGGATACGAATGGGAAATCTTGGATTACCTGCTCAAGCCCTTTTCCTTTGATCGCTTTTTGAAGGCGGTAAATCGTTTACAGCCTCCAGCACCACAGGAATCTCTTCCCGGTTCGGCGGAGCAGTATTTCGTAAAGGTGGGTAAAGCTTTTCATCAAATCCCTTTGAACGAATTGCTTTGGATTGAAGCACAAGGAAATTATTGCCTATATCATTTGGAGGAGCGTAGTATTAAAACCCACCAAAAAATATCTACAGTAGAAAGCCAATTGCCGACTTCCTCTTTTCTGCGCGTCCACAAGTCCTTTATCGTTGCCACGGCAAGGATTGAGTCGATCCATGGAAATCAAATCTTTGTCCAGCAGCAAGCTATCCCTGTAGGGCAGACCTACAGACGAAGTGTACAACAGTTTCTCACCCATACCAAGCGACTTGATTAATACCTGCCAAGGCAAAACAAAGATCGACCGATCTAGGAAAAGAGTAAGGCAAGACTTATCTTTCTGCCGTAGATTATTTCTCTATACCACTCAACTTCATTCATCGATATGCAAACTGTTTCCTGGGGTATTCTGAGTACCGCTAAAATTGGGAGAACCAAGGTCATTCCCGCCATGCAAAAAGGCCAATTTACTTCCATCGATGCCATCTGTTCCAGAAGCCTAGCCTCTGCTCAAAAAACGGCCCAATCCTTAGGGATTCCCAAAGCTTATGGTAGCTACGAAGACCTTTTAGCAGATCCTGATATTCAGGCCATTTACATTCCAGTACCTAATCACCTACATGTTGAATGGACCGTGAAATGTCTGGAAGCGGGGAAACATGTTTTATGTGAGAAACCGATCGGCCTTAATGCAGAACAGGCTGCGTCTCTTTTGGAGGAAACTCAAAAATACCCGGAACTAAAGGTTATGGAAGCCTTTATGTATCGTCATCATCCACAATGGGTGAAAGCTAAGGAGTGGGTGGATTCGGGAGCGATTGGCCGCTTGGTTACGATTAATTCCACCTTTTCCTACTTCAATGCTGATCCCAATAACGTGCGAAACAAATCAGACATTGGTGGCGGAGGTTTACTGGACATTGGGTGCTACTGTATATCCCTTTCGAGGTTTATTGTAGGAGCAGAGCCGAATCGAGTAGCCGGAATCGTGGAATTGGATCCTGCAATGGGTATGGATCGTTTGGCTTCCGGCATGATGGATTTTGGAGCGGTTACCTCAAGCTTTACTTGCAGTACGCAAATGGCTCCCCATCAGGTGGTTCACATCTATGGTACGGAAGGCAGGATTGAAATTGAAATACCTTTCAATGCGCCACCGGATAAAGCTTGCCGGATTTGGCTACACAAAGGTGGAAATATTGAGGAATGCGTATTACCCATAGCTGATCAGTATACGATTCAGGGAGATTTGTTTTCTAAGGCCATTTTAGAGGATAAACCGGTGCCCACTCCTTTATCAGATGCAGTAGGAAATATGAGGGTAATTGATGCCCTATTTGCAAGTTCGAAGACGGAGCGGTGGGTTAAGCTGTAGCATGAGATGATGGCTTTTGCTAGGTTTGGAGAGATTGTAATTCATAAGGTGGAACTAAAATTCATCAGATACTGTTCGGAAACGGTATCCTTTCTTCTCTTCACCTCAATTCAAGCCCATTAATGGAATTAATCGAGCACGCTTCTGATGTCTTTACCATTCAAAACTTATGGAGTTCCGTCAAATGTCAAGAATTCATCCAACAAACGGAACAGGAAGGTTTTGAAAAAGCCCTAGTCAATACTGCCAATGGCCCTGTTCAGATGGAGGACTTTAGGAACAATGATCGACTTTTCTGGGAGGACGAGGATCTCGCTGATCTTATATGGAAGGAAATAGAGGAGTTTGTTCCTACCGATTTAGGAGAATACCAGGCGATCGGGCTTAATGAGTTATTCCGTTTTTACCGCTACGATGTTGGCCAACAGTTCGATTGGCATTATGATGCTCCCTACCTGCGAAACGCAAATGAGCAAAGCTTTTATACTTTCATGATCTACCTCAATGATGATTTTGAAGGCGGCGCCACTGCCTTTGAAAGCTTTGAAGTAACGCCAAAAACGGGTGATGGTTTGATCTTTTTTCAGGAATTAGAGCATGCGGGCTTAGCGATTATCTCTGGGAGAAAATACGTGTTGCGCACAGATATCATGTATTCGAATTTGAACTATTGAAATCAGTTCATCATCTTGTGCCGATGAAATCACCTTTCTATCTGATTTGCTTGTTGTTATTACTTGCTTCTTGCCATTCAGCTGAGGAAGAGCATGAAGAAGACCAGAACCTGTTGGATCGACTCTATAAAAAAATAGAGCAGGGAGACTACCCAAACTCCAACGCTGTGCTCATTTCCCAAAATGATAGTCTGCTTTATGAATGGTACTTCAATGGCTATGGAAAAGACAGCTTACAGGATGTTCGTTCCACTACCAAGTCTGTTACTGCTTTACTTGCCGGTATAGCAATCGACCAGGGCTTGATCAAAAGCGTGGAAGATCCCATTTTTTCTTACCTGTCCATGTACAACGAAAATAATATTGATAACTGGGAGGAGAGAAAACTATCTATATCCGTGGAAGATCTCTTGACCATGAGAACGGGGATCGGCTGCGAGCAGTTTTTTGGAGATATGGGATTCCCCGATTGCGAAGAAAGAATGTTTGGCCAAGAAGATTGGGTGAAATATGGACTGAGCCAAAAAATGGCCCATACACCTGGAGATAAATGGTTATACACAGGAACCGCTCCGATGATTATGGGGGCAGTGATTAGTGAAGCCTCCGATGCCAGTATCGACAAGTATGCGGACCAGTATTTATTCGCGCAGCTTGATATTACAGATCAGTATCGATGGACAAAAAATAGAAATACGGGGCGAGTGTTTACGGCCGGGAATCTATGGATTTCGCCGAGGAATATGTTGACCCTGGGCCAGGTGGTGATCAATCGAGGGAAATACAATGGAGTACAGGTCATATCAAAAGGAATGATCGAGGAAATTTTAGATGAAAAAGTACAATTGCCATTCAATTACTCCTTTTTTGAAACGGCTGGCAATACTTGGCAGGGGCAGAAACCTGCTAAATATGGATATTATTGGTATACGGAGCGGGCGTTGATAAATGGAAGAGAAGTTACATTGAAATTTACCTTTGGCAACGGCGGAAATTATATAGTGCTGGTGCCTGAGCTAGATAACCTGGTCATGGTTTTTACGGGCAGCAATTACGGAAAACCGATCCTTAATAAGCAAGCCTTTGATATGATGTATAGATATGTGCTGCCTCATTTCTTGAATTCCTAAACAACCTCTATGTTGAAGCAAGGTCCTTTCTTCATTAATCTAAACCTGAGAATAAGCATCCTTACCCTAACTGTGCTGATTGCATGTGGATGTATGCCAAAAGCAGATACTAGTGCGCCGGAGGTTTTGATTGACCGACCAAAGGTGAGTTTCACTTTTGATGATGGGATCACCACAGATATTTTACACTATCCGTTTGAGGATTGGAATGAGATGATTCTGGCCTCCCTACGGAAGGAAGAGTTGACAGCTGCCTTCTTTGTTACCGGCCGCAATAAACAAGATGCGAAAGGAAGATTTCTCTTAGATACCTGGTCCAAGGAAGGCCATCTGATCGCTAATCACACCTTTACCCATCCCAGTTTCCATAGTGAGGAACGTACCGTGGAGGACTTTGAAGAAGAGCTGTTGAAGACGGATAAGGTTATTTCAAGCTATGACACCTATACCAAGCTCTTTCGGTTTCCCTACCTAAAAGAAGGTAAGACCAAAGAACAGATCGAGGGATATCGGGCTGTGCTTGAACAACATGACTATCGGAATGGACACGTGACCATTGATGCTTCGGACTGGTACGTCAACAGTCAGTTGATAAGCTATATGCGTCAAGAGGAAGCAGATACGACGGAAATAGATAAGTATAGTTCCTTTTACTTACAGCACATCTTAGAAAGAGCCAATTTTTATGATAGCCTTGCCTATGCCTTAACCGATCGCCATATCCCCCACACTTTACTGCTGCACCATAATCTAAGCAGTGCCTTGTTTCTTGGTGATTTGATCGCAAAGTTTAAAGAAGAGGGTTGGGAAGTGGTAGATGCAGACGAGGCTTTTCAGGACCCCTTCTTTAGCAAAGTTCCTGGTACCCATCCAGCAGGCGAAAGCCTAGTATGGTCGCTGGCCAAGGAAACGGGAGAATATGAAGCTATACTCCGGTATCCTGCTGAAGATAGTCAGTATGAAATTCCAAAAATGGAAAAGTTTGGACTGCAAATTCGGGATTGATGGCGTGCTGTTGCCAGCCTAGATGTTTCCCTAGTTTACCGATTGTAAATGCGCTAGAATGGTCTGCGAATCCGTGTTGATGGTACCGAGAATTCCGCCTAATTTATAGTTGTCAAAACCTAAGAAAAAGAGCCCTTCATGGTACCCTTCCGCAATGGGTTGTTTGGGGCAACCATACTTGTCGAGTAGTTCTTCTCCGCGTTCCAGAAATGCTTCCACTTTAGCCTTATAGCCAGTGGCCAGAATGACGGCATCTAGTTCCTGCTGTGATCCATCTTTGAATTGCACTCCCGTTTCAGTAAACTGGTCAATATCTTTCATGACCTTAATCTTCCCTTCCCTAATCGCCTGAATGGTCCCGATATCAACGATGGGGGTCTTTCCCGTTTCTCTCAATTGGACGGCTGGATGCATCTTGGAAGATTCCAGCCCATATTTAGAAAGGTTGCCAAAGTACAATTTGCGGATCTGTGTACCCAGCCAATCCCCTAAACCGAGTGGGAGTTTGGCTAGCTGTTTTGAAGTCACTTGCACTGGGCGGCCATTTAGATCACGTGGTACGACGCTGATGGGGTTTCGTACGGAGATGTAGGTTTCGACGCCTTTCTCACTTAAGTCTAGGGCCACCTCTGCCCCTGTATTACCCATCCCCACTACTAGGACTCTTTTATCTTGGTATGGGCTCGGGTTTTTATATCGAACGCTATGCGTAATTTCTCCTTTAAAATTTTCTTGTCCTTTCCAATTGGGAATGTTGGGCACTCGGTTTACTCCGGTGGCAATAATTACCTTTTCAGCAAGAAAACTTTTCCCAGCTTCACTATTAACCAACCAACTGCCGTCTTCCTGCTTTCTAATACTACTTATCTTTTGCCCAAAGTGAGGTTGGATATTGAAATGCTTAGCATAATCGGCAAAGTATTCGGTCAGGCTCTGTCTCGGGACATACAGCGGGTAGCTTTCAGGAAAGGGAAGATGAGGGAGATGAGACCATTGCTTAACGGTATGTAGATGCAGACGATCGTAGTGATTGTGCCAGGCATTGCCAACGTTTTGACTTTGTTCCACAATCTCAAAAGGTACATCGGCTTTGCGCATTCTTCCTGCCATGGCAAGGCCTGCGGGCCCGGCACCAATAATTAAGTGAGCGATCTTATCCATCTGTAAGCTTAGCTTTATGAAGTTCAATTGTACTTAGCTAAATGTGGTTTTTTGGAGAGAGTGTAAATCTACGAAGAGCAAGGTACACATTTGGCCTCGATTTGGCAGTTTTTGCCGACAACTAGTATACGAAAAAGAAAAAAGCAGGGGCATCTGAGCGATGCAACCCTGCTTAGCGTTTCTTAATCTAGATATTCTTTTTTATAAAAATAGATACACTTTCTATCGGCTAACGACGAACTGTTTCCGGCCGATGATAGCTCCAGTAGAAGCGTACAGGAGGGCCGTATAATGTCCTGCGGCCCAGTTGCCGACTTGTAATGTAGCTTGGCCTTGTATGGCTTGTCTAACCTGCGTCTGTCCGTTCAGACCAATCACTTGTAAGAACACTCCTTCAGTACTTTGGTCTTGCAGTTGGATTTGCAAGACATTGCTTACTGGATTAGGGAAAACGGATAGAGCAGCCTCTAGTGCGGGATCATCCACATCATTGATGATGACACTGATCATTTGGCAAATATTGCTACTGCCCGCCGCATTGGTCACCATTAGACAGACATTAAAATCACCTGTGGTAGTAAATGTATGTGTTGGATTTTGATCGGTACTGGTATTTCCATCTCCAAAATCCCAGGCCCAAGAGGATGGTTCATTGGTGGATTGATCCGTGAAGGTATAGTTGCCGTTTTCGCCCATGGTAGCGGTGAAGTTAGCCTGTGGGCTTAAGACTACGGTCAGGCTTTGACAAGCCGTATTGTTGCCTGCTGTATTAGTAGCCGTGAGGCAGATATTGAAGGTTCCCGCAGTAGCAAAGGTATGTGTTGGATTCTGTGCCGTGCTGGTATTTCCATCACCAAAGTCCCAAGTCCAACTGCTTGGGGTATTGGTAGACAGATCCGTGAAGCCATACAGACCGTTGTCCAAAGTGTCAATGTCAAAACTAGCGACCGGGGCAAATAAGACAGATACCATTTGACAGGATTGAGTGGAACCCACTTCATTGGCTGCGGTTAAACAAACTTCATAGGAGCCTGGCGCATCGTAGGTATGACTAGGACTCTGGTCATTGGTCATATTTCCGTCGCCAAATGTCCAAACCCAGGCATCGGGATTGTTAGTAGATAGGTCGTTAAATTGGAAGTTGCCATCGCCATTTTCTACGATCTCGAAATTGGCAACGGGAATCAATACCACGGTTAGAGATTGGCAAATGGTATTTTCACCCACCTCATTTATCACATTTAGACAGACATTAAATGTGCCTGGAATGTTATAGGTATGAATTGGATTCTGAACATCGCTAGTACTGCCATCCCCAAAGTCCCAAGCCCAGGATAGAGGCGTGTTGGTACTTAGATCATTGAAGGCAAAAGTACCATTACCAATGGTATCAATATCAAAGGCTGCTGCCGGTGGCAAAAAGACTTCAACTTCTTGGCAAGCGGTATTAGAACCGGTACTATTACTAGCTGTGAGGCAGACATTAAAGGTACCCCCGCTGGTATAGGTATGTATAGGATTTTGTTCTGTGCTGGTATTTCCATCTCCAAAATCCCATGACCAGTTCAAGGGCTCGTTGGTAGATCGATCTACGAAGCGGAAACTTCCATCTTCTCGATCTTCTATGTCAAAGGCAGCTGCAGGTGCTGGGATATTGGGAATGATATTAGAAATAAAATCGACATCCGTAATTCTCCCGGACGCTGTAGTGGTGATCGTAAGTACGGGGCCTTTGGCCTCCTTGGCTAGCCATTCGTAGGTGAAAATGGTATCCACACCTTGCTCAATGGGAAACCAAACCCCATTCGTTAAAACCTCAATGGTGTCAAAGGTGATCACCATCCTTTCCTGCCGCAGCACGTCAAAGTCACCAGAAGGCATTCGCAAGGTGCCGAACGCATCAACGTTTACATGATTGAATTCCTCCTGAGTAATACGTACCGAATCTGAAAAGATATCACTGAAGGCCGTGACATCAAATTTACTCGTATCCACGTAAGCAGTGGTTGAAGTGGTTGGATACGCGAGAAGCCTTGGATTTGGATCGAAACGAAGCGCAAAAAAGGTGTCTACATCAAAAAAATCAGACACGATCCCCAAAAAGTACAAGCCCTCATCATTGGCTTGTGCGAAAGTGTAGATAGAATCGATCTGTCCCGCAAAAGAAGCATCTGGGAATAGATCATTCTTAGGAGCGTCTTCTGTAGCAATAAACCGCAAGGTATCACTGCTATTGGCGATCAAAGATCGAAAGTCCCAAACGCGATTTGGACCAGACTCTCCGATTGAATATAGCGTAACGCTGGTATCAGCGGATTGTACAAAAACGTCGCCTACCACCGGGGCGTCGTCTGCGGTAATCTGAATCTGGGCGATCACTTGAGAACAGGTAATGGAGAATAGAAATAGAAGTAAAGGAACGATTCGTTTCATTTTATTGGTGTTGTTATGATCAGAAGGCTTAAAAAAGAATGCGGATAAAATGTAAATGGCTAAGAAACCAGCCGAAAGGGGGGAACCAACGTCACCATTGGCTTCTAAGCACAAGTATACCACATCTCTAGCGAGTAGCCTTAATAAATCCAATGAATATATTACTGAAATCTTTGCTGGGAAGGTTTAGCTCTTCAGGAAGGGGTTCAATCTATCGATAACAATGTTTTTTTAACTGTGCTTATTGTACATCCCATGTACTAACTACCGGATCTTTTCGATTATTTTTGGAACGGCCTGATTTTTGAAGAAGTGGTTAGCTGCTGTATAAGGCCTTTGCCACCTTGGACAAGTTTGTTACTTAACGGTCATCAAAACCAACTTTCATGAAATACATCCTTCCTCTATTAGTCCTATTAGCTATGTCATTACAAAATTGTGCAGAAACACCTAAGGAGGACTCACCTCCATCAGAATGGAAACCGAATTATGATGAATCCTTGGTACCCGAGTATACCTTACCTGCAGTGCTCAGTCCAGCATCTGATGAAACCGTAGAATCTTGGGAGAAAAAAAGGCGGCCAGAAATCTTGGCGCTGTTTAAGGAGCACGTTTTTGGTCATCTACCGGAAGCTAAAGCAGATTCCCTTTGGTGGGAGACTTTGAAAGAAGATAAAGAGGCACTTGGAGGGAAGGCGATTAGAAGGGAGGTACAGTGTTACTTTACGCCAGATAAAAATGGGCCTTCCATGCAGCTGATGATCTATGAACCAACGGTCAAAACAGGTCCCGTACCCGCTTTCCTGGCTTTGAATTTCTTTGGCAATCACTCCATTCATCCAGATACTAACATTACGCTATCCAAACAGTGGATGATGAATAGGGAAGAAATGGGAGTAGTAGATCACAAAGCCACCGAGAATAGTCGTGGCAAACGTTCAAGCCGATGGCCCATAGAAATGATTATTGATCGTGGATACGCTCTAGCAACCATCTACTATGGAGATATTGACCCGGATTTCGATGATGGATTTCAAAATGGTATTCAGCCCCTCTTTTATACCGAAGGGCAGGAGCGGCCAACTGACAATGCTTGGGGATCCATAGGTGCCTGGAGTTGGGGCTTGAGTAAGGCTATGGATGTGCTGCAAAATATGGAGGGAATAAATGGTGAGCAGGTAGCTGTATTTGGCCATTCTCGTTTAGGTAAGACTTCGCTCTGGGCTGGCGCCTTAGATGAACGTTTTGCCCTAGTTATCTCTAATAACTCTGGCTGTGGTGGCGCTGCCTTGAGTCGCCGGGCTTTTGGAGAGACGGTGGAAAGAATCAATACCAATTTTCCTCATTGGTTTAATGGTAATTTCAAAAAGTACAATGCCAAGGAAGGCAACCTACCCGTGGATCAACATCAACTATTGGCTTTGATCGCACCACGTCCTTTATACGTAGCCAGTGCGGAAGAGGATCAGTGGGCAGACCCAAAAGGAGAATTCCTAAGTGCATTACATGCCAATCCTGCGTATCATTTATATGATCTTCCGGGCCTACCCACAGCAGAAATGCCAAAAGTTAATGAACCAGTAGTGGGTACCATTGGTTATCACATCCGTACTGGGAAGCATAATGTCACCGATTATGATTGGGAGCAATATCTTTCCTTTGCAGATCTACACTTTGGTGCTACCTCCATTGCAGATTGATCATCCAAACAACATTTTAATACAAACTGCTAACTGAAATGAAATTGATAAAGCGACTACTACTAGCTCTGATCCCTATTTTACTGATCGGCTACTTTGGTTTTGCCTGGATGCTTTCCGGCCTCATCCTTTTTCCCGACAGCTCCCTGGAGCGTACTAAGGGACGTATCGAAACCCAATGGGGTACTACCTTGGAAGCCATGCTAGCTCCTCTACCCAAGCCTGAGGATTTCCAAGTCATTACCAACGACAGCCTCACCCTTTCTGGTAAGTACTTCCAGATGAGTGACACATCGAAATGTGCCATTATTCTGGCGCATGGCTGGACCAGTACCTGGGCGGGCATGCTCAAATATGTGCCCGTTTTGGAAGATTGTCAGTGCGATTTGGTGCTCTATGATCATCGAGTACATGGTCAAAGCGATGGGACCTACGCCACCGGAGGTATCAAGGAGGCGCAAGACCTGTGGACTTTGACGAATTGGGTGCAAAAAGAAAAAGGATTCCGATCTCAGCAGATTGGCTGGCTTGGAGCCTCTTGGGGAGGAGCCACCGTGCTGACGGCTGGAGCGGACGAACGAGACGTTGCTTTTATCATTGCCGATGCGCCCTTTCAGGATTGGTATTCGGCCATCTTCGAACGGGCTATCCGTGATTACGGAAGTTGGATTGGCTGGATGTCTCCGACTGTGATGGGGATCGTCGATTGGCGGTCAGGCGTGGATCATGAACGAGCCAGCGCGGTGCAAGCAACTCCTGCGATCACAGAACCCGTATTACTCATTCATTCCGAGATGGATAGCCAAACGGCTTCACAACAATCTGTGAATATTGCCAAGGGATTAAATCCCAAATCTACTTTCCATCATCTGGATTGGGGGGGAGATCATACGCAGGATGTTCGGATCAATAAGGAACGGTTTCAGCAATTGATTACCAACTTCATTAGTAGTGTGGATAAGCGCTTTTTGAAGGGTAATGCCTGGTAGGAGAATCAAGGTCATCCCGAATTATGAATCAGCATAAATCGGGATGACATCGAAGAATGGCTTAAGATTTCAATATTTCTTCAATCGCTTTCAGTTCATCCTCAGTGAAGGAAAGATTATCTAATGCCTTGAGATTATCTTCCAACTGGCTGATTCGACTTACCCCAACCAGCACTGAGGTAACTCGATCATCTTTCAATAGCCAGGCGATGGCCATTTGGGCCAGACTCTGTCCTCTATCGGTAGCGATATCGTGTAGCTTTCGAACCTTACCTAGGGTAGCTTCGTCCAATTGATCGGATTTCAAGTATCTGCCATCTCTGGCGACTCGAGAATCTGAAGGAATGCCACCTAAATACTTGTTGGTGAGTATACCCTGTTCCAAAGGAGAGAAAGCAATTGAGCCCATCCCTTGGCGTTCTAGTTCATCTAATAAGCCATCTTCTACCCAGCGATCCATCATACTGTAGCGGGGCTGGTGGATCAGCATCGGCGTGCCCATCTCT
>CAJXPD010000134.1 GCA_913057785.1 uncultured Lewinella sp. | reverse complement strand
TCAAATACTTTAGCCTAATTATATCCTCATACTTGCTTAGAATTATGATGTCTGATAGCGTAGCTGTCTGACTTCTTACTACTGTTATCTAGTTCGATCTTCGATCAATCCAACTTAAAGGTAAAGGTATTGAAGACCTCTGTATTCCACGCCAAGTGCCAGGTACTAGGCGAGAGGGCGAAGTAGGGAGAAAAAGTCCGCACCTTCACCGTTTTACCGTCGGGTAAAAACTCGAGAATTCGCAACCAGCCATCACCTCCATTGCCATGCCAGCCTCCTCCCATGGCCTGTGCGTTGAAAGCCATTTGATTTACCTTCTTGCCTGCTGCATTCTCATCCCTTCGGAATCCGATATGGGCCCTGAAATCATCGGCACCGCCAATGTGGCCAGAGAAAACCAGTTGAATATTTTGGGAGGGTTGAACCAACTTTTCCCAAATGGCTTTCCCGTAGTTTCCGTCCGTAATGGGATAGGTTTCTTTTTCGATATGTTCATGCTGTGCATTCAGGTAGGAGTGGGTTAAAAGAACCAAGGTATGCTCCTTATATGCTTCCTGGCCAGCTACCTCCTTGGCCCAGGCGATCATGGCATCTCTAGGGGCAAATTCCAGATTGATGAATAGAAACTTTCTATTGTGAGGAGAGATAAATTCATAGGCAGCGTTCTCCAACGTAGGGCGATTTTCGAAGTTCTTACCTACTGCCTTCAATAGTTTTTGGCTGGCCCAGTTTCTGTCTGCTGGAAAATACTGATCGTAGTTTGATTTTCGGTGTTCTATATTTTTGAAACCAAAGTCATGATTCCCAGCAGCCAAGATATAGGGCACCTTGCCATCCAAGGACTCCAGCGCACTGGAGATGGCCTCCCATTGCTGCTTACTAGGTAGGTTACCATTGATTTTGTCGGGAACGACCATATCGTTTTGTTCCACTAGATCTCCAGTACATAAGACCATCTTGATATTCAGTGGATCAATGTTCTCGCTGATCCAGGCTGTCATGAGATCAAAAATGGGTTGATTCCGTCCAAACTTCATGTAAGTTTGAGGATCCGGCAGCAAGATCATAGACCAGGATTCCGAATTGGAAAGTGCGGGTTTCTGATAAGTTTCCTGAGCGTTCAGCGGAATGCTGAACGCAAATAGACTCAACAGCAAGATTACATACTGAATTCTCATACCTTTTTAAATTATTACTAATGAACCCAAGCGCTTATAGATTTCACATCCTCGATCAATCTCCAGCCTCCTTTTCTACCTCCTCCAGCGCCCCTTTCCAGCCTTTGGCCAGCTGTTGCGACAGGCGCTCAACCACAGCTTTGTTGACAGCTGTATCAGCTATGTTGGTCGTCTCGTGCGGGTCTTCTAGACGATGATACAACTCAGCTGTGACGTACTCTCCTTTGGTCCCACTTTCGTGATCCCAGGTATACCACTCTATGTAATGGTGTTCGGGCGTGTTAATCGAATAGCCCATGTAGCGCTTCCCATCTGCTGAGACCCTTGGCCGCCGGTGGAATTGACTAAAGGCAGCGGTCTTCCAGGGACGTGTAGGGTCTTCCAGGAGCGGAACAAAACTGAGTCCTTGCGTATAGGTCGGGACGTCAATCCCTGCCAATTCGCATATTGAGGGAAACAAGTCGACTAATTCAGTCATAGCCATCGTCTGAGCACCGCGATTCTTTTGCCCGGGATAGCGGACGATCACCGGCACTTGTAGGTCTATATTGAAATTCGTCATTTTTCCCCAGCTATTGTGATCCCCTAACTTCCAGCCGTGATCTCCCCAGACTACGATAATGGTATTCTCATAAAGATCTAATGCCTTCAAATGATTCATCAGATCACCCAGTAGCGCATCCACATAGCTAACGCTAGCATAGTAGCCGTGCTTGAGAATCCGTGCGGTATCTTCGCTCATACGATAAGTGGAGGTCGGGTGGCCTATGTGACCGAAGCCATCATAGTGTCTTAGCTCATACATGGAATTAGCTGTGAATATGGGAGATCCTTCTGGTAGTTCAGGATTGGGAGCCAAGGGTATGTCTTGCGGGTCATAGAGGTCCCAGTACTTTTTCGGTACAGCAAAAGGAAGATGAGGTCGAAAATAACCTAAACCGAAGAAAAAGGGTTGATCCTTTTTTGCTAATCGATCTAAGGTTCGCTTGGCTAATTCGGTTTGGGCGCCGTCGTAGTATAGGGTATCATGAACATCGGCGGCTTCCCAGGCGGGGCCCGTATTCCAACCGTCGGCATAGCGGACGGGCCTTAGTTTCAATAAGGAGTCTCGCTTCACCACTTGAGAGCGATGCACTTCTTCGGAAATGTAGAAAGTTTCCCCATCTCTCCCTAGCCATTCTGGTCGGAGGTACTGGGCTGGACGCATATCTGGTTCATCCCATGACACGGAATCTGGCATGTAATTGTGGAAGATCTTACCAATATTGACGGTGTGGTAACCGAAACGGGAAAAGTATTGCGGCATGGTGACGGCGGCTGGGTTGATCTCCCTGAATTTATCCCCCAAATGCCAGACTCGCGTGGAATCAGGCCGGACACCAGTCATCAAGCTAGCTCGCGACGGGGCACAAACGGCCGACTGGCAGAAGGTTTGCCGGAAAGTCATGCCTTCGCTGGCCAATTGATCGATATAAGGCGTAATCGCTGCACTATCTCCATAGGCCCCTAGTGCAGGGCGGAGATCATCAATGGAAATAAAGAGTACATTAGGTGGTTTACTCTCCTCGGGTGGTGCACATTCAGTTAAACCTATGGCGATCACCCCAAGTGTTACTAGCAAATAGAGATACTTCTTCATGATTCCGATTCAGTTCCACTATTGTTCGAATCTTTCATATTTCAAGATAATCCAATCGGCATTTAGCACATATTGACTATCATCCTTTAGGTTCTTGAAGACCAGGTAAAGTGGTCCCTTCACATCACTTGCTTTCAAGGGGATGTCATAATATTCCTTACCGGGCTTCTTGGGGTCTGAATAGCCGAGTTTGGCAGTACCCAAGACTTCTCCGTCCACCGCATTAGCACGCACTTCAACACTACCGGCATAGGGATAATCGGAATTGTAGGCCGCTGCCAATTGTATGCTATTTAGATTCTTGAAGCTGATGTTGTCAAATTTTAGGTAAGAATTGTGCAGGATAGAGCCTACTAGTCTGGCCCCTTGACTATTCCAAATGCCCAGTCCTTTGCTTCTCTCGTCTGCATCTTCTGCCTCTATTTTGGGGGTGATAAAAACCGCCTGCTCACTGGTGGACAAGGTGCTACCTTCTACAGCTGCATTCCCTTGGTCCAGATACGAGGCCATTAGGATATATTTCCCCCCAGCTTTCTTTGTGAGGTGATCATCAAAAGTGATCGAGCCGGCAAGCGGAAGGCTATTAGCTGTATCGTCTGTTTTTGGACCAAGCGTCAGGATATAATCAATGATCTTTCCTACCTCATCTACACTAAGCTGCGGGTGAGCAGCCATCATCGTTTCTCCCCAAACCCCAGAACTACCTTTGATCACCTGACTGATCAGATAATTTTTATCCTCACTGGAATACTTTTGGGCTATCTCTTCATAGGCTGGTCCATTTACCTTCACCTTTTCGGCATGGCAGGCGCTACAGTCGGAGGCATCAATTAGGAGTTTGCCCTCAGGTAGAGTATTCTGTTGATGCCCAACGGTAGCCAACACGATATCCTCTCCTTCAGGTAAGTAGGTTAGCGTGACCTTGACTTTGTCTTCAGCTATACTGCCATCTGCTGTAGAACCATCTTCATTATCCTTGACGACTACCTGATAGTTTATTTTCCGGCTATCCCAATAGATATTGTCCTCAACATCGGTTTCGATGGTCAATTGAGGTGGCTCGTTGCCAGCCATTATCTTTTGTGTTGTTGTAGAAGTTTCCCCACTTGGATCCGTAACGGTTAGTTGTACGGTATACACTCCCGCTTTTTCAAAAGTGAAACTCGGGTTTACTTCTGTGGATTGTACTTCTGACTGATCAAAAGACCATTCATATTTCAATTGATCTTGATCAAAGTCTTCGGAGTCCTCTCCTTTAAAGGCGACCGTTAAAGGCACTGCTCCTACCTCCTTGTCTGCTAACATTCTTGCGATAGGAGTCCGGTTGCCCTTAATGTATTTAATGCGGCTAAGGCGAGCATCCATATTCTGGGCATTCCATTTCTGACCGTACTCCAAGACGTAGAGGTTCCCATCTGCCCCAAAGAGCATATCCATAGGATGAGAGAACTCAGTATTAGGCATAAAGGCTTCCGCCTTGACATAATTTTGATCTTCGTCCATCGTGACAACGTAGACCCAGTCCCTCATCCATTCATAGACAAAGAGCTTATTCTCAAAATAGGCAGGAAAACCCTCCGCCTGATCCTCTGCATGAAACACCGGGCCCGCCATGGGGTTCACTCCACCTTTACCCAACCAAGGAAACTCCTCCGAGGCGTCATAGGAAAACCAAATCATGGAAGGCTGGGCCGGTGGAAGCTCCTGGATTCCCGTGTTATTCGGAGAATTATTGACCAGTCGCATAGGATCAAATTTCTCCCCAGCTTTTTCGGCCGTAAAATCGTAGTCATTGTACAGTTGGTTATTGCCTCTGGTGTAGGGCCAGCCCCAAAAGCCAGCCGTCCGCGCCTGATTGAATTCTCCCATCCCCTTTGGCCCTCGGTTGGGATTCGTTTTTCCTGCATCAGGACCAACATCCCCCCAGTATAGATAGCCGGTTTTGCTGTCGATAGAAGGGCGGAAGGGATTGCGGCAGCCCATTACATAGATCTCGGGACGAGTATTGGGGGTGCCTTGAGGAAATAGGTTGCCTTCAGGGATAGAATAGGTGCCATCGTCTTCGGGTTTGATTCGTAGGATTTTTCCTCGAAGATCATTGGTGTTGGCGGCGGACTTTTGCGCATCCCAAAGGGCACGGCCGGGTCGCTCGTCAATGGGGGCGTAGCCAGAGGATTCAAATGGATTGGTGTTATCGCCCAAGGTAATGAATAGATTGCCATTAGGGCCAAATTCCAAGGCTCCACCGCTATGACAACATTTCCGAATGGTAGGTATCGTGAGGAGTATCCTCTCTGAAGAAGCCAGCAGGGAGTCTCCAACTAGGTCGAAGCGAGACACGTGTTGGATTGGCTCATCTCCTGGTGCCGAATAGAATAGATAAATCCAGTTGTTTTCTTGATACTTCGGATCCACGGCGACCCCCAATAAACCGTCTTCATTCCCGTAAAATAGCGGCACTTGCGCGATCTTCTTGGTTATTCCTGTTTGGAAGTCATGCAGCTTTAGGGCACCCCTTCTCTCCACAAAGAGCAGACCTCGACCTGGCAATTCATCTAACTCCATGGGTTCATTGAGGTTGAAGTCCAGGATTTCCTTGACAAACCTGGTTTCCTCAGGGACGCGCTGAGTAGTGGCCAATTGATAATCTAAGGTTGAGGTGCTAATTGCCGTGCCCAAAGCTTCTCCTAATTGCTCTAGGGACGTGAAATTTTGAGGAGATTCCTGACTCATGTGTTGATGATACCATGGCCATGCCTGCTGAATTTCTGGCAGGGCTTCGATTCCCATTACGTTTCCTCCCGCCTGCTCAAATCGTTCCACATCAGCCCTTTCCACATCATTGAGTGCTTCCCCACTTGTGTGTAGGAAAATAAGAGCGGCGAATTGTTGTAGAGAATCTTCAGTGAAGATTTGGGTCTGATCAGAAAAGCGCGTTGAAAAGTGCTGGGCTTTCCCAAGTTTTTCAATTTCAGCCCTGGCGTTTTCGATACTTTCTTGATTGTCATCTGTAATATGGCCGAAGAGCAATACTTTTTTTCCCTCTCCTCCACAAGACGCCATTAGGCCAGCTAGCAAGAGTATCGATAAAGTTCTAAGAATTGGATGCATAGTTGGTTGTGATTATTAAATCGCTTCGTTGTTTTGAATGGCTAAAGATAGCTATTCTGGTTTTCATCAAAACCTCAAAATAGTACTACCTACTGATGTTTTATTCATTAAGCCAAGATATCTTTGATCACTGATCCATGTACATCGGTTAAACGATAATCTCGACCTTGAAATGGATAGGTGAATTGTTCATGATTGATGCCTAGTAGATGTAAAATAGTCGCTTGCAAATCATGGATGTGCGTTCGGTCTTGTACCCCGAAAAAGCCCAGCTCATCGGTTTGGCCATGCGAAAATCCCTTCTTTACTCCTCCACCTGCCATCCAAATGGTAAAGGCTTGGGCATGATGATCGCGACCTTGATACCTCATGGTGACTCCGCCCCTGTTTTCACGCATAGGTGTTCTCCCAAACTCACCCCCCCAGACGACCAAGGTGTCTTCCATCAAACCCCGTTGTTCTAAATCTTGTAGCAAGGCCGAAATAGGTCGATCGATTAATTGACATTTTTCCGTCATACCCACCCCTAAATCTTCAGATCGCTGTGTGCCGTGCATATCCCAACCCCAATCGTACAATTGGACGAAGCGAACTCCTTGTTCAACCAAACGTCTAGCCAAAAGGCAATTATTAGCAAAGGACGTTTTGCCGGGTTCCGTCCCATACATCTCATGAATATAGGCAGGCTCCTTGCTGATATCCATTACTTCTGGAACCGATACTTGCATCTTGAAGGCCATTTCATATTGGGCTACCCTGGATAAGATTTCGGGGTCTCCTACCATTTCATGTTCGGCCTTATTCAGCTCATTGATGGCATCAATTGACTTTTGGCGAATATTCCGACTCATTCCATAAGGGTTGGAAACATATAAAATTGGATCTCCTGAGCTGCGGCATTGTACACCTTGGTATTGTGAAGGGAGAAAACCGCTGCCCCAGCCATTCTTGCCGGCATCTGGATCACTACCGCCAGAGACCAAGACCATGAAAGCGGGTAAATTGTCATTTTCTGATCCTAGACCGTAGGCCAACCAGGCGCCCATACTTGGCCGGCCGACTCTGGGGCTACCTGTTTGCAGAAAAAGTTGGGCCGGCGCATGGTTGAACTCCTCTGTATACATCGCTTTAAGCATGCAGACTTCATCTACATGCTTTTGGAAATGAGGAAGCGCACCTGAGACAAACGTACCAGAATCACCATATTGCTGGAAGCTTTGCTGTGGCCCCAGCATCTTCGGCCTACCTTGAATGAAGGCAAAGCGCTGGCCTTGCAAAAAGGAATCGGGACAGTCTTGATTATGCAATTGCTGTAAAGTGGGTTTGTAATCAAAAAGTTCCAATTGTGAAGGCCCGCCGGTCATGTGTAGGTATATCACGCGCTTAACTTTCGGTGTAAAGTGAGGCAGTGAACCTGTTTGGGGAGGAGTATCAAGATTTGCTTGTGCAAACAATTGATTTCCACCTAATAGAGAACCCATGGCCAAAAGTCCTAGGCCGGTACTGCATTTCTTGAGGAAATGTCGCCGGGTCGTATACCTTAATTGTCTGATTTGCCATTCGTTGAAAGTATCCATGTTGTTTACTTCTTATTAAGCTCAACCTTTTACCACAAACTCATCCAAATTCATTAGGCTATTAGCGACCACGGTTAGTACGGCTAATTCGAGGTCCTTGGATAGGGCAATGTCGAAGGCCTCTTCAAGGTGGCTTTGGTAATAGGTAGTCGTTTCTTCATACAATTCCCGCAGTATACCTAATTTCTTTTTAGAGGGGACTTTTCCAGCCAGTCGTTGGTACATATCAGATAATTGCGCCTGCGGCGGTTCTTGAGTATCCAAGACCGATTGTGCGAGGGCACGGGCGGCATCGAAAAAGACGGGATCATTCAAAGTTACCAGTGCTTGCAATGGCGTGTTGGTAGTAATTCTTCGAGACAAACAAACCTCCCTCCCCGCGGCATCAAATGTGATGAGAGAAGGGTAGGGGGTAGATCGTTTGATGAAAGTATAAATAGCCCTTCTGTGACGGTCTTCTCCCTCACTGGTCTGCCATTTTGCATTGCTAAAAGAGACTTGCCATATCCCTGAGGGTTGGACGGGCATGACACTTGGGCCATGCATCTTTTTGCTTAATAATCCAGATACGGCTAAGGCCTGGTCTCGAATTTGTTCTGCACTTAAGCGGAGTCTGGGACTCCTCGCTAACCAAATGTTTTCCGGGTCTTTTTCTAGTGCCTCTGTAGATGTGTGTGTGGATTGCCTGTAGGTGGCCGATGTGACAATGCTTTTGATCAATGGTTTAAAGTGCCAAGACTGCTCGTTGGCAAATTGGAGTGCTAACCAATCCAGTAAGGCTGGATGGGTAGGAGATTCACCCATGGTACCAAAATCTTCTGTAGTAGATACGATGCCGCGACCGAAGAGCTTAGCCCAAATTCTATTGACCATTACTCGGGCCGTTAGCGGATTATCGGCGCTAACCAGCCATTCCGCGAGGTCTAATCGATTGGCATATTCTTGTGCCTTTGGGTTGAATAGACCTGGAATACTAGGAAGCACTACTTTCCCTTTTCGCTGCCAACTTCCTCTTTCAAAGAGATGAGTAGTTCGTTTATAGCTGTCTGGTTTTTCCACCAGTACAGGAGTTGTCACTTTAGGCGTTGCATTCATTAGCCAATCAATACGGTGGTGAATACTATCGGATAATTCCACTGGTGTGGCTGGCAATTTCTTGCCAAATAGGATGCCATCGATTCGGGTTTCATATCCTTCCTCTATACTGCTGAAAGAAAAATACAAGTCTGCCTCCTTTTGATCCGTACGAATAGGAATGGATAGCATGTCTAAGCCTTGGGTTTTGGATAAAGTTCGCGTACCAATAATGGCCCCCTCTGCGTCATTCAGATGAATGGAAACTTTACCTTCCTTGGGCGTATACTGGAGATGATGTAAGTAAATCCTGTCGATCTCTTCCAGATTAATGGCTTTGAGTTTGATCACTGATCCGTCATACACACTCATGTAGTCATCGCCGATGCGATTGATGAACTTGGTGTTTTGGGATTCATCAAAATCCAGGGGACCTATTTTCGGCTCGTGAACCAAGATCATCTTTTCGATTTGCTGAGCTGCTTGCACGCTGCTCTGTTGTTCAATCCATTTTTTGATGGTCTGTAGCTCTATGGAATCTTTGGATTCAAGGGTTTTCAGTACTGGGAATTCGGCAATCAGGTTTCGGTCGGTCGTATTATTGAAAAAAGCAAATGCCTGATAGAAGTCATCCTGTTTGATGGGGTCGTAGGGGTGACTGTGGCATTGTACACAACTCATAGTGGTGGCTTGCCAGGTCTCCCAGGTGGTATTAACGCGATCTATTACGGCGGCATTTCTGAACTCTTCGTGAAAAGCCCCTCCTTCTCCATTGGTCATACTATTGCGATGGAAAGCAGTAGCGATGAGTTGATCAATAGTCGGATTTGGAAGCAAATCGCCGGCTAGTTGTTCTACAGTGAATTGATCAAATGACATATCCTGATTCAATGCTTGAATTACCCAATCCCTATACTTCCAGATGACCCGATTGAGATCCGAAGAATAACCAAAGGAATCAGCATATCGAGCAAGGTCCAACCACATGCTTGCCCAGTGCTCTCCATAATGAGGGGAGGCCAACAAATTGTCGACCAGTTTTTCGTAGGCTAGGAGTGACGTATCTTGTAAGAATTCCTGAACTTCATCAACAGAAGGGGGGAGACCGATAATATCGAGATATAAGCGCCTCACCAATGCTACAGGATCAGCTGCGGGGGAGGGATTCATCCCTTCTTGACGTATTTTTTCTAAGATGAAGCGGTCTATATCATTGCTGATCCATTCCGATTGGATCGCCGGTGGCGGCTGATGTAGTGGCGGGATATAAGCCCAGTGATTGAGCTCCCTGTTCGATCCACTGTTTAATTAAGGTAATTTCCGATGCTTTTAGCGGAGCTTCTTCTAGTGGCATGCGCTGTTCCGGGTCATGATGGACCAAGCGCTGATACATTTCACTCTGATTCGGCTTACCTGGGACAATTCCAATTTTCCCACTTTCCGTTTTGCGAAGTGCATTTTCTGCGAAGACGAGCCCAAAACCGCCGGATTGCTTAATACCTCCGTGACAACTCACACAATTCTTGTTTAGAATAGGTCTGATTTGCGCATTAAAACTTATTCTTTCCTCGGAGCAGGAAACAGTAGCGAAGAGTAGGACGATAATAGTGAAATAGTAGAAAGCGGATACTCCTTCCATTTTCGAAATGTACCCTTTCATGTTCTTGTTTTTGGTTCTCTGAATGTAGCAATATCAGAGAAGATGGTTTTTCTGTCTTGTTGCTTGTGTCTATGTTTGGGACTGCTGCTGAGCGGATCTAAACATGACAACGGATGTATATACAATAACCCCAATCACTACCCAACGGAGGGTGTTAAGGGGAAGAGATTTTACGATGAAAGCGGCGATCAGCACGGCGATGGCTCCAGGAATAGCCATAGCAACAGCTGCCTTTCGGTTGTAGGCTCCTTCCTTGATGAATTTAGCCGAAGCGGGAGGCATAAGGAAAGCACAGGATCCCATCATGATCGGGAAAGCTACTAGTGGAGACATTCCCAAGGCGTAGACTAGGGCCATACAAGGCGCATATAAGCCTATCCCTACAGTCATAAATGCACCCAATATGAAGTTCACTCCTACTGCCACAGCTAGTTTCCAACCACTCAGTCCTATAGCCTCACCCCCTCCTTGTATCCAATTCATTTGACCAGATAGCATGAAAAAGGCGGTAACCAGCAAAGCAAAACCCATAATGATTTGAATTCTACGAACGGGCATTTTGGCCACTTTGCCCGCACCAAATACTGCCCCAGCCATCGCAGCTAGTAGCATGGCCAAGAGCGTGAGAGATTCTACTTCGACAATCTGAATAAAAATTAAAGCCTGGATGAGAACCGGGACTGTATTTGCCACATTCAGTGTACCGGGAAGTAGCCGATCTTCGGTCTGTTTGGTGAACTTAAGGAGAGCCGTTTGAGGTGCAAAGGCTCCAATCCCCAGCACATCGAAAAAATTGACGACGAAGCCGATAATGGCTGTCTTTAGAACACTAACATCTTCCAGTACTTTGCGATGGGCAAAGAAGTCCTTCGATAGGGTATAAATAAAAAATATCGATAAAAAAATGAGGGCAATCCAAATAGCGGTAGTCATAGATAGCAGCTGGTCTATCTAAAAGTAACAATTTCATTTGAATTGGGGTCAACCCATGAGGTTTTGTAGTTATCGCTAGCTTGTTTCTGCTCTCTTTTTGATCCGCAGAACTACGAACTCACCAGCGTAGCCGAAGTTCTGCGGAACTGCCGATCTCGCCACAAGGCCGTTCCGCCAATTAAAGTTAAGATGCCCACTGCATAGTAGACAAAAGTCGGAATTGGAACAGGGTCTCCTGCTGCGTAAGAATGTAGCCCTGATAGATAGTAGTTAACGCCGAAATAGGTCATGATAACTGAAGCCCAACCAAAGAGTGTGGCTACATTGAAGGCATATTCTCCTCGCAGACCAGGAATAAAACGCATATGAAGAATGAATGCGTAAATCAAAATGGTAACCAGTGCCCAGGTCTCTTTGGCATCCCAGCCCCAATATCTTCCCCAGGATTCATTGGCCCATACTCCGCCGAGATAAGTACCTACAGAGATCATAAACAGGCCGCCGATTAGGGTCATCTCACTGATCTGTGTCATCTCTTTGATCATGCGATTCACATTCGCTGCATTCTTCTGGGTTCGAAAAATCATAAAAATGAGGTTCAATGCCCCAATCAATGCTCCCAACATCAAAAATCCATAACTACCTGCTTCTAGGGATACGTGTATAGTAAGCCAGTATGATTTTAGCACCGGCACCAAAGGCGTGATCTCGGGATCCATCCAGCTGAGTCCCGCCACCATCAGAATCGTGGAGGCCAGAATGTTAGTGGCCGTCATACCACCTAAAGATCTTCTTCCAAAGATGACCCCAGCTAAGACGGTAGTAAAAGCAATGTAGATCATGGATTCGTACCCATTACTCCAGGGTGCACGCCCTGAGACATACCATCGCAATCCCAAACCAAAGAGATGAAGTAGAAAACTCATGAAGAAAAGGCCATAGGCAATTTTGTTGGGGAGTTGTAGGTTCCAACTGGGCTTGAAAACAGAGGTGAATAAGAGGCCCAGGAAGAGCAATCCCAGCAGAGCATATATTTTCCCTAGGCGGCTGAAAACATTCAGCTGGTTGAGCAATAATTCCGCCTTTTGTTGTTGCTTGGACGGTAGGGCAGCCGCGCCATACTGCAGTTGATATTGTTCAAGCTCATTAAGCAGGCGGTTAGATAGTTGGTAGTTTCCATTTCCGATCGCAGATTGCAAGGCGGGCAGATAGGTCGCATAGAATCGTTCCGCATAGCTTTCTTCGGAATGATCGTGGCCATGATGGTGACCGCCACCTGGCGCTTCCCAGGTGTTGTTGGGATCGTTGGGAATAGGAAAGACTTTCATGAAGTTACCAGAAAAAACCATGCTACAGATGTTGACCTTCTCATCCAACTTCATCATCTCCTTCTCGAATACTCCACGATCTTTCTTCGGCGTGTTGTAGGCTTGGCGTACGTGTTCTCTAAGTTTATAACTCCCATCTGTATTGAAAAAATCGCTGTAAGCCAGTAGATTACCTTGGGCGGGCTGAGGTAATATTTCTTTGGTCTTGTTGTGTTTGCCCATTTTAATTAGAGGGACATCATACCAACTCTTCGGGTGGGCTGCCATGCCCAGGATGATTTGCTCAGCTTCAAGCTCATACAAGCTGGCCTTTCTAGAAAGTTTCCTAAGGATCTCACTGGTATACGTATTCATTGGCTTCATTCTCCCTCGATGATCCTGCATCACTATCTGTCCAAACTTCTCTGCATGTTCCAAGGCTACAGTTTGCGCATTTCGAAGACTAGGATTCGGCGTTTTTGCGGAGATGGGGACGGCGAAGGTCATTCCGAGTCCAATTAAGCAGGCGGCCACCACTTGTTGAGGCTGCCTGGTACGTTTCAGGTTTCTGGCTAGCTGCTGAAAGCGACTGCCTTTATGGAAGAAGGTTAGCATCATTCCAATAGTCAAAATGGCATAGCCCAGATAAGAGATCCAGGTACCCCACCAGTCGTGGTTGACGCTGAGCCAGGTGCCTAGCTCATCCTGATCAAATGAGGATTGAAAGAATCGATATCCATCGTAATCCAAAATGTTGTTCATGTAAATCCGCGTATCTTCTCGCAGGTTACTTCTTGTATCTACGAGGGTGACTTCACTAGCATAGGAAGAAGCACTGTTGGTACCTGGGTATTTCTCCATGATGAAGTCTCGGAGCTCTAGACTGAAGGGCAGTTGTATCTCCTTGGCGCCATAGGATACGGCTAGTTTCAACTCTCCTAAGTCGAAAACCTTAGCGCGACCTGCCACGCCCTTGGCCCCAAAAATGAACTGCTCCTGGGATTCGCCATTGCTACTAACACGAATCTTCAAACCTGCAGTGCTGTTACTAGCCATTTTTTGATCTTCTGAAACCAGCTCCACCTTGGCGCTAGAAGAATAATCACCGAAGACAAAGCTTTGCAACCCATTAGAATATAGACTTCGCAATACTAGGGGATGGTATTCCTTGCCTGCAAGTGTATCGAGTGTTTGCGTAGCCATTACTCGCTGCGTATAGGGCGTTGAGGCTTTGAAATAAATACGCCCTCCCTCTGCTCTGATATTGAATCCTGCTGGTTCTTCTTGCTCGCGGAAGTTGAAAAGTGTACCTCGAATCCGACTGCGCTGACCTTTTTGCAGATAGTATTCCTCTCGCCCATTGGCCCCACCAATGACGATCTTAAGGGTAGGGAGTCCGGTGGCCGTTTCAATCATACTTTCCTTCGGATTGGGCATGAAGTCGATCACTTCTACAGTAGCTTTCTGCGAACCCAGTTGATAAGACTTTTTTATCCTGTTGTCGCCCAAGGAGGCAAATAGCACCGGCTCTGCAAAATTAAATTTTTGCCCTGCATATTGAGCTTCAAATACGAGATACTCTTCGAAAGATAATATGCTATTGGATGCACTCCCTTCTCGGATATGCATCATGCCTTCATATCCAAAGTATCTCGTTACACCGGCTCCAATGAGAATAACTATGATGGCGGCATGGAAAGAAAGGACTGCCCATTTTTTTTGCTGGATGAGCCGAAACCGAAAGATGTTGACCAAAATCGAGACGCCAAACAAGCCTAACAATAACTCAAACCACCAGGCCTTAAAGATGAGTTTTTGAGCTGCGCTCGTGCCAAAATCATTTTCGATAAAGGTGGCGACGGCAATCGCAATGGCAAATAGGATCATGTAGAGGCCAGCTGCGGAGGTGGAAAAGAGTCTATTGCCAATTTTTTTCAAGGTCTTCATACTAAAATGGTAGTAGGCCATCGCATCCAGCGACGGCCCTTTTGATAAAAGAGGATAAATTGAATCCGGTGATACTTTGCTATTGGAAGTGGTTTCAAGTCAAGGATTTGACTTCGTACATTTTGTCGTGGTAAATTCAACTTGGCCGACTCTGCCAAACTGAGAATTGCGGATTAATGCGAATGACTAGAGGGGCTATTGGACAGTAGCCTCCTCCATAAGTATGTCGTACCGATATCCAGCTCCAAAGTCCTTGTCCAGGATTATGGTTCCTTCTAGGGAGACGATATCACCCAATCTAACAAGCTGGGAGGTGGTAACGGTAAGATCTAGTTCTTGCCCGGAGCCATCTTGTATGTGTACCCAGTTTCGACCCATGATCATTGGATTAATCTTGACACACTTGCCGGTAATCTTCACTAGTTTGCCATTATAGGAGGCTTTATTGGCGAATAGTTCTGCGAGACTAATGGCTCCAGCTGTAGGTGTGATTTTACCCACCTCTAAATCTGGGAGAGTTTGGCCGCCCTGTATTTTGGGATGCGCTTGATCCCTGTCAGATCCGCTTCCTGGGCGATCTGTCTTTTCCCAAATGTTGGATACGAGGTATACGGTTTCAAAGACTCGATTGAACTCTCTGCTAAAGAAATTTTTCTTCAATAATCCACCTTTGTATTGGTAAATTCCGCCTGCTTTGACATCTCTCTTGGAAATGGCCACCCAAAATTCATTCTCGTTTTCCTCGACTAGTAGGTAGCTGTATTTTTCTGTATTCAAAATCTCTTTTACCGTTACCTCATGTACTGCTGAGCTAGTGGAAGTAGTTGTCGGCACTAGAGGTTTGGGATCATCCCAGGCAGGAATGTTGGGACTCCCTGCTTGGGCAGTGGAGATGGGTTGGCCTTGGATAACACGCGGTTTGGAATCGCAGGACAGTACCAGAATGCTGATTATAGTTAAGCCTATTATGGATTGGAGTCTATTCATGATCTTGAATTATAGTATGATCCTAAAATCGCTTAATAATGCGGGCATTAAGGCGATGATAAATTTGATTGTTATTGTCGAAAATTCCCTCGTAGAACAGGTGTAGGGAGAGGTTTTTTTGGAGCCGGAAGGAGAGATTCGCACCAGCGATATTCTGGTGCAGCACGCGGTCGCCAATTTTGTACTTGTAGTCGACCCATCGATAGAATAATTCCGCATCCAACTTATTGCGAATTAGGGGTTTATGGATTCGGACCCCAAAGATCTGACTATCAATGATGTCTGTCTGTAGGAAATTCGCTCGTAGACTTACTCTAGCTTTAATAAAGGGTACCCTGCTAAAAGTCAGATGACCATTTAGGTTGCGGGAGGGGTTGGCTTGGCTCTTTTGGAATCGGACACCAGTAGTAGCTCCCCAGGAAATCGTTTTGAATGGTCTGTGGTGAAAACTGAAACGCAAGCCTTGCCGAGTTTCATCTTCAATCAATTGGTCGATGAAATTCCGATAGGACTCGTAGTAGATGATATTTCTTCGGTTGTCATAAGAGGCAGAAAATCGTAGACTGCGGCTGAGGCGGTATCTCAAAGAGGCAAATAGATTCGTCAAACGTGGTTGACTATTGATCTGCTCGTTGATTTTCTCGTAGAGGTCAATTTCAAATGAACCAAAGAGGTTCAAATTTTTCGCTAGGGTGCTGGAATGTTGGAAATAGGCAAAGCGTCGATCTGTATTCCCTTTATTCATTTGCTCAATAAACCCAACAGTCGTTTGCGAAAACCGAGCGGGTACTGCCGTCGAAAAACTGGCATAGGCACCATATTGCAATAGATCCAGATTTAAGCCGTAATCGCGAAGGTCGGGCCGAGTGCCAGCGATTGCTCCTATGCTGAAATTATTGCCGAATCCCTTTTCAAATTGGAGCCCATCAATGGCTCCCATGCTGGAAAACTTCGGGTTAATCTTTCGTCCAAAAGTCAGATGGGTTGTCTTATCGAAGCTGTATTTGGCAGATAAGGCATATACCTTGAGTGCCTCGTTTAGTCGAATGGAGTCGTTTAATTCATGTCGAAAAGTCACATAACTCTCGATCGAAAGGCGCGAATCATTCAGATTATAACCTCGGAAGGAAAAGGCATAACGCATGCGATGCAGGTTGCGGTAATTGGACAGATTGTTGTAGGACGCTACTGAAACCCGGCCCTTGATCTTTTCCTTAAATAAAACTTCCTCCTCCTCCCGATCCTCAATCGGCTTTACGATTGGATCATTGTTGATTGGGCTAGTGGTTGGATCTGGTGTCGTAGCGGCAACAGGAATGTCATTCTCCTTTTCTTTCTTCTCCGGTTTCTTGATAGCTGCTACCACTTGGTCCTTTACCTCTAGTTTAATGTTGCCAATCGGTGAGCATACGGTCGAGGAGGAAGACTTGTTTGCAATTACTAAGACAGGAATCAAAGCCTGCTCTTGTTGCAAATAAAGTGTATCTCCAACATTCAGGTTTTTAGTGGAGGCAAACTTTACATATACATTTCGAGAAGTAAGGAAGGAAACCGTCCCGTTCTCGAAAAGCACTTGCTCTTGCGCTTGTACCCAGCCCCCGAGCACTAGCAAGATTGCTATTAGATAGGTGTGTTTTTGTGTCATGGGTATGCTTGGGTTAATCACCGTTTGGATGGCACACAAAGCAGGCCGTGCTCAAAAATTGATAATTGGCTACGCCTTGATGGTCGTCGGCTAGCTCGTTTGGATCATTATGTTCGTGACAGTCAATACAGCTGAATAAGGCAAAATTGCCAGGTGTGGTATGGCACTCGGTGCACTGGTTCCATTCTCCCTGGTGATTACCGCTGTAGATCGGGAAATACAAGCCATCATGATCAAAATTGGCAGGTTCCCAAGCATTCTCATTGTGACAATCTAGACAGTTCGTCGGAAACTGAGCTAAACGGTGATTTGGATCATCGGCATCATTGTAATCTGATTCATGACATCCAAAACAGGTAGTAGGGGTGTTGGTGAAGGTACTATTGTGGCAAGCAGCGCAATCATTCGCAATCTGGGCGTGCGCTCCCCTCAATTCATAGAAGTTATCATGATCCGCAAAGGTAGCGGGCATCCAGTTGGGATCGGTAGTGTGACAGGAGGCGCAATCCATGGAGAAACCCAATAACTGGTGATCAGGGCTGGTCGTTTGCTCAAAGTCCATGCTATGACAGGCAGCACAATCCGTAGGTGTTCCGGCAAAGCCATTGGTATGGCAGCTATTGCAATCCACGCCGATATGTGCACCGGTTAGCGGGAAGTTAGTTCGATTGTGGTCAAAGTTATCATCTTCACTGCCGGTGGGATGGCAAGCCAAACAAGCATTGCTTTCATAAACATAGCCATTAACGCCATCGTGCTCATCATCGGTATCACCGCGTTGGTGGCAGGTAGTACAAGTGAACTCCGCGTAGTTGGCAGGATTCGGATGACATTCCATGCATTCCGACCATTCTCCTCCATGTGCTCCACTGTAGATCGGGAAATACAAATCATCATGCTCTCGGAATTGAGCAGGCATCCAATCAGGATCTAAGGTATGGCAGGCAGCACAATCTGTTCCAAAGTTCAAGGCCTTGTGATCTGGGTTTAAAGCTACTTCATAATCCATCTCATGGCAGGAGATACAATCACTTGGAATGGCTTCGTACGTACCCGTTGTATGGCATTGAATACAGTCAATGTCGTGTCCTTTGACCAAAGGGAAAAAGTCATGCAAAATATTTTCCGAAGACCAGTCAAAGGCATTGACATCATGACAGTCTATACATTCCTGTGAGTAGCCTGATTCTATATGATTGGGTGCAGTAGTAGCGACGAAATCCTGTAAGTGGCAATTCACACACTCATTGCCCAATCGATGGAATTGCAGCCCCGATTCCGAGACGTGACAATCGGTACAAGTAGCTATAGCGTGAATACCTAGAAGTGGAAAGCCATTATCCTGATGTAACTCAGTTATGTTATCGACTAACCAGTTATCGACTGTATGACACCTGGCACAGTCCGATCCCACTGTCATATTGTGCAGATCAGTATGACAGGAGATACATGCAGTTTCGGTTTCCTGAAAAACTAATGCCTCGTGACAGAGCCTGCAATCGGTCCTAGCGTGGCCTCCTTCTAGCGGAAAATTGGTGTCGTTATGGTTGAAGCGCAGCGAATCGTTTGGAAACCGATTGGCTAGTTCGTGTCTAGGCGAACTAGATCGGTCCAAATTCCAGGCTTCCAGAGGAATGTCCCAGCTATCCGAAGAATGGCAATCCGCGCAATTCATCTTGAAATCTTTGCCATGGGGCGACTGTGCAAAAAGACTGCAAGTCAAGCCCAGCAAAACCATTAATGATGACAGTCTATACATTCGAAGCTCTTGAATTTGTATTGGACAAAAGTTTTTCCATTCTCATCTTCGTACGGTTTATGGCAGGCCTCACAGGCTACTGTAGTATGAGCACCTTCTAGCTTGAAGGCGGTTTGATCATGGTCAAAATCCTCCATACTCCAATCGTCAAAGCCATGGCATCTAGCACAATCTGTGATGCCATTTTCCACGAATTGCCCCTCATGTACATCCTCATGACAGGCTGCACATTCATTAGGGGTATCCACAAAGCCTGCATATCTATTTTCGGTAGATGTTTCCGCTGTGGCATGACATTCCATGCAGCTGACCTCCTGGTGCCTGCCTTGCAGTGCGAAATCTGTTAGGTTGTGATCAAAGTGATTAGTGGTCCAGTTATCGGTAATATGGCAAGCCTCACAGGCTTGATTGGGGTAGTAGGTAGCAGCTATGTATCCCTCATGCACATCATCATGGCAATCCACGCAGCGCTCGCCGATGTTTCTGAATCGCCATTTTTCTTCCGTAAGATGACATGCAAAACAAGGAGTGGCTATATGCGCACCATCTAATGGGAAGTTGGATTCATTGTGTTGATCGATGGTGTATAGCGATCCTTCAAAACCATCTTCAGTGTGGCATTCTGCGCAATCAGGACCGCTACCATTTACCATGAACTCACCCTCATGATAATCCGTATGGCAAGATGCACAGGCATTGTGTTCGAGTGGGGTAGTCAAGCTCTCGGTATGGCATTCTCTACAATCTACCACCTGATGTTTCCCTTTAAGTCTGAAGTCTGTTCGGTTGTGATCAAAGCCATCTGTGTCTACGCTGAGAAATGATTTTTCATTGTGGCACTCTGCGCAATTGGTGCCGAACTTGTTGTCATGTACATCCTCATGACAGGCAACGCAATCGTTGGTGGCGATCCCGACCTGATCTTGAAATAATTCATCCAAGGCTTGGTTTAGGTCGTGGCATTCTGCGCAGTTAACGCTTTTGTGTGCTCCCTTTAGTGGGAAGTTGGTTTGGTTGTGATTAAAGCGACGAGCTCGACGCATGGAAGTGAAAGACTCCTCAGAGTGACATTGTTTGCAATCATTCCCTAAGTTACCCTCATGCACATCATCATGACAGTCAATACAATTGCCAAAAGGAATCCCGGTAAATACCTGGAATTCCTTGCCGTTTCGCATTTCTTTCTGATGGCATTCAATACAGTCCACCTCTTGGTGTTTCCCGACCAACGGATAGTCGGTATCGTCGTGATCAAAGAAAGTGGCTGGAGCAAATTCTTCGGTTGAGTGACAGCTGGCGCAATCGTTCGTGGATAAGGTGTTTTGATGCACATCTTCGTGGCAGGAAATGCAATCTTCGCTCAGTCCAAGAAAGGTGTCTTCCCGCTTTTTAAGCTCCCGATCACTGATGTAGTCCGGTATGTGGCAATCTCGACATTCGATGCGACGATGCCCCCCAGTTAACTCATAGCCAGTCAGGTCATGATCAAAATTGTCCTGATCAAAGCGCATCATGTCGAAATTGCGGCCATGGTGCTCGCTATGGCATTTGGCACAATCTTGACCGCGCACCTCCTTTGAGCTGTGATAGCCTCTATTTTGGTCAAGCAGTGTTTGTATCTCTTCGTGGCATTGGAGGCATTTATTATTATCTAATTTCCCTCCTAGCACGTGACAATCCGTGCATTTGAACATCCCTTCCAAATGAGCATGCGCCTGGGTCAATTTCCCTGGAGATAATTGCGCCTGCAAGCCCGACAGGCAGGCTAGACTCAAAAAGATGATATGTATGATCCGAATGCTCATGTATTCTTGTCCTGTTACCGCTGGATGATCAATATTTCTTCATGGTGTACCCAAAGCGTTTGGTGATTTTGACACCTGCTTTCTTTAGGAAGTGAGTGGGTAACTCTCCTCCGGCGAAAATGTAGACTAGGTCATTGGCAAGCTGTTGACTGCTTCCGCTAAGGTCCGTAATCTCCACCTGCTGCTTATCAATCTGCGTTAGATTGGTGTTGTATCGCATATCTATTTCACCCGCTGAAATAGCTGCTAGTATCTTCTCCCTATTTTTAGGTTTTATTCGGCTAAACTTGTCTTTGCGGTAGGATAATGTGACGTGGTTTTGCGGCGCCAATTGCAGAGCAGCTTCCACAGCAGAGTCTCCGCCACCTACGACCACCACTTTTTTGTCTGCAATAAGTTCTGGCTCTAGCAGTCTATAAGCTACTTTTTCGGTCATTTCGCCCCAGCCACACCCAATTTTCGAGGAGAGCCACGACGACCGATGGCCAGCAAAACCTGCTTGGTTTTGTATTCTACTCCCTTTTGGGTGGTCACTTTGAAGTGACCATTTTTCCTTTCAATCGCTTCTACCTTAGTCTTCTCTTGAATGTTAATGTTGTTCTTCGATAAGGCTTTGTTCCAAAGGTCCAGCAATTCACCTTTGCTGGTGTCATACAACTTCACTTTCCCATACAATGGGAGGTCCATTGGGGCAGTCATAACGATCTTTGAACGAGGGAAGGTAAACACCGTCCCACCCAGGGTGTCTTGCTCCAGGGTGACGAAATTCAGTTTATATTTCTTCGCTGTGAGAGAAGCCGCAATCCCTGCTGGCCCTGCTCCAACGATTAAGAGATCCAAGGTAGAGTCATCTTTCTTGAATCCTAATTTGACCATGTTTTCAACGGCAGCACTACCTTGTTCTACACTATTCTTGATCAAGCCCATTCCCCCAAGTTCGCCGGCGATATAAATTCCAGGAACGTTCGTTTCGTAATTCTCGCTAACGTGCGGTAAATCGACACCTCTTTTTTCCGTTCCGATAACCAATGAGATGGCTTCCACAGGGCAGGCATGAAAGCAGGCGCCGTGCCCGACACAGCTGGAAGCATTAATTAAAACTCCTCCACCGTTTAAAATTCCAATGATGTCCTTTTCTGGACAAGCCTCTATACAAGCTCCACTTTGAATACAGGTACTGAGGTCAATCACAGGATGAAGGGAGACCGGTTCATGGAGGCCCTCTTCCTTGGCCTTCTCAATTTTTGCCTCCACCACCTCAGATGCTTGCTTTAGTTTACGTAGGTAGATCATGACAATAGCCAAGCAAAATAGAATGACGGTCCCATAAATGATGATCTGTTCTAAAAGCATGTTTTATTTTCTAATTCTTAGAAATCAATGGAGGGGTCCTTACCGTTCACAGTGGTGCGAGCTTCAGTAGTCGGTGATTGCTTTCATCTGATTCTTTAGAAAATCCAGGTGTAACCCAAGGCCAGTGTAATGGCTACGTGTAAAACCACGATCACCAACATCACGAGAGCAAAAGGTAAATGGGCTACATGCCAATATTTAAATAGTTGTTGCATGCTTTGTAGCCGTTCGATGCGATTGTTGATGGCCATTTCATCTTTTACCAGTTTTGTTACTTTCTTTATATCGCGCCACCTTAGTTGGTTTTGCCGCAGGGTTTTCTTGATGCGACTTAATTTCCTGCGATCGTCGAAAGAGCGTTGGAGAATCCGGGTGAAGAGATTCCCTTCCATGGAGACAGTGGGCACTTCAATGGCCGCTAGAATCCCTTGCTGACTCATCTGATCAAGTTCATAGTTTTTGCTCAGTACCAATCCAATGTTGGTCTTGGTTTCCTTTATTTCATTAAGTGAGAGTTCGCGACCTTCAATCGATCTCGGGATCTGGATGTAAATGTATCTGCCAATTACTCCACTTAGCACGACAGCCACCATACTCCAGAATGCTATCGATACAATGCCCCCAAATTTGAAGGCGGTGTGAAAGAGTATCATTACCGGACCAAGTGTACACAGGAAAATGTGAAACTCTAGCCAATACTTCAGTCGACCCCAGCGCGCAAAAAATTTATAGCGTTTCCGTACGATGTACATCACCACGCCAAATAAAATCAGAAAAGTACCGATGAATCCCAGCCCATGACCATAGAGCCCCGCGGCCTTAAAGTTTTCGTGATCTGGGTGATAAAAACGCTCCTCAAATGGGGTGGAATAGTAGGAGTATCCCTTATACGCCAGAAAAATGGTAGTCAGAATTACAATTCCAGACATAATGGAAATGTAAATCAGGTGCGCTGTTTTTGACATATTATCCTGAGTCCTTTACCTAATTAAATTGTAGAGATCTCCATCCATATTCTTACTTCCTTGGGTATTGTCGAATTTCTGAGAAACTATTCTTAAGGCCTTACGAGCGCCGTAATGGGGTGGGTTGCCTGGCTAAGAAAAAAATATGTGATAGGTGAGATCGAAGGCCCTAGGACAAGAGCCTTCTTATGATGGGGTAATTAGGCTAAAAGCCTTGCTATACAAGGCTGAGCGAAGCTAGATTCTCTACAGGATTAAAGATTTTTTTGCTGAATGTTGGACTTTTACTTTTTTTGCTGTTCAAAGCTCAAAACATCCATGAGCACCCAGGTATTTGGGTCCAATTTGATCTTCTGTGGCATTTCCGGAACCTTGATGATAAAGTGATTTGATTTTTTACTGATTTGCAGGACTTCCAATTGGGATTGATCTTGGTCCTCGAAATAAAGAGCAACTTCCATCGGCATTTCAAACAAACTTCCATCTTCCTGGACCTGATCCAAGACAATCTCAACTTCTTTGGAAGTTGGATTGTATTTCCATCCTCCCGCAACTTCTAATGCTCCTGGCTCATACAGCCATTGCTGAAAGAAAATGGAGAGATCTTTACCGGAAGCCTCCTCCATTTCTCTTTGGAAATCCAGAGTGCAAGCGTGGCTATTCCGATACTTTTGATAATAGGTCCTGATACCCTGCCAAAAGTTGTCCGTTCCCATTACTCCTCGTAACATGTGTAGAATCCAGCACCCTTTCTGATAAGTTTGTATGGTAGTTACCTTGCGCATGTCTTTGAGATTATCATGCACGATTCGGTAGCCTGGATTTAGTGAATTAAAACGGTCAACTATCTCCTTGCTTTTATCAAGTTTTTCGAGGAAGGCATCCCGACCATACTCATGTTCAATGAAAAGCAAGGTAAAATAGGTGGCAAATCCTTCGCTCAACCAAACATCATCCCAATCGTATTCAGTGACGGAGTTACCGAACCACTGATGAGCTACTTCATGAATAATAATGTTGCGCCATCTCTCCGTACGCTTGCCCGTGACCGAATTGTCGCCATACATAATGGCTGAGGCTGCTTCCATCCCACCACCTACAGCATTACTTTGGATATTGGCTAGCTTTTCGTAGGAAAACGGTCCAATGTAGCTACTGTAGAATTCCAGTGCTCTCTTGGTCGGAACGGCAAAATCGTAAAAGCCAGCTTCTCGATCCTGATGGTACACCCAGGTTTGGATAGACTTCCCCTCAAAGGTGTCCACTTCTTGCACCGCAAAGCGGGCAACGCCTAAGGTGAAAAGCCAAGGGGCAATGGGCACCGATTGCTTCCAGTGCGTCAACCTTGTTCCTCCAGGCATATCTGTTTTTTCTACCAGTAAGCCATTGGAGATGACCTGGTAATGTGCTGGCGCCGTCACAATGAATTCGCAAGTGGCTTTGTCGTAAGGGTGATCGATCATGGGGAGCCAATTCCGGCCTTTATTGGGCCAGTTGTCACTGAAGAAGCAGCGATCTCCGTACTTGTTGTTTCCAATGACCAGTCCGGTGGCGGGAGTACCTTGGTAGGTAATGGTGAATTGAAGGCGCTGATCTTTTTTGGAGGGATAGGGGAGGGAAATGAGTAAGACATCCGCTTCGTGCTGGAAGGTTACTGTCTTTCCCGCAGATTCTACGGAGAGTACGGTCATACCTTTGCTTCCAGGGGCATCTATCTTGTTGATTAAGTCTAGCCGCAGTTGCTCAATGCTGTCCCTTAGAAAACGGACATCCATTGTTGTTTTACCTTGGATTTCATCGGTTTCGTCTGAAAACTCAAACTCGAATCGATAGTTGATCGCGTCAATATCCGGATTTTTGGGGTACGGATCAGTTAGACCTAATACAGATAGCGCACCCCAACAGACTAGGGCGGTTGAGAGCATTAAACGAATTGATTTGGGTTTCATACTTAAGTTCAATTTTCAATATCAAAAACGGAAAAGGTCTTGATGTCGGGTTCTGCGATGGAGTTCGTAATAGTTAGACGCATGGCCGTGACCTCCACGGACTTAAACCGGTGGATAAATTTATGTCCGATACAAGATCCTTCAAATATGTTTTGCCAGCCCTGACTAGTTTTACCTTCCAGTCGAAAGTGTCTAACTCGTTCTCCTTTGATGATATTTTCCTGTAAAACCACTCGGTTGACCTGCCTCTTTTTTGGAATTTTCAGCAAAATACTTTTACCGATTCCTTGAGTGGTGGCGATCGGCTTCGCATAGCGTCGCTTTATGGTTGCTCCAAATTCCTTCAAACGCTCCACATCCTCAGCTGGCATCAAACCATCCGCATTTGGCGTAAGCCCCAGAATGAGCGTTGAATTTCGACCTACGGATTTTTCATACATGTCCACCAGCTTTTCAACCGGATAAATATGTGCTTCATCTCCAGGTTCCCAAAACCACTCATGTCGCCCGTTGTAGCCTCTCAGCGGGGCATCGGACATGGCTGGTACCCAAAAGCCTCCATTGGGATCTCCTTCCTTTAGCAACTTGAAGTTGTCCTTGGCTATATCTTTTTTGGCACTTTCGCCAGCCCCCGTAGCAGGGTAGGGGAAGGTAGCCCAACAAGGATAACTAACCGTCCCTGACTCCGATCCACCCCATCTAGCTTCCGCCAACTGTGCATTATGGTAAAATAGGCAATTGGGTTGATATTGCCTGACAATCGGCAACACATCTGGTGAACCATTCTTTGGGTGGTCTGCCCCTCCATCAAACCAAATTTCGAAGAGTTCTCCATATTTAGTGCACAATTCCTCAACCATCCCTTCCGCCATTTGCTTGTACCAGGCTTGTCTATTTTTCTGAAATTGTCCTTCGCCATTGACCTTGAAGTTATGCACACCCAAAAAGGCATTCCAACGAATACCGACATAAATGGCGGGCTTCAGGCCATACTTTCGACAGGAGGCTACAAAATCTGCTACAATGTCTCCTTTCCCATCTCGCCAATTGACGGCTTTTAAAGAATAAGGGTTCACTTCGGATTGATACAAGGCGAATCCCGTTTCATGCGTGGCGGTCAGGATAGCAAAGGTCGCACCTGCATCTTTGGCTGCCCGAATCCATTGGTCCGTATCAAGTTGAGTAGGATTGAATATCTGATAATCAGGAATGGGTTTAATGCGATTATCTCCTTGCCTATATTTTTGGCCATCGAAAACGTGGAGGTCGTAATGAAAGACCACTCCGAGCTCCGCTTCTTGCCAAGCGATTTGGCGCTGGTTAGGAAGTGGTATTGCTGGATGTTGGATCGGAAGAAAAACGGTATAAGATTCATCTCCCTTTTTAACTGCAAGTGACAACGCTTTGGGTACGCCATCTTCCACATAGACAAAAGGCCGTTCCATTCGGTCAGGTAAAATACGGATGCCATCCTGCTTTTGGATCACTTTGTTTTTTAGAAAGTATTCATTGGCCTTCTCCCATTTGATACCATCTGCCGAGGTGATCAGTCCAATGTACTGGTGAGCATGAAATACACCATAGAAGCGCTGTCGATCCTGGTCAAACCAGATGGACATATCTTCGGTATCCAGATCATCAATCACGGCTTTATCTTGCATTTGAAAGGGCCCATCGGGACGATCTGATACCGCGATGGCTTGGTTGCGGATGAATCGAGTTTCATTGGGTTTGTCTCCTTTCACAACCAAATAGTAACGACCATCTGCGCCTCGATCAATAGCAGGATTCACCGTGAGCGTCGTAATCGGACCCTCCGGTTCTATCAAGGCTTTAGATTGGCGTGTCCACGGCCCAGCTAGGGAAGAAGCCACCGCCACGCCTGTTCGTTGATTTTCACGCAGCGCTCTACGAGTGTCATCCGCCAAGGTTTTTCCGTGAGTAGCTATCAGGTCTTGATCCGTGAAATCTTGTTGACCTAGATTGGTAGATATATAGTACAGATAGTATTTACCTTCAAAGAATTTAATCTTCGGGTTGTGTGCTGTTATGGCATCCCAAAAGCCCTTTCCTCTTCCTTGCAAGACAGTTTCTTGGTAAGTCCAGGGACCGGTGGGCTGATCTGAAGTGGCGCGCGCAACCTCCGAATACGTCAACCAACCATAGAAAGTATGTTCCTTCTTCCAGCGGGAATAGAAGAGATGGTATTTTCCTTCCGGCCCCTTAATAATGGAACTCCCCCAATTGTAATAGCCTTCGGTTTTGAAGATTTGATCTTCGGAAACGGTAGAGATTTTATCATACAGATATAGATCATCAGCCTTTGTCTGAGCCCATAAAGATTGAAGGGTAAAGGCGAGGATAAGGGTCAGTTGGTATTTCATTTAAGGTACAGTTAGCCTAACAAACAGTATGTCCAAAATACCTAAAAATACTATTACTCATACTCTATGGATACATTTTAAGTAGTGAGGGACTTATCCTCCACTACTTAATTCAAGCTCCCCCTAATGAAGGTGCTCAGCCAAAAACTTTCCCAATTCTGTATATACCTGTATTGATTCGGGGGTATCATATAGCAGCATGTAATCTGCATGCGACAATCCCTCATATACGTTGAGTTCAGCTTTGACCCCAGCTAGTTTTAGTTTTCGATGTGTTCGGACGGCATCACTTAATAATAAATCGCGAGTACCCGTAACGATGCAGGTTGGCGGGAAAGAAGTAAGATCCCCATAGATAGGAGATATTAGAGGGTTATTCAGCTCTTGATCTCCAGCATACAGGAGAGCAGCATCTTTTAACCAACTATCATAACTTACTAGAACGTGATCGATCCCTTCATTGGTAAAGTGAGTATCTCCCGTTTTAGTTAAATCTGACCAAGGTGTGCCTAAGAAAAGCGCAGCAGCTATACCTAAGGCATTAAATTTGTGAATGGATGCCAGCGCTAATCCTCCTCCCGCGGAAGTACCTCCAAGGGCCATCTGCTGTACGGAATGTTTCTCTAGCAATTCTTGATATACCTTAACTACGTCATCAATTGCAGCCGGGAATGGGGATTTCGGAGGCATACGATAATCGATCGAGATTACCCTTATTTGGGCTCGTGCAGCCAAGATAATAGCTTCCCAAAGCCCCGCTTTCCCTCCACCAATCACATAAGCACCTCCGTGCAGATGGATAAATAGATGATCCTT
>CAJXPD010000133.1 GCA_913057785.1 uncultured Lewinella sp. | reverse complement strand
CACTATCAAAAATCTTTTTGAGATGGCTTCTAGCAATTATTTATAACACCGCTTGCGCCTCAATTTCGATCAAGAAATCAGGATTGGCCAAGCCTTGTATGCTAAGCCAAGTGCTTGCCGGTGGGCTTGTGGTGCCAAAATTACGCCGCAGCGCTTCACTAACGATTGTTCCCGCCGCATCCGTGTAGTTTACCACATAAATCCTCAACATGACAATATCACGAAGATGGCCGCCTGCCTTTTGCATGGCCAGCGCGAGATTATCAATGGATTTTTGGACTTGTGTTTCCAAATCTCCTTTACCGGCGATTTCGCGCTTTTCATCCCATGCCACTTGACCGGAAATGTAGACTAGTTTTCCTGGTCCACTGACTACAATTTGAGAGAAACCGAAATCTGTGGAGTTGAAAAGCTCTGGTGGGTTTAGATAGGTCTTGTTCATATGGCCTTATGCATTTAATTTTTACTGCATTTTGGAAACCAACTTTTGAATTGTGCTAAAAGTTCCTATTTCTCTATTATTATACTTGCTGTTTACTCAGATAATTATTTCTTGTAAATAAATTATATCTGAGTAATATACTATTCCGTTACGGATTTATTGCGGAAACTAAGTGCTGAAGCATTTTCATGCACAAGAAGGTGCTTCAATTCGACTAACTTTCTACCTTAGCGGAAGGGCTTTGACGCCCTTATCTAAACTACATCAATACTAGGTATGAAAACCAGACTCTCGCTCTTCTTTACTCTCGTCCTCCTTACAACAGCTTGTTCTTCAGTAGATTCACCCCCCGAAACAGCAGCTAATCAAACTTCATTTTCATGGCCTTCCGGCACAATGGAAGAGGCTCAATTTGCAACAACTGGAGTGGACACACTGGAAACGAAGATAACTGCCGGCAAGTACGGCTACATTGATCAAATGCTGATCATCAAAAAGGGTAGGGTGATCTACAACAAGTCATTTGAAAATGACTACCAGGTGATCAGTAAAGGGCAAAGCGGAATACTAGGATGTGGCTATCAGAGTTGTCAGGATAGCAATGAAATCAATATCTACAACTACTATCACCCCAGCTATCACCCCTATTATCAAGGCAGTCGCCTGCATAGCCTCCAATCCGTAACGAAAAGCATTGCAGCCACGATCATGGGAATTGCGGTAAAGAATGGACAGATCCCCAATTTGGACAAAAAGGTTTTGGATTATTTTGAAGACTATGACCTTAGCCAAACGGACGAACGATTAAAAGAAGCGACGCTCTATCACTTACTTTGCATGCAACTAGGTATCAGTTGGAACGAAAATACAGCCCCGTTAGATAGCAATAATCAGGTGGTCCAAATGGAAAAGAGTGAGGATTGGATCCAGTATGTACTACAACAACCTATGGATTCACAACCCGGAGAAAAGTGGGTATACAGCAGCGGAGCTAGTCATTTAATGTCAGGAATCATTAAGAAAGCTACTGGCATGGACATAGCATCTTATGCGGAGCAAAATCTCTTTGGCCCCTTAGACATCAACAAGTATCACTGGAAGACCACTCCAAAAGGCTTCCAAGACACCGAAGGTGGCCTCTACCTCACTGCCGAGGATCTAGCTAAAATCGGGCAATTATATCTCAACAAAGGGGTCTGGAATGGGCAACAAATCCTTAGTGAAGAGTGGATCAAAGAGGCAACGAAGAAACACGTGATCGACCTATATGGCGATGGCGGCAAAGAGGGATACGGGTACCAATGGTGGCGGCCAGGAGATGAGGAAGAGATCTGGGCAGCCATGGGATTTGGTCAACAGTTTTTAGTGGTACTTCCCCAGTATGAGGTAATTGGAGTCCTAAACGGCTGGAACATCTTCGACATTGAAGCAGAATACATTTTCCCGGATCTTTTGGATGTGTTGAAGGAATCTAATCTGGAGCAATAAGATGCCACGCCACAGTTGGAGTATATCATTAGATTGAGAAAAGAGAATACCAAGGTGCAAACAATACTTGGTACTGTTATAAGTCTAAACATTGACAATAAAAGATACTGACCTAACGTCATTGAAATGTTAGTTCTGGCGAAAAACTAGCCTTAATGGATAGACTAGCCTAACATTGCACACCGAGATTGCGCTCAAATACATCAAGCTAAAGTAGAAGATGACTAATAGGATAGCTAGGTAGCTATATCACAACTATCAAGTTGATCCTAGCATACCCCTTTTAAGAAGGTTACACTACTTAGAAACCAAAACGCTTTCTAATGAATAAATTAATCGTATTCGCTCTCGGATGGATGAGTCCCGTACTGCTACTTGCCCAAACCAACGAGTTTCAGCAGTTTGACAATGGATTGATTTACAGTCCTGAAACGATGGACAAGTTATCCCACATTGTGGATTCCCTTAACTTGAAGTATAAATCCTGTGATTTAGATCAGGTATTCTATTCGAAGTCTCAGACCGTTGGCAAGATTGTGCGTATGGAAGGAGGAGCAATAAGAAAGGCATTGAAAGATATGGAGAATGGAATAGGCATCGAGAACTTTAAGCAAAGGTACCCCAAAGCTGATATTGTAGACCAAGCGCTGATCATCAGATCACAATACACAGATTACGAGGACCAGGAGGTGGTTAGATTTAGCGAGGTAGAGCTCAATGGTGATTACGGGCTAGCCATAGTGAAATCTAAGAACTTGGAGAAGTATCAGGGTACGCTTAAAGGGAAATGGATTATTAGACACTACGAGAAGACGGAGTATTCGGAGGCGACCTTAGATGCCTTTTTCATCTCCGAGGGCTTCAAATCTCAGGTCATTGACGACAAATATGCTTTCAAGATCGGGTATGCGGACTGCTTAATTGACACTACGACCACCAAGTTTAAAGAAGACCTAGAAGAAGGTTGGGTAAACCTACCACACGATTGGTGGAGTCTTCCGAAGCAGCAGCAAAAGAATCTACTGGATCAATTGCGAAGTACCCGGGTGATCGGGTTCTGTAGCCAAGATTCCAGACCTCGTCAACATGCCGTTAACATTGCCATGCTTTCTGCCGAAACGACCAATTGGGGAGTATTCCTAAAAGCTCATCTAGATATCATGAACGATCGATTTGAAAGAGCTTCAGATGGCAACTATGCTTGGGGAGCTCGAAAAACCTACATTAGAGAATTGGAAGAATTGCAAATTGATGTAACCAATCTTCTTTTGGGTATTTCAATGCGGGTGGAGAATCCAGCTCAAAACCACTACTATGGAAGTATCTATCGGGTGGGGCGAGCCCTCTCAGAGACCCAGAACCGGGCAAAAGTAGAAAAAGACCTATTGGATATGATCCAAGATGTTGATCTAGATGACTACAATAGAGTCTTAGCTTACTTTCTCTACTATAACTACCTAGCTTACTTTGAAGATGAAAGCCTAAAGTCTCAGAAGTTGGAACAGCTAAAGAAGGCGGTTACAGCGCTGCCCAAGTACATAGCCGAAGGAATCACAATAGATTAGTATCTCCACTAGTCTTCATTGCTTAGGTTTGGCCTGAAATAAGAAAAGAGAGCCACCCCCATATGGTTGGCTCTCTCATACTTATCTGGGTACAAATAAGCTCATTTTTCTTCCCTACTCTGATTGTGTGGAATTTCCCTTCGGTACTTAGTACTACAAAGTAGACTCCAGCTTGCAGCCCATCCACCTATATTCGAACACTCTTGCTATTAACTCGCTGTTGTTTCACCAATTTACCGGCAACATCAATAATCCGAATCAACTCAATGTTTTCATCTGTTTCCAAGCCCAACTCATTCGATACTGGATTCCCTAATACCTTCAGACCTGCAAACTGCGTTCTTCGCTGCTACAAACTCCATCCACGATTACAAAAAAGAGTTCACTGAATATATCTAAACCTGGAACAATACTATTCTGTACCAGTACTCTGTATTTAACGGCATCTTCTGCTGTAACACCTCCTTTTTCATAGGTGGTTTCAGTAGCACCATCAATAACAAAAAGGGCTTAAACTCTATTTGGGAAAACCTATACAAATCCGGTTTTAAAGTATGCGAACTTGAATTGTTAAGCCTTAAATAATGGTGTAAAGCCTTCGTTAAGAAAGGGAATAGTTTTTTCAACCAATCTCCACATCATGAAAATTGGAAAGTTTTCTGCCTTTATGGTTATTGTTCTTCTTTCTACCAACTGTACCACTGCGATCAAGCGATCCAGAATCGTGACGGAGATACCGTCTTATCAGCAAGAGATAGAAAGCCTGATGCAAGATTATGTGAAGGATATCAACTCAAAAAATTGGATCAGCGCCAAAAATCACCACTATATCTCGAAATGCAATGCTGATTCCATATCGGCAAGAGCAAAGTTCCTGAAATACGCCTACGATGGGCGGCTAAGCTCCAGGCTAGACCTAGAATCTCTTGAGTTTCAAACCAGAAAAATCACCAAGGAGCATCTCGAATTCGCTCTTTTCCATTTTAACTTCCAACTTGAAATTGACATCTCTTCCGTCCCGTTCAGCAATGCCCAGCTCAAGGAGAATTATATCAATGGCCTCAGGCACACCTTTGGCAAGGATATAATTGTTAGATTCACTGATGATAATAGTATCCAGGCAGGCAATTTGAAACAGACATTACTTGCTGTCAACAACCACAATAGTGATTGTCCAGATTGGAAAATCATAGAGTTCTCTGACGCTAGCCAAGCTTACCTGGATGCCGTCTTTGATATGGACACCGCCAGTTTAATTGCCGCCCATCAAAGGTAGCTCTTGAAGGCATTGTAAGTAAAACTCGTGGATCTACACCAAATAACGCAGGTACTAATCGCCGACGATCTAGACTTTGCTAAGCTGCAGCAAGCAGTTTTGGCCTATCGCCAGTTGTTAACGCAACAAAATCAACTCATTAGCAGCACAGAAGAGTCTCGGGCAGATATAGAGCTGGATACAGGCAAAGCTATCGGCACGACTTGGGCTGCCCTCTGCATCGACGATCTAGTCCGTACGAAAAGGTTTGTCAAAGGTCTTTATGAGGCAGTTAGTCAACTATTGTATAAAAAGGAAGGGCCTATCGTCATCCTGTATGCTGGCACCGGACCTTTTGCTACACTAGCGCTCCCCCTCACCACTCTATTCCGAGAAAATCAAATTCAGATCAGAGCCCTAGAGATTAATCCTATTAGTTGCCAATACTTAAGACGTTTGATAGTAAGCTTACATGTAGAAGGTTACTTCGAATCTATAGAACAAGTGGATGCAAGTACCTACAGCATACCCAAGGCCGAAACCATTGACATTTTGCTTAGCGAAACCATGCAAAGAGGCTTGGAAAAAGAACCCCAGGTCGCCATCATGTGTAATCTAGTACCTCAACTGAGACACGAGATACTGATGATTCCTGAAAGTATACAGCTATCGGTCGGCACAATCCTATATCCCGATGAACCTGCGCAACCAGTTATATACCAGCCCTTTTTCTCCGTATTTCAGCTAGACAAAGAGTGTATTCGAAAGCAGCAGCGTTCTGATGGAGCCTTAGCATTCCCTACACAACAATACAAGCTTTCCGCCCCCCAATTAGCTCATTCTAAAAATCTCGTGCTACTAACTCATATTTCAGTCTTTGGTCGAGAAAAATTGACTCCTGGTGAAAGCGGCATTACCTTACCCGTCAAACTCCCCAGTCTTCAGCACCAGGGAGAAAAAGAAGTTATCATCGAACTAGTCTACGAAGGAGGAAAGGATCCAGGCATGCGCTTTCGAGAAGTAATTTGATGACTACAACAAATCCTACATCAGATTAAAATAAAAAACTAAAAGCCTTCCAGAACAAATCCAGATATGCAAAACGAACTTCTAAGACACACACTCGCCACTATCGATTATCGCTTTAGAAAAGCCACTCAGGAATTCCCCGCCGACTTCGGCCAGCTCTCCTTAGGGAAAGGCGTCAGGACACCCATTGAGATCATCCGACATATGTTTCAAGTCCTATCAGCCACTAAGGTATTCTTGGAAGAAGGAGCTTTTAGAAGGCCCAGTGCGCCAGACTTAGACCTTATGGGGGAACACAGTCGCTTTCTAGCCCTTCTAGTAGAATTGGATAAAGTCCTGGCTCAGCTAGACTTATCGAACGGAGCTACTAAACTTTTGATTCAAGGGCCATTTTCAGACGTACTTACGCATGTAGGACAAATAGCCATGATGCAGCGATTAATGGATAATCCTATTCCTGGTGAGAACTTCTCTATCGCCAAAATCAGAACGGATTTAAGCGGAGACGGCTAGTTGTATGACCAGTAATGAATAGATCTAGCCATTATTTATACTCCAAATCGTCTTTCCGACTCTTTACCGTTGCCCTTGTACTGTGCTTAGGCTATACCTGTCAACCCGCTGCTGAAGCCTATGTCTGCCCGCCCTGTGATCAATCATGTGACACTTTGACCTTTAAGACAGCTGGCAATTGTCCTCATTGCGGAATGGCTCTAGTATTAAAAAGTGAACTGACCGTAGCTAAGCCTTTAGTACTGAATGAAATTCGGCTACAACCAGGATCTGGGGTCTTTGAGATTGAAGGAGGGCTTGGACGGGAAGACAAAACCATCAAGGTATTCTATCATCGACCTAAAAGCTTTAGTAAGGACTCCAAAATTCTGTTGGTGATCCCCGGAGCAGGAAGGAATGGGGATAGCTATCGCGATGCTTGGGTGGAGGAGTCTGAAAAATATAATGTCTTAATTCTATCACCCATGTATGCCGAGAAAGACTATCCGTTTACGGATTATCACCTTGGAGGTTTGATGCGAAACACCAATCTGCGGTCCGCAATCCAGTATGTAGAAAATACGAATCAGGTAAATTTGGATGAAGGAAAGTTAACCTTCGAACTCAACACGGAACCTCAAGACTGGATCTTTGGCGATTTCGATCGAATTTTTGATCTAGTAGTGGCTGCTACCCAATCTAAGCAAATCGAATATGACATCTTTGGGCACTCCGCTGGTGGGCAGATTTTGCATCGCTTCACGATATTTCAGCCAAAATCAAAGGCGAGGCACATCCTAGCCGGAAACTCGGGCTTCTACACCTTACCCACAACCTCGGCTAGCCTGCCCTTTGGCACTCAGGGAATCGAAATCACCAAGGCTGACCTAGAGATGGCCTTCAGCAAACGCTTAGTGCTTTTTCTGGGAGAATTAGATAATGCGGAGGAGCAGGGAGGCACCTTGCTGCGATCTCCGTCCGCTGATAAGCAAGGTTTACACCGATTAGCAAGGGGAACGTACTTTTATGAAACCTCCAAAAATATAGCGCAAGGGTTAGGGGTTCCGTATGAATGGAAAATCGAAGTCGTCCCTCAAGTAGGACATAATCACCGAATAATGGGGGATGCAGCCGCCAAATTCTTGTACGAATAAGGATAGTTCAACATGAGTGTAAAAGATCATTACGACAATCACCTCGCCAGCTTCTATGCCTGGATGACTGGAGATTTGACAGCTAAGCAGCTCGAATTTCGCAATTTCCTGCTCAGTCAAAGTATTATGCCGGGAATCAGCAAAATAGCCATTGACCTCGGAGCGGGACATGGAATACAAAGCCTGGCCATGGGCGAAATAGGTTTTGAAGTGAAAGCTATCGACTTCAGTCGGGAACTTCTTAATGAATTGGCTGCAAATGCCGGCGAAGCTTCGATAGAAACCATAGAAGATGATATCAGAAATATCAAAGATTATCAAGCCCTGCAGGCGGAACTGATCGTCTGTGGGGGCGACACGCTGACCCATTTAACCAATAAATCAGAGGTTCAAAGCTTACTTGCCGACTGCTTTGAGGCGCTGATGCCAGGAGGGAAGCTTGTCCTTTCCTTTCGGGATTACAGTCAAGCATTGGAGGGTGGCAGGCGCTTTATTCCTGTCAAAAGCGATGAAAATCGCATTCTCACCTGTTTCTTAGAATATGGTCCGGAAAAAGTACAAGTTACCGATTTACTGCATGAGAGGGTAGGAGATAGATGGGAACAAAGCGTGAGTAGTTATGAAAAAGTTCGACTTTCGGCTAATGAGGTTGCTAGCTGGTTAAATGCAACGGGCTTCAGGCTATTATTTTACGAAACCATCAATCGTATGCCCCATATTATCGCTATCAAACTTCCTCAACCTTCCCCGGATAAATAGCTTTAATTTCCCTTTCTAAACTTTCAGATTTAGGGCAAAAGGCTTCAAATAGATGCCCGGGAAGTGCTTCGACAGGAAAACGACGCCCTGCCTATCATGACTTTATTGGAGACCGGAGATCCAAACAGGTAGTCAAAGGTACTCCTTTAGCTTTTTTCTCGTCCTAATACCGTATTCATACACATATAGTCCTCATTTTTTTTCCTGCGTTGTGGCCTTCCTATACATTAGTGACCAGAAGCAATCTTGCTTCTATCACCCACCCAGCTGTAACTTCCACGACTGGGGCAAATCTGTTATCCAATGAAAAAAATGATTGGAATGGTCTTCTTATTACTTACTCTTGGTGAGCCTCTAATGGCACAATCCGAAGTTAAGACTTATAACTTCAAGCAGGGAGAAGTACTCGATGTTCTTTTATTGAGTGCCAAACCCAACTACGACAGCCTTTTCGCGATTTATCGCAAAACAGCTTTCCCCGTAGCCATGCGGATGAGTTACACTCCCATCCCAGGCTACCGTATTAAAGAATACACCCAAGGTAATTTCCAACCTGAAAGCTTTATCCTAGGCAAATGGGCAAGTCTTGCCAAAAGAGAACAATTTCTAGCGGAGATCGAAACGCACGTTCCTGATTTTCACCAACAACGGCGAAACATCTTTAAGAATTTCCACTTGACTTACTATGAAATGCCCTCAGATATCAGCTTTGAGATCAACAAAGGCAAAATGATCGTAGCGACGGCCTATTGGCGATCTAATGACCCAGGCTTTCAGCGCTTCCAAAAGCAATGGCTAAAAGCGGCCAAACGAACCAAAGGGAAAACTATACTCAGCTTGGAGCATGGGAAATCTCCATTTGGTTACTTTTACCAACCAGATTGGATGACCATTACGGAATGGGAAAGTCCAGCAGCCTTCGAAGCCTTCCAAGCCAAGGTGAACAAACTTGGATCAAATGGTCTTCAACACGTTAATCAATTTATTCTCCAGTAAAGCGAAAGCATGGAAAAAGTGCTCAATCAATTGGTCTACTTTGGGTTCCTTCAGGCCGTGTTCCTGATCTGTATTTTCCTGTTTTCAAGTAAAATGAGGAGGATGGTCAATCCCTATCTAGGCATCTTGGTCGTGGCTCTTTTTATAGGCTTATCCGGACGTGTGATCTATCTTTCTGGCTTATTGGGTCAAAGTTATCGTATCGTTAGTATTTCGGAAATCGCAACCCTATGTTTTGGTGCATCGGTTTTTCTGTTTACCAGATCCGCTTTATATCGAAAAGCCTTTAGCAGAAAAGATCTCGTCCATTATCTTCCCGCGGTATGCTACTTCGCCATTTTGACTCTCTACTATCTGCTGCCTTCTAGCGAAGTCATTAATGCCAGGATTAAAAGTGGTGAATTTGGACGTGCGGTACTACTATTTGCTGGCATCGGCCTTTCATTCAACATTTACTACTACGTTCGGAGTATCCTGGAATTTAGGCGCTTTCAGGCGTTCCTGAAGCAGGAGGTGAGTTATAGTATTCCAACCCAGTTCTTTTCCTATTTCTTGCTGTCTGTGGGGCTTTGTTTCCTCCCCTGGCTTGCAGTCTGGATACTTAATTTGACTGGATTTGACAAGCTGGAGCGAATCTTCAGACCATACATATGGATCACTTTAGCCTTCATTATCTTTTTCATAGCCTGGTACAGTATCCTGGCACCAGAGGTCTTCAAACTTGCGCCGGCCGAGTTGGTGAAAAAGTACGCCCAGTCTAAGCTAAGTCGTCAGGACTTGGATCGACTTAAAGCACAGCTTGAGCAATTGATGGAAGACCGAAAGCCATTTCTCAACAAGAAATTACTCAAGAATGAATTGGCTGACATGCTGGGCATCAGCAATCCCGAACTCGCCCGCCTGCTCAACGAGCGCATCGGGATGAACTTCTTCGAATACATCAACTACCATCGAATTATGGAGTTTGTCGAATTGGCCAAGACCGAGCAAGCCAAAGAACTGACCTTTTTTGGCTTGGCCCAAGAGGCAGGATTTAATTCAAAAAGCACTTTTAACAAATCCTTCAAAAAACTAATGGGGACTTCCCCTTCCAATTATTTCAAAACCTAAGAACTTATGAAACATCGACTGTTTTACCTGGTCTTGTTGAGCTTTTTGAGCCTCAGCAAGACTGACGCCCAATTGCGGATTCCTTCCCTGAGTCCATCTTCAACCGTACAGCAAAACCTTGGGCTAACGCGTATTGAGATTCGATATGCCCGTCCAAGTGCCAGAGGCCGGACCATCTTTGGAGACCAAGGGTTAGTTCGCTATGGCGAATTCTGGCGAACCGGTGCTAATGCAGCTACCAAGATCACGATTGAACAGGACATTTATATCCAGGATCAAATGCTAATGAAAGGCAGTTATGCACTGCTTACCCAACCCTCCCTAACAAACTGGACCCTGTTCTTTTATCCTTACACAAGCGGCAATTGGAATAACTATGTAGATCAAATGCCTACACTAAAGGTCTCCGTGCCCAGCTCTATGAGTAAGGATTTTCAGGAAAGCTTTAGCATCTATTTCGACCAGCTAGAGTTGGGTAGCGCTCAGCTGGTTTTCGCCTGGGCGAAGACGCGTGTACACGCCTCCATTCGAGTAGATTTTAAGGAAAAAGTGCTAAAGGATATCGAAAGGACTTTAGCAGGACCTTCAAAAAACGAATACTTTCAATCTGGGCTTTTCCTTCATGAAGTAGGCGGGGATCTGGAATTAGCCTTGGAATACGTGCAGGAGGTTACCCGAAAGGGAGGGCAGCCACTATTCTTTCAGGTGCACCGAGAAGCCTTGATTCTAGCCGATTTAAAACGGGAGGAAGAAGCCCTCCAGGTAGCTCAAAATGCCTTGAAATTGTCCAGGGAAGCCGGGAATAATGATTTTATTCGACTATGTGAGCAGTTAATTGAAAAGCTCAAGTCTTGAATCATTCACCGGGTGACTCCGCTCCTGCATCTTGCACTATATCAGTTTAATGAGTAACTTTCCAATCTTATTCAGCAGGATAACATCAAGACATGACAACGCGCCAACGGGATGATTCTCCAACCATCATTGAACCAGAATTTCTGGTCTATCCCAATAAGATCATCATCCCAATCTATGTATCTCTATTTGCAGCAGTACTGGGCCTAGGGATCTATTTGTCGATCGAATTTCTCCAATTAGGAGCTGTTTATCTATGGCTTTACTTGATTCCGGTATTTATGGGTTTGTATTACTATGGAAAGAAAATTAGGCTTTTACGACCTGCTAACCAGCCCTTGCTCTCCTTGAGTGACAGTGGGATAGAATTCCGCGATAAAGGGCTCATCCCCTGGAATGTTATCCAGAGGACTTACCTCAAAAAATTGCCGAAGCGGCACCGTCACCTGATGATCGAATATAAGTCCACCATTGAGGCAGGAAAATACCCCACCGAATACTTCCTCGAAAGAAGATATTTTGATATTGACTTTCCCAGTTTTGAAACTCAGCTCGAGCTCTATGCACAGAAATACCTAACAACATGACTACTTATACTACCTCCAATTTCCTCCTTCCCTACTATACAGGTTCACAACTACATCGATTTATCATAGCCCTGGTCCATATCTATCTTCTGCTCATACTGCCTTTTTCCTCCACTACTGCTCAACAGGACACTATTATGGACGAAGCGGGAGAAGAGGTGTATATCTACGATCCTAATTATGAAAAGATATTAGGTGAAAAGGCTCCCTACCAGATTAGAGAGAATGAGGATGGATTTAAAGGAATGTATGATTTTAGCCAAAAGGACTGGAGTATAGCTCCCATGTATGACTACATTAGCTGGTCTCCCTCCTTTGTTCCTCAGGTGCCAGATGAATTGAAAAATGATCGAAATTATGTCCTTTTGTACAAGGATGGTCTCAAAGGAGTATATCACAAGAATGGAACGCCTGTTTTTGCTGTTCGATTTCTAAGTGCCACCAATGTAGATTCATTGCCCAGGAGAGGGAATCTTTGGATTCTGGAAGATCAAAACCAGAGGTATGGCTTGATCAGCGTAGAGGGAGACACACTGTTCCCCTTCGAAAACGAAACTCTATACTTCAATAATCGCACTGGATTGTACCGAGCTGAACGCCGTGGGAAAGTACAGACCATCAATGCAGCTGGTGAAATACTTAAGCCATGGGATTGGTATTACCCTTCCATTGAGGTGGAAGATCAAGTTTTTCATCCCGCAAAGTATCAAGGACTATTTGGGGTATATAATAAACAAGAAGAATTGGTATTGCCTTTTGAATATGCATCCGTGGTACATGTTATCAAAGGGTATTTCGCGGTAAAACATCCTGCCAAAGGTTATGGGCTTTTCAATATGGACTTCAAACCGGTAATCCCTTGCCAGTACCACCATTTGGAAGCTATTCGCCACTGGCAAATCAACATGGGGCGAAATAGTCAGCCCGTTGAGCCGCTACTTTTGGCAAGGGAATCCCGGGATGCATCCTATCGTCTTATTGATCTATCTGGCAAGGCCCTTTCCCCGCCCATTTTTCATCATCCGAAGCAAATGAAGATTGTGCATGATGTGGTTTTTGATTATGTTGATAAAGATCAGATAGTCGTACGTACCCTTTCTGGTGATTTATTGTTCGAAGAAGTTTTTTCGCAGGTAGGTGCAGTTGGAAGTGCGAATAGCACAGTGGCCAGGAGAATGTTGCAAAAGGGAAAAACCTATTTGGCGCTATATAACCAAGAAAAAAAAGCAGCTCTACTTGATCTTCAATCCCTACGATTGGTCACTCCTTTTGTCTATGATCGCTTTACTGCTCCTGTATCCTACAAAGAGGATGAACCGATCCGCCTGATTACGGGTCATAAAGGCCCACTACAGTATTTATTGCGCCTGGATGGTACAGAATTGTCCGACTTAGGTTTCAAAAAGGTTCAGGTACGATACAATGCATATGCCAGCAATCGTCCGGTATTGTTGCGTTACCCGGAAGCAGAGGCTGTGATGGAAACAGCGGAGGGAAAATTGTACATACTGATTGACAATGCGGTAAAAATGGTAGAACTTAAGGATAAGTAGATATGTAATTCAAACCTCCAGAGTCTAGCCGGCTATTAGCGCTCTAAATCAAACCATAGCATGAATCAGACCCATATCACCACTTATTGGGCTAATTTCTTTGGGATACCGCCAACAGCGTTTCATCAGTCGGGTTGTCGCGTTCTCCCGCATCGGCAATTAGCCGGTTTCCAAGGAGCTTGGCTGTATCGGAGGAACAATAATATCATCCTATCGGTCCCACAGGAAGAAGTTTCCCTGCTGGCAGCACTAGTACATCAACATCCCCCCACAGACAAGACGCTATTCAGTGCACCCTATATCGAATATTTATTCAAGGATAGAGTCAATAAGATCATTGGTCCGGCTTTCCAAGGGTATTATCAGGCTCTATCTGGAGATCCTGAGGAGGGACCTGAATCTGTGCTACGCCTAGACTTTGCACAACACCAAGAGACTATTAAATCCTTGTCGCAATCGGGGGATCCTATTGGCTGGGATCATAGCGGCGTTTTCAAGGAAAAGAGTATCCTCTACGGCTATCAATACCAGGGAAGAATCCTCGCCCTGGCGAATTATCGACTCGTCGATGAGCAAGTGGGCTTTATTGGCGTATACACGCATCCCGAATTCAGAGGGCGAGGCTTTGGTCGAGCAACAGTAAAGGCTGCATTGACAGACTTAGCAAGGCAAGGCAAAACCGCTTTATACCAAACGCTACATTCCAACATAGCCTCGATCGCTGTTGCTAATAGCCTAGGAATTCAGGAATTCGCCAGTCATGTGGCGGTGCGTCTGAAGACACAATAACAAATTACCTGAATCAAATCAGCTATACTATGAAAATCCCTGCGCTCTGTTGGCTACTAATATTCTGTTTTTATCCAAATCATCGCGCTCTACAGGCACAGCAAGTGGCCATCGTGGACTTAGACTTCATTTACTGGATTCTTTGGGAACCGGCAGATCAAATAAAAACCCAAGAACAGTATGAAATCAGATTCCAGGAATATCAACGTGAGCTAGATACGATATCTTCTCAGTTTCATCAGCTCTATAAGCAATTGATCAATGTTCCAAAGAAAGAGAAAAATGGCACAAATCTGATGGTAGCTGGAGCGAAGCGCCGTAGCTACGAACAACTAAATGATCAATTGGCAAAGAAATTCGAGGTGTTGCGCCAGCAGCAAAAAGCGGTCTTACTCCAAGAACTCATCCAGGCTAATCAGGAGCAATATAAATTAGTGATTGAGCAATCTTCCATTCTCTATCTGGCAAAGGATGAATTTTCAGTAACGTCGGTGCCACTTCAATTTTCAAAACGCATGATCAATCTGGCAACAGAGGATCAACTGGAAAAACTGGTGCCTTGTCAAAAATTAGTGCAGAAGTAGGCCTTCCAGCCAGCTAACTGAGTTTGCTAGTATTTAAGTGCCTGGTTTATATTTGCTTTTAAAAAGGAGAAGAGATGACATCCGATTTGCTAAGTCGTTGCTACCCACAGTTAGACAAAAGTTTGATTGAAGAAATAGAACGGGAGTCCTCCATTAAGGATTTTCTAGCAGGAGCGTATATCGTCAAACAAGGGCAGTACATCAGGCATCTGCCGATCATCCTAGAAGGGACAGTCAAGGTATTCAGTCTCGAACAGGATATCCAATTTCTCTTGTACTACATCTCTGCTGGAGGTTCCTGCATTTATAGTTTTGCCCACATTTCCAATGACAAACCAGCAGCATTTTCCGCTGCAGCAGAAACAGACAGTAAACTACTGCTACTGCCAAAGGTTAAAGTAGATCAATGGTTGAAGCAATATCCCGCCTTTAGTAGTATCGTGCTGAGTGAATACCAAAAACATTATCAGGATCTGCTCAACACCACCAAACAGATCATTTGTCACAATCTTGAGGAACGCCTGGCCAAGCATTTGAAGACAAAAGCCGAAATGACCAACCATAGCCTCTTGAAAATAAGTCACCAAGAGCTCGCTGATGACCTGGGCACGTCAAGAGAAGTCATTACCCGGCTAATGAAAAAACTTAGCCTAACTAATAAAGTACAGCAGGTAGGGCGAAAGATAAAAGTGCTATAAAGTAACAATTGTCACTATTTTCCAGCTTAATCTATCCTAGCTTTGACTTATCAATTACTATTCCATAAACTGCTAATTCTATCCATTTATGTCTGATCAAACCATTCTCATACCTGGCAATTCTTTGATTACTGACACGCCAGAAGAAGGACGAGCCCTTGCCGTCAAAATGGCTCGACTAACGATCAAATTGACTCAACCTGATGCGGAAGCTCGGGATCGATTGCGTCCTACTTACGCCAATGACGCGGCTATGCTCATTGCGATTGGTCAAACGGTAGCCTTAGAGTTTGCGACGATTGCCCAAGCTAATAATTATTGGAGATAGATTTCCCGGCAGCTAATCCATTTTCCTTTTAAGCTACTGATATACGAGGTGAAATGACTTTATTGTCATAACTTCTCCGATGTACTTCTGTACTTCTGGAAAGGTTTAAATTTTCACCAATGTATATATATCCGTCTTTTCGCCGCCTTTTTAGGTTCTTGGTATTTTTGGCAACTACCTCATATAGCTGTACTCAGCCTTTCAATAAACCCAATATCATCATCATCTACACCGATGATCAAGGCTATGGCGATGTGAGCGCCCTGAATCCGGATGCCAAATTCCAAACCCCTAATATTGACCGAATCGCCAAGGAGGGGGTGATTTTTACAGATGGGCACAGCAGTGACGGCGTATGTACCCCTTCCCGATATTCCTTGATGACTGGTCGGTATAGTTGGCGGACTTCCTTGAAGAGAGGTGTATTGGGCGCCGATGGGCCTTGCTTAATAGAACCGGGGAGAATGACCATTGCCTCACTCTTACGAAATCAAGGCTACCAAACCGCGATGATAGGGAAATGGCATCTGCAAATGGACTTTGTGGGAAAGAAAGGCCAAGACCGAGACTGGTCAGCACCCTTCAAGGAAGGGCCAATAGAACATGGCTTTGATTATTTCTTTGGGATACCCGCTTCCATGAATTATGGCATTCTGACCTATCTCGAGAATGACCGAGTATTGGATCCGCCGGTCTTGTGGACCAAAAAGAAAAAGGTGACTGATCCAAGAAGCTTCCGAGATGCAGTCCGACCGAATGATTACCGAATGACACCTCCCTTCGACAAAGAGCCTGGAGAGGGTGGGGGATGGATTGAAGCTGCTCCTTCCTTCAATGATGAACTGGTATTAGAAACTTTTGCCGCAAAAGCAGAGAGCTACATCGAAGAGGCTAGCAAGAAGAACAAGCCGTTTTTCCTCTATTTACCGCTCACAAGCCCGCATTTGCCACATTGTACGCATCCCGACTTTCAGGGTCGGAGTGATTGTGGAAACTATGGTGACTTTATGGAAGAGACTGATCATAGGGTAGGGCAGGTGCTAAAGGCGCTGGACTACCATGGCATTGCAGAAAACACTTTGGTCATCTTTTCCTCTGATAATGGGGCGGAAACCAATTATCAATACCAGCGAGCAACCCACGGTCATTACAGTAGTCTGCATTTTAAAGGAGGGAAAAGGGACATTTACGAAGGAGGGCATCGGGTGCCTTTCTTGATGCGTTGGCCTGCAGGGATTGCGGCCGGTTCTCAGATCGACACCCCTGTCTGCCAAACTGACTTTTTGGCTACCATAGCTGCAATTGTCGGTCTCGCTTTACCGGATGAAGCAGCCGAAGATAGTTACAATCTTTTGCCTGCCTTAAGGGGTGAAAAATCTGAGGCGTTTATAAGAGGGCCAGTCATTCACCATTCAGCTAGCGGCCATTTTGCCATTCGGGAGGGGAAATGGAAGTTGAATATGTTTCGTGGGTCTGGCGGCTCTTTGAAGCCCAATTTTGTGGAGCCAGGGCCAGGAGAGCCTATCTTTGAACTGTATGATCTCGAAGCAGATCCAGGTGAGACGCAAAATCTATACTTCGATTATCCAGAAATTGTTGAACAGCTTACAGAGGAAATCACAAAGATTATCAAGAAAGGACGGTCGACCCCTGGTCTATCTCAAGACTTCGTAAAAAGCAACTGGCAACAATTGACTTGGATGGAACTCGAAGAGTAAGGGATCTAAACTTTTATCACTCCACACCAGTATCCCGAGTGGATGGGTAAGAGTTTAATGATACTATTATTACTCTGACATGGTAAGCTAGAACATGCTAAAGTAAAATAAAAAGTTGATCCTCTCGTCGAGCTATTGGCCGAGTGCCTAATTGAGATAATTAACAAAGTCAGATTGGCACATTTTTTCAGACTCGTGTAAATACTTCAGGTAAGCTTTCAGGAGATCTTCTTTTTTATCTAAGGATTTCATTTGCATGGCAAGGTGTCTTTCTTCTATGTCGAGCAGCAGAAGTAGAGAAGTACCTTCATCGGGTGATAATTTTCCACTTAGCTTCTGTAGCTCTTCTAGTTCCTGCTTCATGATTTTTTGAAAATAGAAAAAAGCCTGCAGGTCATTTTGTAATTTGCTGGCAAGCACAGCTAATTTTTCTTGCCTTTCCTGCATGTCTCTCGCTGATTTCCGGTTAAGTTCTTCCTGCTCTATCTGTAGTTCCTGCAACTTTAGCTTCTTGTTACCGGAATTAGAAAGTTGAAATCCCAGTCCTATCGATAGTTTTTCCTGGAGGACGTCCGTATGTGGACCATTGTACCTCAACTGGAAGAAATCAATCATACGTTTTTCCTCCGCTTTTTCCAATTCCATTTCTTTGAGCAGTAGTTGCCGCTTATGTTCTGTTTCTAGGTCCTCCGAGCTGGCCTCGTTTCTCCCTAGAAGAATAGTACTGGTCAAATAGGTAGAAAGGTTTTCGACAGTGATAAAATCACTAAAATCTATTTCCCGATTTTGCAGACCGTATTTATTCACCAAATAATCCCACTCCAAGGCTAGTTTATTACTGTCCACCTCAAAGTCACTCTTTTCCGTTTGCAGCTTCACTAGTTTTTCTGGATCAAATTCATAGGTTCCCGCCATTCTCTCATAGAGTGTTTGCCGGTCCTGTAGCAACATCCCCCTTTCATCCAGGATGTTTCTATTTTCGTTCAGCATAAAAAGTGACAACCAGTCGATATGCAGCCTTAATAATAGATCACAATAGATTTCCTGCCCTTTCAGGTCAGGAGCGTTCTTCAGCTCATCATAGAGTGCCTTTTGTGCCTTGCGTATTCTTGCCGTACTAGGAGACAGCCTGAGGGTATATTCCTGCTTGTCGACATCAAAATCATTGGTTTCAGTCCGCAGTTCATATCGATCAATCCAGGGGAAGCGTATCTGTTCGTCAACAGGCTTTTCTCCTCCTTCCAAACTGGATAAGCCAAGCACAAAGAACTGTTCCGCATCAATAGGGGATTGTGCCAAACAGATGGCAGGAAGTAGAAAAAACAAGATGGATAGCCGCATTCTCTATGGATTATCGGTATTGTTTTCAACACCATAGGTAATACCTACTTTTTCTTTTTGTAGGAAGGAATTATCCTTGCACACCTCGATGAGTACTTCACGACCGTAAGCTTTCACCGTCTCAATTTTTCTAAGGCGAGAGGGGATTTCAACTATTCTAGATCCTAGTCCAATAACCGTTCCGGGATACTGTACCTGTTCATCCTTTAGTGATGAAATGGTAAATGCCTGGCCTAATTTGACCTCTAAGGTCAAATCTTCGTGCACATACCCCTTAATTAGACCTGAATGTGGCTCGTAAAAGGTCAAAAGGGTAGAATAGGATGGAATATGTTCCTCTTCCTTGCAGGAAACAGTACCCACCAAGCCCTTGGTTGGAGCTCTTACCACTATAGGTTGCACCTTTTGAGATTCATCAAAGTCTTTTTCGGCGAGATACCTTTTAATTTGCTCATGATAGGGGCTTCGTCCTAATGAAACTTCTTCTTTTAGTCCCGTTATTCTGGAATCATAAAGCAACTTCAAATCTACTTTCTCCCTTTCGTATTTTTCTAGCAATTCTGCCAGAGGACTATAGGTAGGTTGCTCAGGCTGAATAGATTGAAGATCTTGTACTAAGGACTTTTTGTAGGCCAATTCCTTTTCTGTTCGTTGTATTTTCCCCTCTATCTCAGCTAGGCGAGTTTGCTGATCGATGGTTAGCTCTTCTATTTGGTTTTTCAGCTTCTGCTCCCACAGCGCTGCCTTAGCTTTCAATTCCGCAATGCGAAAGTCTTGGTCCGCTAGGAACTCCTTGGACTTTCGTCTTGATAGATGCAAGAGTACCTCCCCTGCCTCCACCATTTGCCCCGGTTTGACTAGGATTCTATCTACAACCACCGGATAATTGTAATTGATCTCGGTAGCTCTACTTTCAGCAAAACCATAAAACGAAAGTTCTTGGTGAAAATCCGGTCGAAGAACCAAGAACAGAAAGAGACCAGTAGTAATCACCGTAACATAGAACATATTGAAGTTCGTCATACAAATCACAGTTTAGTTGGTTGTTTTTGAAAGTCTAATCGTAGGCTTTCCAACCCACTTATTCCTCTTATCTTCTCTTCTAAAGCTGTTACAGTTGTTGTGCTTTTCAGCCGTATCAAGTAGACAAGCTCTTGCATTTCTTCCCTGCTCACCGCTACGACTTCTGTCTCTTGGTCGGGTAGGGTATCCTCAGCTTTTTTCGGATTGAGGAATCTTAGACGATCTAGTTCGAAGTTTCTGCAAAGAAGGCCTAGGTTCTTTTCAATGATGTCTTGAAATTGCTCTCCTTTGGAGATACGTAATCTCAAGGTACCGATCAGTTCATTGGCATCGCTTAATGGGGAAAAGCGTAGAATGAAGGCGCCGAAACAAAACACTAGTGTTCCCGTCAACGCTATGGCAAACCCCATCACTCCACAGGCTATACCAACGCCCAAGGAAGCAAACATGAAGGTGATGTTGCGCGGATCGTTCAGGGAAGTTCTGAAACGAATAATGGATAAGGCACCGATGATGCCCAATCCAATAGCCACACTCTCGCCGATAGCTTGTAAAATGGTGGCAGCCACAATTCCGATTAATGACAAAGACTGTAAAAAATGAGCTTTCCGGTAGATACTTTTTGTCGTGTACTCATAAGTAATGGCTATCAAAGAAGACAGGAAAAAAGCCAGCAATGCCGTTATGAGCATAACGAAAAAAGAAGGTGTCTCCGGGTTGTAGTTCATTAAATCTATATCAAACATGAGTCCATTTTTTTAATCCACCACTACCTTCAAGAATGCATGATCAACCCGCACGATGTACATCCCGGCGACCCAATTTGACACATCTATTTGCTCCTGCTTAGAAATAGTTTCTTGATAAACATTCCTACCCTGTAAATCGTAGATTGAAACCAATCTTTCTCTTTGCTCTTCACCAGTTATTTCCAGATAAAAAGAATGATTAACTGGATTGGGATAGGCATACAGCACAAGCGTTTCCTCCCCCAATTCCACGGTACTTGTCGTTCCAGTATTCTGCGCATTGAAGGTCGGGTTCATAGACTGAAAATCTCCCGTACCATTAGGAAGTCGCCCGTAAGAAATGTCAGTGGTCTGGTTGACAAAGCTAACTTCATCAATGACCATCCCCGAAGGGTCTGCCAGTAGAACAGACTCGCCTGCGGCTGACAATTTGAAGTTGGTATGAAGCCCTGCTTGATCATCATCATCAGCCCAAATGATGAGGTAGCCATTCGCTGCTATTTCCGTACCCTCAGGAAAAGCCCATTGCATTATGTCTTCCGCATCATCAGAGAGATAATACCCTTCTAGATCAATGGCAGAAGTGCTCTTGTTGTACAACTCGATCCAGTCATCAAATTCTCCATCTTGGTCGGCCTGGCTAGCATCATTGGAGGCCATGAACTCATTGATCACTACATCGCCAAGAGTGGGGTTGGTATAGGTAGCGGTAATAGTATGATATTCATATGCTGCCCGTTCCGGAGAAAATTTCCCAATATTGTCATTTTCGGCATAGACATAATATTGAGTAAAAGCATTGGTGATCTCTAAAGCTACACCATACACTCCGTCATTGGCCGCGCCATCACTATGTGCGCCATCATCATACATCTGCACCCTAGAAAAAGGAGCCGTGGAATCATTCCGGTACCCCATATAAACTGCATTTTCATTCGAGACCGAAGCAGTAATTGAGACGGTAGCATTAATAATAGGGTTAGGATCGGAAAAAGTAATAGCAGATATAGCAGGTTCGGCCTGGGTAAAAGCGGAAAGTCCTAGGAGATAATCAGTTCTTCCATCCATTAAATTGGTAATCCCTGGGCTCGAATTTCCTCCGCCACCACCACCACCACCGCCACCTGGACCGCCACCGCCGCCCGGGCCGCCGCCACCAATATCGGAGGTGAGGTTATCAATGAAATTAGCGTAGGTGAAAAATTTATTTCCATCGGCTAGTACAGCAGATGAAATTAGGCTTTGCAAGGATTCGCCAGTGGTATAATAAGCGTCATTGTCAAAGTTTTCCAGTAGGATTGTTTTCATATGAGCCAGGTACATGCGCCTGTACATGGGCACACTCAACAATTGCTGGACCAGCGGGAAATCACTGTCATTTTGATGAAGCAAATAAGACATCTGCTGCTTAGCAGTAGTATTATTGAGATTAGTTGTACCTGTCTGGGAGAATACGCCGAAAGATTCATTCAAATCCCAGACGACGGGAAGGAATCGTTGATAATCACTACGGTATAAATAATAGTTTTGGGAAAACACGCCAATGTAGCTGTCCAAGTTGACAATGACATTGTCGAAGGCAAGCATCCACAGCGCTCTATCCACATCCAGTATTTTTTCGATGCTCCCGATGTGATTAGTCAAGGTATCGCAAAGGTCAATCAATTCTTGCCAACCCTCATTAGATTTCAACTCATAGGCATCATAGTAAGCAGTACTGTCTTGCCCCAGATAAACCAAATTAGGAAAATCATTGGCTTGCGGTCCGGCACCATCTGGTGGGCTACACTTGAAAAATGCATTGTCATTTGAGTTAAAACGTCTATTAACAAACTTCTTTGAAATGGATTCTGTATTGCTATAAAGACCAATTAAGGTCCCGTTCACATACAGGTTGGCATAATTGGCCAGCGGGGCATCCATGTACTGCCTCAGTATGTGATATCCCAATACATCCCGAAGGAAGGAAGGGTCATTGTAGGCATTCGCCAGCTTGATGTCCGTATAGCCATCGTAGTCATGTTCTTTATACGTATCTAATTCGATATGCCAAGGGTTTTTAACTTGGTTCGCTCGATAGGAACTATTACCCTTGTATTTCACCCCGATGCTATCAAAGGTTTCCCCATTGATGGTAACACTTTGCGCCATGATATATCCCGCATCTGCGGAATAGGCCGCATCCATTAGTTGGTCCCAGTTACTTTCGGCAAAAGTGATTTCTATGGTTTGAATGGTGTTCAAATCGTAAAAACCCTGAGCACAACTAAGTGTTGTAGACAGCAAAAAAATAATGTTAACCCAATATTTCATACACATTAATTTGAAGTAAATTTTTCCTTAGACCGTTGGCGTTTTCAAATCCTGCGGTGGAAAATGCTTTTTTTGAAAAAACCTTTTACTTCAGATCAACATTAGGCGTCTACACAAGCGATTTTCTAGTGATTGGGCCTATTTCGGTGGGAAGATAATAGGTAGCATCGCTGGGCAAATCTTTAGGAAGATGATAGGGATTCAGTCATCACAAGCCTGGCATCTTTCGCCGCTGCACCTTGACAGAAGGACCAGCTTGTTTTCATCTTCATTATCTCCTCTTCTTCGGAGGTGGTGGTTTCCTTCCATTATCTAACAGGAGTTTATCAATAAATCTATCCATGAAACTATCAAAATTAGCTAGTTGCTCCCCCCGCAACCTTGACTTAACATCCAGCAGGTGTTGATGAGTTATTTCTATCTTTTGGCGTTCCAATTGCTCGAATTGCCGTAAGATCGCTTCCTCATCAATCTTTTTAGAAGAATCGCTCAGGCTTTTAAAGTAGGGAGGAAGTAGCCCCTGCTGTTGCTCACTAATGGCTCGCAAGGATTGGCTATGTTCTGCAGCTAATTGCTTAAAGGTATTTTCTTGATCTTCCGTCAAACCAAGTGCCCGGATTACCTCATTTCGGAAATTGTTAGAGGAAGCGGTCGGTCGAGATCTAGGTCCAGGCCTCATGAGAAACATAAAGGCTACAATAGCTATATTTAAAACCAGCAGCCCCCAAGTCGCATATTTATAGAAAGTAAGTTGGCTCATTATTCATAGATTTGAAAACTTGAGATTAGAGATTCGCTATATGCGTCCGCGGCAGCTACTTCTGAACGAGCTTCTCCAGTATTCTGATAAATCAGCAAAGCTGCGACATTGACAAATAACAATAAGGCCGCTGCTGCCACCGCATAACGCCACTTTTGCAAGGGAATCATTTTTGCCGCTGCGATTTGATTCTCAATTTTGGCCAATAGAGTAGGACGGGGTTGAGCCCGACGACTGCCCTTCATACTTTGGAAGACATCTTCCATCCATTGTTCTTTTTCTTCATTCATTAGTCTGGTTGTTATGGATTAATACTCTTTTAGATCACTAAAAGTGCAGCTACTTCTTAATTTTCCTGCGATGTGGGTAGATCTTTTCTAATTCTATCCGCATATCTCTTTTGGCGCGATGTAACAGGGATTCCACTGCTTTTAGAGACGTTTCCATGATATGAGCTACCTCTTTTCGGGGAAGATCTTCAATATAGCTTAGGATAAAAGCTGTTTTCTGGCTATCTGGTAGACCATCTATTACTTGGTACAATCGTGCCGCGTTTTCCTTGTTTTCTAGTAGAACGCCCGGATGGTTAAATTCAACACTTTTAGTCCTGGAAAACGTACTCTTGAATACAGTAAAGCGTTGCTGCTTTTTCAGATAGTTAAGGGTAGCATTGATCGCAATGCGGTAAATCCAGGTTTTGACCGCCGACTGCCCTTTGAACATCGAGGCACTTTTATGAATTTTCACAAAAACATCTTGCACAATTTCCTCTGCATCTTCTGCATTCTTCGTATAGCTTAAAGCTATATTGTATACTCTATCCGCATAGCGCGCATAGAGCATTCTAAATGCCTGCTGCCTTCCACTGGCAATAGCTTGCAGAATTTGAAGGTCGTTATCCAAGAAATCGTTTTGTAGTATTTCTGGCCTGTACTGAGTCACCGAATCAAACGCTGATTACTGATATTTTTCTGACCATTTTCCATTTAGACCACGGTAATGTGGAAATCCTGCGCAAGGGATAGATTTTTTTTAGACAATCCTGCGCAAGGTCTAGGGGCAAGTTAGAATCGCCTAGTTGTCGGAGGTAAAAAGGAGAAAACATGTAATTCAATCAGTAGGTGTCTTAGTTTGGACCCGAAACCCGGTTTCCGTTAGGAGCTATTGATGTAAGGAGGCTTTAAGAACTAATTGAAAACCTAATCAATAACAGAAATATATTATCAAACTGTTGCCAGTTAAATATGGTAGCATCCAGGAGAAGAAAATGCGGAAAATAGTTAAATGGAACTAGGGGACCTACGGCTTATTAGTTTGTTTGACCCGGTACATGTCAGTCCCCAATGCTCGCAGTAATTTTCTCATTATCCAACTCAAAGCACAGTTCAGCCCTTTTCAAGCCAAAAATCCTACCATTTTTAGCTTCGTAGTTATTGTACAGCTTCCCATTCTCCCGCCAGGACTGCTGCAATCCTTCTTCCTTTCCATCGACTATATTCCTTACCTTGAATAAAGCACCACTTTTATACCATTGCTTTTGAAGCCCTTGAGCGGTTCCTTCTTTCAATTGTGCTGCAGAACGAATGTTGCCATTCCTCCACCACGTTTTGGTACTACCATGCTTTTTGCCCTTACTATATTCGCTCTCATAGCTGATAGTACCATCGACAAACCATCTGCTACATACTCCATGCTTCTTACCCTCTGCATATTCATTTCGCACAGCGATATTTCCATTGGGGTAAAAAGAGACAGCCGCCCCGGAAAAGGGCTTGCCCAAATAATGGACAAGTCCTCTTTCAGGAACCAATACGAGTGAATCTTGATGAATGAACTCATCAGTTTTGGCATTGACCGGCACTGGCTTGGGGATGGAATTCTCACAAGCACTTAAGCAGGTCAATACTAAAAGCAGCCCGAAAAGTTTATCGAATATCATTTGGTGTCCCTTGAAGGTCTCCTGGAAATAAGATATAGTACTGATTTAAATACAACTCGTTTTGAACATGATAGTGATACTCCCCATCAGGATTATGAGGGGTCGGGCCAAAGTGACCACCAGAAGCATCCAAATCGGTTGGATAACTGCCATCATAATCTCTACGTCCATATAAAAAGAAGCCATCGGACATTATCCCGATCAAGTTACCATCATCATCCGTCCAGGCCTTAGGCTCTAGGTGGTAATGATAGCTCTGGGGGCCGGTATGTGCTCCATTGTAATCTAGTGAAACCACCGCATCATCTAAAGGTACATTGGGGCCTTCCTGGTCATTGTAGATCATTGAGCCACTGATCGCAATGCCTATTGCTCCTAAACCTGTAGCAGAGGAATTAGCTGCTAGTTCAGGATTAATCGGTACGCGCAAGGTGTAGGAACCGTTAAAGTCATCAATATTCCCAGGTGCCATCTGGTTAAAAGAGGTTGCCGTTGGGTCCACAAATAGGGGATGATCCACAGCCGCTGCAGGGGTAGTATGGGCACCCATCGGACCATTAATGGTACGTTCATTGGTATTTGACCAGTAGGGGGAAGTGTGGTTCGGTAGGCCATTAGATTCTATCACTACTTCAGCACCGTCAAGGTAGATCGTAAAGTTTTCGCTGTCAAACTCTTCAAAAGCTGCGTGTAGTGTGTAGCTCCCACCGGTGTCATCGGTATCCGTGTTGTCCGCAACAAAGCCGTCTGGTTGCTCGCAGGCGGTCATACTAACCGTTGGGTTACCTAAGCCATCCTCGTCGGCGTCTTCATACCAAGTGGTTTCAACGCAGGTTTCATCCTTTTTACAAGACCAGGTTAAAACAATAGCTCCCAAAAGAAGAAATAGGAATCCTGTTCTGAAGTATTTCATTGGTTCAAATTTTTAAGAATTGAATTCATTTATGTTCAGTTAGATTCCTTTTCTGGCAATTTCTTTCGGTCTTCGGTTATTTTTTTTACAAAAATTTACATCATGTCCCTGAGGAAGATAAATGGGAAGATAGGAGTCTGTCAATTGTAGGTAGGTAATGCCCTTGTTGCCATCAGTGATCCACTTTTGTGCTTGTCCGCCCGCATTCAGCTACCAATAGGCACAGTAAAAAAGCAAAGCTGAAGGAAGAAATTGTTGGTTGTTATCCAGTATTTTTTTGCTGAATCAAAATGTGCTAAATCGCAAATACTTTATGTCAACTTGGAATGTTCATTCCAATCTCATACATTTGCGCCGTGGACAAAAAGCAGCAAATAATTGAAGCTGCCCTGCAGCTATTGGTGGAGAAAGGTATTCATGCCGCTCCCATGTCAGCTATTGCTACCGCAGCAAAAACCGGGATGGGGACCATTTACAATCACTTTGAGAATAAGGAGGCCTTGATCAACGCCATCTATGCGGATATCAAGCAGCAGGAAGCCATGATCTTGGAGAAATTATTCCATGATGAACCGGTCAAGACTCAATTTGAGCTGTACTACAGGGCGGCGATAGATTTTTTCGTGCAGAGGCCACTGTATTTCCAGTTTATGGAGCAATTGCAGGCCTCCCCGATTATTACAGAAGAGACCAGGGCCTTCGGCTATCAAGCCATCGAGCCAGTTATTCGGTTGCTGAAGCAAGGCCAAGCAGAGGGCATAATCAAAGACATCGCCGTAAACGAACTATTACAATTTCTAGGAGGGACCATCTTATCCCATTTGAGATGGCACTTCAACCAACAAGGGAAGGCATCCGCCAAAAGTATGGACAATCAATTGCGATTGACTTGGGATGCAGTTAAGGCTTAAAATTTTTTAAATCATATGTGGAATGAACGTTCATTCCAAAAAAGAAATCACATGAAGAAAAATGTCTTGATAACAGGGACCTCCAGTGGGGTAGGCTATGAAAGCGCATTGCTTTTTGCCAAAAATGGATTCAAAGTTTATGCCTCCATGCGAAACCTCACCAAAGGGGAGAAACTGAAGGAGCAGGCAGCCGCAGAAGATTTGGACATTCACTTGATTCAACTGGATGTTACCGACTTAGATTCGATTCAGGCTGCCGTTGATACCATCATCACAGCAGATGGAAAAATTGATATGCTCATTAATAATGCAGGTGCCGGTTTTGGTAAAACGACGGAACAAGCTAGCATTGAGGAAATTAAATGGGTAACGGACGTCAACTACCTCGGCGTGGTTTATTGTTGTAGAGCAGTTATCCCACAGATGAGAAAGCAACGCTCCGGGCACATTATCAATATTACTTCCGTGGGAGGGCTCGTAGGACAACCATTCAATGAGCTGTACTGCGGGGCCAAATTTGCCGTTGAAGGCTACACGGAAAGCCTAGCAGCCTATGTCAGCGATCCATTCAACATCCAATTTAGTATTGTGGAGCCTGGAGGAATTAGCACAGAATTTATGAAATCGGCTATTGCTAATACCGCTTCCGCGGAAGGGCAATTGGCTTCGGGAGAGTATTTGCCGATTTTTCAACAGTACATTGCTGGTACGCAAGCCCGGGCAGGAGAAGGGGCCGCACAGGTGTATCAAACGGGTGCTGAGGTAGCCGCAGTTATCTTGGAGGTAGCACAGCAAGAACAGCCCCCGCTACGAGTACGTACCTCCGAATGGG
>CAJXPD010000132.1 GCA_913057785.1 uncultured Lewinella sp. | reverse complement strand
CACCTTTTTTGTCACGACCTGATCGGCTGTACGCAGCTGCAAAAGCAGAAGCTTATGTGATGAAAAGGAAGTAAGGTCCAGATCTAGCTGCTGGTGCAGCCGCCTTTCTTTTTTGATGGATTGGGTATGCAATAGTGTACCCAATCCGTCAAAGATTCTAAGCTCTAGGCCTGGTAGCGCTTTGGCCTTAATCTGAAGTTTCACTTGATTCTTGGTGGGATTGGGAAAAACGGCAAATTCTAGTTTCCTTGCTTTGGCAACGGGTAGGGTAGTGGTGGTTAGCAATGGCTTGGCAATGACACCTTCCATAGGCAATTCCCCTTCAATAATCGTGTAGTACTGATTAATAGGAGGGCCGTCTAGTTGTTGGGTCAAACCTGAAGGCCAATAAACACTCAAACTATCAATGGAGTTAGCAGCTCCGAGCCCCACATAGAGTATACTACTATTCTGACTAGTCCACCCCTGTCCAGCTGTTAATTCTCGATAATGAATATGGCCCAGTTCATCCACAATCCGTAGCTTACTGCCGATGGCATCGGAGTTGCTTTGCATACCTCGGAGTTTCACGCCTATCCAGTTGCCAGCAAGATTGGCATTTTCGAAAAGCTGAAAGTGATCTTCTTCCCCTCGATTGGCAAGCGCCAGGTCCAATTGACCATCCTGTTGAAAATCCAGACAGACAGCCGCATAGCTTTGTGCATTACTACTAATATCCTTTTGCAGCTCCACGGCAAGGAAGGTATTATCTCCCTGATTGCGATAAAGCACATTGGGATAGGGTGAAAACTCTGAATCATTCGCCACATAAATATCTACCCAGCCATCTCGATCAAAATCGATAAAAGTAGTGCCCCACCCCATGCCATAGTCCTCAATGCCAGCACTAGCCGATATATTCTCGAAAGTCCCATCCCCCTTGTTCAGCAATAAGGTATTCTTGAATAAGTTGGTGATATAGATATCAGAATAGCCATCCTGGTTGATATCGCCTATATCTACCCCCATCCCTAGACCTTGTACATTGGCATTAGCGGCTTCGCTGACCTCGATAAAATGACCGGTCCCATCATTTTGATACAGCAAGCTAGGTTCGGCATGATCATGCGTAAGAAATAAGTCTTGATCGCCGTCCTTATCGTAGTCAAAGAAGATCGACCCCATTGAACTTCCGGTATCCGTAGCACCGGACTGCTGCGTATAGTTTTGGAAGGAAAGATCTTGTTTATTCAGATACAGGATATTTTCTGCAGCCAGATTGGATATGTAAATGTCGAGATAACCGTCATTGTCCACGTCGGCCATATTCACGGAGCTAGGATTCTCCCAGTTCTCGATACCGGCCTGGCTGGTGATGTCTTGGAAAGTTCCATCGCCTTGATTGAGAAAAAGCTGGTCATTGCTGGCTAGGTTTGCCAAATAGAGATCTAGATAACCATCATTATTGATATCTCCCCATATCGCACTTTTACTTTTAGCCGCAATGGCTAGCCCTAGATCTTCCGCCCCTTCCGTAAAGGAACCATCCCCATTATTGCGAAAGAGCTTATTCTGGCCCACATCTGCGCAAACGTAGAAATCATCAAAGCCATCATTGTTATAATCACCAACGGCAATGCCTTGTACACCTCCGAAAGAAAAGAGATCTACCCCTGCCGAAACATCAACAAAAGCGTTCTCCTGGCTCATTAATGAAGCAGCCGTGCCTATCAAAAGCGCTAGGGCTTGGTAATACTTAAAGAATTTAGTCATAGCGATATAAAAACGAGACTTCTAAAGCCCAATCGCCCCAGAAGTCTCGCATCAATTACATCCCCTGCTCGGGAATTATTACAAAAAACTTTGGTTCTTTAGTCCAAATAGTACAATTTCAGATCATCTACGTACACCTGGAAGGACTCAGCGGAGCCAGGCAACTGCCACCAAACTTTACGGTTGATAGACCCTGCATCATTGGCTACAAAATCAAAGGAATACTGTTGCCATTCCGCAGTAAGGGATACATCTTGAGGATCATTGGCAGCGGCCCAACCATTCTCGATTACTCGAATATCGAAAATGGCACCATCCATAGTTGATTTGGCCCAGAAGGTAACTCGATAATTGCCACCAGGAATTACATCTGCTGGAGCTTTGTTATCCAAGATCCACTGATCACCAGAACCATCATAAGAAATCTTCAAGGCACGTGCCCCCACTTTCACATCCTCTTCTGTTGTTTCATAGAATTCGTTATTATTCACCCCCTGTGTTGGATTCCAAGTCCCCCAGTTTGGAGGGAAAGCACCAGCAGCTCCTTCTTCGAAGCCAACATTACCACTCCAAAGATTTACTACCGAATTGGTCACGTTGAAATCAATGATGGGCGCAGCTAAGGAACCAGAGGTCGCAAAAAGACTGCCACCTCCATAGTTGAGTACAATGGAAGAATTATCCTCAATAATTGGGTTCGTTAGGGTAAGTACAAGTACCTTATCATCATTGGCATCAATACTAATGGATGAGACCGGGCTATCATTTCCATCTACGGATAAAGAGAAGTTGCCCAGTTCATCATCAGGGATGGTACTGAAGCCTTCTGGATAGGCCAGATTCAGTTGAGACCCGAACTTCGTAAGTGTAACGGTAGCGGGAGAAATCACATTCACGTCTACTACATTAATGAATCCTACTTTTTCTACGATCCCCACATTTTCAGGAGCGTAACGAGTAGATACCAAAGAAACCCTGAACGTTCCCGTATTCGGGTAGTTTACAACCGGGTTTTCATCTGTACTAGTAGCAGGCGATCCGCCTTCAAAGGTCCATTGATAAACTGGAGCCTCCTTTTCTCGTGTATCGTCATTAATCGCAAAGACATTGGCTTGATTATCCAAACCGGTACTTAGGTTTGTAAATTCCACTTGTCCTCCTACTACAATGGTACGAAGATTGGCATCAAAGTCTGCTGCTACCTGTGGTTCAACGTCTACATAGAATAGGCGATCTTTTGTTCCTCCGTCCGTAAAAGTAACTTCCAAAGTGGTACCATATCGGCCAGCGGTTGGATAATTTACGTCAAGCTGAGCCTGGTCAGAAGTAGCAATATTTCCGCCTTCGAAAGTCCAAACTCTACTACTTACATTGAGCGAGGAATCAAAGTATGTGATGCTTTCTCCTTCCGTAATTAAGGAAGTATTGGCGGTAACCTTGAACTCGACTTCTCGGATACCTTCGCGAATATCGAATTCGTCGCAAGCCGCTAAGAAGAGTACAATAGCTCCGCATAGCAAGAGGCTACTGTAATATCTCAAGTTATATATCTTCATTTTAATTTTTTTTAGATTTGAAAACCTTAGTGCTTAGTAGCCTGGATTTTGTTTCAAACTGCTATTCAATACCAATTCCGTTTCTGGAATAGGCCATCTAATCTCATGGTCTTCGTAGTTAGGGCCTGGATTTCCGGCTGTACTCCAGCCGCCTTGATCGATAGCTAATACGCGCTCTCTGTACTTTCCGAAACGAACCAGGTCAAACCTTCTCCAACCTTCCAAGCAAAGCTCTTTACGACGTTCACTCAGCAGTTCCTCGGCCATTTGTTCTGTTGTGCCAGCTACCATATCTGGTACCGCGTCGGCAGTCCCACGGGCTCTAGCCCGAATTCGATTCACGGTCTGATCAATGATATCCTGGCTAAGTTGACCTTGTCCAAGTTTTGCCTCAGCATATAGTAAAAGCACATCGGCATAGCGGATATACGGATTGTCGAATGGAGTATCGTTCGCGTAGTTGTTAGGCTTAGCAGCATGGTGCTTCCAACCTCTCCAACTTACTGGATTGTTACCATCTACAAAAACGTCAGCATTTTGATTGTGCTTGGCAACGTTTTGCTTCAGTCGAACATCATCGCGATCGTAGGTCGCCTCAAACTCTTGGTTGATATAGCAGGTACCCCAGCCACCACCATTGTTTACACTACCATTCGGACCATAGAAGGTACTTAGAAGGCCACCCTCTCCAAGGCCCGGACCATCCATACCAATGGAGAAAACCATCTCTTTGCTTTGCTCATTGTCTAAGTCAAATACATTGGAGTAAACAGGTAATAGGTCATAAACGCCACTGTTCATTACCGCATCCAATTTTTCAGCCGCAAGGGCAAATTTGTCTGATTGATTCAATGGGAACCCGGTCATCTGCAGATACACCTTACCCAACATCGCCTGAGCTGCACCTTTTGTAGCTCTACCGCCGCCTTGCTCTGCAACTAGGTTAGTCTCAGCAAATAACAAATCCTCCACAATGAAATTGTACACCTCTTCTGCAGAAGATTGAGGTACATCCAGATTATCCAGACTTACTACCTCATTTACAATTAGCGGTACGTTTTCCCAAGCTGCTACTAGATCAAAATACAAGGTAGCTCGCAGAAAACGAGCCTCTGCAATCATGCGAGTTTTGTCCTCTTGATCAATCTGATCAGCTGTCATCGCTCCAATGCGATCTACTACACTATTGGTTACATTTACCGCTCGATACAAGGATCTCCAAAGACGGCCAACCGTTACATTGCCAGGAGTTACCTGTTGCAAGAACATACGTTTACGGTCGCCAGCCCAGCCAGGAACAACTACCTCATCGGTAGCAATGGTTCCCCAGTGGATTCCCATTCCATCACGGCCATTACCTCCGGCCGAAATCACGTGTTGGATGGCATCATAGGCACCGGTCAGAAAGATCTCAGCGGAGCGCGTATCCTCCAAGAAGGTATCAGGGTTTACAAAAGTGGTAGGTTTTTCTGTTAGAAAGTCATCGCTACAAGCAGCTAACAGCAGCAGCATTACAGCGGATGGAAGAAATATGTTGAATATTTTATTTTTCATCTTGTAGTGTCTTTTAATCTTTAAGGAAAGAGAATTATAATCCTACATTCAAGCCAAATCGGAAGGTGCGCTGTCTTGGATAAGAGTCCACGTCCAAGCCAGGCGTAAGCTGATTGAAGCCTACACTTACTTCAGGATCATAGCCTGTATAATTCGTCCAAACATAAAGGTTGTCAGCAGAGGCATAGACTCTTAATGAGCGGAAACCAATACGAGCCAGTGCTGTTCTTGGGAGATTGTATCCCAAAGTGATGTTACTCAGGCGAACGAAAGAACCATCTTCTAGGAAAGTGTCGTAGGCGCTACTGGTGAATCCACCGTCTCCATCACCCCAGATACCAGGAATATTCGTGTTAGGATTATCTGGTGTCCAACGATCACGAACTTGGCGATACTTGTTGAAGAAAGGAATAGCCTGGGCATTCCCCTTGTTCAAATTCTTGTTGTAGATATCATTTCCATAAGACCAGGAAACCAATACAGAAAGGTCAATATTCTTATAGCTGAAATTATTCGTAAGTCCTCCAAAGTGCTTTGGTAGCGTATTACCGATGATCGTACGGTCATCATCATTCACAATGCCATCTCCATTGGTATCCACAAACTTTGGCATACCTGGACGAAACTGAGTAGAACCACCAGTAGTTACTACTCCATCTTTTAAGGTGTAGAAAATATCGTAATAGGCTATTCCCATTTCCTTAGCATCCGCACGCATTTTAGCAGCTGCATCCGCATCCGACATTCCGTCAAACTCAACGAAGTCCTGGAAGTTGTAGACGCCTGCTACGCGATGTCCAAAAACAGAACCTAGAGATTCGCCTACACGAATCACATAGTCGTTATTGATTTGGTTATCACCGATTGCACGTACAAAGAATTCATCTGCATCACCTAGGTCTAGTACTGTGTTTTGATTGAAACTGATGTTAAAGTTGGTGCTCCATCTAAAGTTTTTGGAGGTGATGTTGGTGGAGGTAAAAGCTATTTCCAAACCTTCATTTCTAACCTTACCTAAGTTCTGGAAAGAGAAATCGTATCCAGCATTACCAGGAAGGGGTACTTCCAATAACAGGTCTCGAGTATCCTTATTGTAATAGTCTACATTAAGGTTGAATCGGTAGTCAAAGAAAGAAAGAGAAAGTCCGACATCCGCTTGTGAAGTCGTTTCCCAGGTCAAGCCAGGGTTAGCCAAGCGGTTGGTCGAGATACCGGCAGTCAAGACATCGCCAGCGAAAATGTAGCTAGAGAAGCCTGCCGCAGGTAGAGATCGGAAAGAACCAATCTGAGTGTTACCCGTCTCGCCATAACTCACCTTGATCTTGGCATCACTTAGGACTTTGCTATCCTTCAAAATCGCCTCATCTCCCAATCGCCATGCTAGTGCTGCCGATGGGAAGAATCCCCATTTCGCACCTTCCGCAAATCGTGAAGATCCGTCATAACGACCACTTAAGGTTAAGATGTATTTATCCTTGAAAGTATAATTCACCCGGCCTAGGAAAGATTGAAGTGCGTTATCGGAGCGAGTCGATTCTGAAGCCAAAGTTTCGGTTGCTGTGGCTAGATTGTCCAAGTTAACACCAGGTAGGTTGAAACCGGTGGAACGTGACAATAGCGACTCCCAGAAGCTCTCCTGTTGCTCATAAACGGCTACCGCATTGACTTTGTGATTCTTGAAGTTCTGGTTATAAGACAGGCTCTGCTCATAAGTCAAACCACCACTGTTATTTGCTCTGGTAAAAGCACGACCATTGGCCGTTTGTCCCCATCCGAAGCGCTCAGAATAGTAAGCCTGGCCCTTGCTGCTATAGAAGTTAGCACGGATGGCTGACTTAAACGTCAGACTACGGGCGAGTCGATAAGACACGAAAACATTACCAAAGGACTGGATTTCCCGCGTTTGATTCGTATTCCCATTCAAGGAAAGATTAGGATTGTTGATATCTCCACTTCTCAGTGAAACCAACCTACCATTTTCATCATATTCTGCATCATTGAATCTGGTCAAACCTTGCACTGGGCTGAATAAGATAGCACTGGTGATGATACCGTTACGACCGTTAGCATTTTCAGAAGCTGCGGATACCACACCGTTCCGAGTATTCGCACCTAAGCTAATGTTCACCCCAGCTTTCAAGCGATCATTGATATCTTGGTCGAAGTTCAGGTTCGCACTTACGCGTTCAAAATCCGAAGATTGGATGATACCATCTTGCTTTAGGTAACGCACCGCACCGGCCAATCGAGATTTGTCCGTACCGCCACGCAAGGAAAGGCGGTAGTTAGAGGCAGAAGAAGTCCGCATGACCTCATCCTGCCAGTTGGTCACGATTACTCTTGGGTCATTTAGATCGATATCATTACCAAATTGATCCCGGTAGGAGCCCACAAATTGCCCAGTAGGATCATTGGGATTCCAGGGCGCAAATTCATTGAACCAATCCACATACTCTTGTCCAGTCAACAATTCAATGGGACGAGCTACATTTCCAAAGCTTTGGAAAGTTTCAAAATCCAGCTCTGTTTTCCCTTTTCGTCCCTTTTTCGTGGTAATTAGAATAACACCATTTGCCCCTCTTGATCCATAAATAGCGGTGGCAGAAGCATCCTTTAATACTTCCACAGATTCAATACTACTGGGATCCAATCCGGCTAGCGGGCTGGTAGAACTATTCCCGATCCCAAGACCAGTTCCGATGGCGCTACCCTCGATCGCAAAACCGTCGATCACGTATAACGGATCATTACTCGCATTAATAGAGGTACCCCCTCGAATTCTAATTTTCACACTCTCTCCCGGACCACCTTGGGTGGTTACTACCTGCACACCGGCTGCTCTGGCCGCCAAACCCGATTCAAAAGAAATGGGCTTCAATTGATCCAATTCCTCCGACTTTACGGAAGATACAGCGCCAGTTAGGTCTCGTTTACTGACCTCCCCATATCCAATCACTACCACTTCATTTAAAGTGGAGGCACTCTGCAGTAAGATTACATTGATATTGGATCTTGCATTTACAGCAACAATTTGATCTGCATATCCGGTGTAAGAGAAAACTAATCTGGAATTTGGATCTGGCAACTCCAATCTATAGTTCCCATCTATATCAGTTACCGTACCGGTAGGGGTTCCCTCAACCAGAATGTTCACGCCGATTAGCGTCTCCTGGTTTTCGTCGGTCACCGTCCCAGTCACCGTAAAGTTTTGAGCAGCCAAATTTCCCAGTCCTATCCCGAAGAACAGCAGGAAAAGACAGCTCAATTTGGCACGTTTGCTAAGTTTTGACATAAACCAATGATTTTATTGAAAGCTTATTTAAAGAAACTGTTAAGTCAATTTGGCTTAAAAAGTAATGGGTGAAGTTTGGCTGAAAGGCATAAGTGAAGGTATTTGGATTTGAAATTATTGCAGGTAACTTTTGGTTTAATAGATACTACATATGGTTATCGGCTTAAAAAACCATCATTTATATGTTTTGATCCGAGAGTAGGGTAGGTGAGCATCTGGTATATGACCAATATTTTGCATTCTGAGATCATATCTTCTACAGAACTAATCATATGTTTTACTGGAAGCCTGTGGAATTGGTGACTTTGGGGAGGGAGCTCAGGCTCTAGATTAGCCCTAGACTTCCGAAATCTTTAAGACTTCGGAAGCCTAGGGCTTGAAAAAGACATAGTATGGAGTTTTACAATAGTGTAATGTTGATCTTACCAAATATTAAATACATCCTGGGCAGTTTACTTATAGGTCTTCTGCTCAGTTGCGGGGCGCCCGAACCAGCCGAAGCACCTCCCACCAATCCGTTGTTTGAACGCATTGAGGCCTCGGCAAGCGGCGTAGATTTTAACAATCGGATCGAAGAGAATTTTCAAAACTTCTTCGGTGTATTCAACTACGTTTACAATGGAGCGGGTGTAGCTATCGGAGATATTGATAATGATGGGCTTTCCGATCTCTTCTTTACGGGTAATGACGTTCCAAACAAGCTTTACTTGAATCAAGGTAGTTTCGAATTCAAAGATATTACTGAAGCGGCTGGAATCGGTGATCCTGATGGTTGGGATAATGGGGTGGTCATGGCTGATGTCAATCAAGATGGATGGCTAGACATTTACGTATCTCGCGGCGGCTGGAAGAATACAGATGCGCAAAGGCGAAACTTGCTGTACATTAATAATGGTGATCTAAGTTTTAGTGAACAAGCAGCTGAGTACGGATTAGCAGATATTGGATATTCCCTGCAAGCTTCCTTCTTTGATATGGACAACGACAATGATCTCGACTTATACCTCACCAATCGTCCGGAGCATTTCTTTTTAAACTATCGACAGGTATTGGCGGGCAAAAGAAGTGCAAATGACCTGTATCGGGACAAACTGTACAGAAATGACGGTGGTCAATTCACTGAAATTGGTCTACAGGCAGGAATCGTCGACAACTTTGCCTATGGACTGGGACTCAGTACGTCCGATGTCAATCAAGATGGGTTTATTGACATTGTAGTAGCCAATGATTACCTGGAAAATGACTATCTGTACATTAACCAGGGAGATGGTACCTTTAAAGAACAGATCAAAGAATATACCAACCATATCCCCTTCTACTCCATGGGTATGGATGTCGTAGATATCAACAATGATGGATTAGAAGACATTATCCAATTGGACATGCTACCCGCCGATTACGAACGCTCCAAAACGACAATGGCATCCATGAATGTGCAGTTGTTCGATGACCTGGTGAGCAATGGCTTTCACCATCAGTATATGCACAATATGCTGCAGCTCAACCAAGGCAATAATTTCTTTAGTGAGATTGGGCAATTGGCAGGCATCAGCAAAACCGACTGGAGCTGGACGTGCTTAGGGAGTGATTTCGACAATGATGGATACCGAGACATCTTGATTACGAATGGCTTCAAACGGGATATTTGGGATAAAGACGCCCAGAAGAAGTTTGCACAATTTATGACGAGTCCGGAGCGAAGAGAACAGAGCGATGAAGAAAATGCTCAACATATCATCAATCTGTTTCAAACTAATAAAATTAGCAACTATCTATATCATAACAATCAGGATCTGAGCTTTACCAACAAGGCCAGGGAGTGGGGATTGGATGATAAGAGTTTTTCCAACGGTGCGGCCTTGGGAGATCTAGATAATGACGGTGATCTAGATATCGTCATTAACAATGTGGATGGCGAAGCCTTCATTTATCAAAATAAAGCAGAAGACCTTCAGCACAATTACCTCAAGATTAAGTTGCAAGGGCCGGAACAGAATCGGAACGGGCTAGGCGCAAAAATTAAGCTGACCTATGGACAGCAGGTGCAGTACCATGACTTCAAAACCGTTCGTGGCTATCTTTCCTCCATGGAACCGATGGTACACTTTGGTTTAGGCACTGTGACGAGCGTTGATGAAATCGAAGTGATTTGGCCGGATGGCAAAAGTAATCTGTTGACAGATATCTCAGTTAACCAAACGCTGGTGATGAATTACGGCGACGCTTCGAGGAGTCAGCAGAATAAGGTCAGCACAGAACCTCTACTAAGCGATATTACTAAGCAGTCTTTTGCAGTCCCTCATACACACCAAGAGAACCCATTTGATGATTACCGAGTTCAAGTCCTTTTACCCCATAAGTTATCTCAACTAGGGCCATGCCTGGCGGTGGGGGATGTCAATGCTGATGGATTGGAGGACTTCTATATCGGCGGGCCACACAAGCAAGTGGGGCAGATCTATCTACAAAAAGCAAATCAACAGTTTGAGCCATTGGTTACGACAGCCTTTGAGGAGGAGCAACAATTAGAAGACACGGGCGCAACTTTCTTTGATGCAGATGGAGACGGAGATCTCGATCTGTACGTGGTCAGTGGTGGCAATGAATTCCAGCCTAATTCACATTTCTTTCAAGATCGTTTATACCTAAATGATGGCCAAGGTCAATTTCAACTATCTGACCAACTGCCTGAGATCAAAAGCAGTGGCTCCTGCGTCAAACCCTTTGACTTTGATGGAGATGGAGACCTTGATCTCTTCGTCGGGGGGCGTCTAATTCCTTTTCACTATCCACAAGCCCCTAGATCTTACTTGCTTGAAAACCGAGCGGGCCAATTCATAGATGTAACCGAAGAAATTGCTCCTGACCTTGCCCATCTAGGGATGGTGACCGATGCCCTATGGCATGACTTGGAGCAGGATGGCCAGGCTGAACTCATGTTGGTAGGAGAGTGGATGCCGATCACCATTTTTCAATGGCGAGGCAGTCAATATGAAGACGTGACCAGCAGTTTTGCCCTGGATCAAACGGAAGGTTGGTGGAATACCATTGAGATGGCCGATTTGGATCAGGACGGAGATCAGGACTTTATCCTGGGCAATTTAGGTCTGAATTACAAGTTTAAAGCCTCAGCAGAGAAGCCATTCACCGTTTTCGCTGATGACTTTGACCAAAATGGCACCAACGATATCTTCCTAGCCAAATACAATGATGACCGGATGGTTCCTATACGAGGGAAGGAATGTTCATCGCAACAGCTTCCCACCCTAAACAAGAAGTTTGCCACCTTCAAAGAATTTGCAAAGGCTGATATCCATCAGATACTGGACGGGAAGACCAAGAAGGCGTTGAGATATGATGCAAGGGAGTTTAGAAGCATTATCCTGGAGAATAATGCAGGAAAACTCACAATGAAAGCGCTACCTATTGAGGCGCAGTTCTCTACCGTAAATGGGGCTTTGGTACATGATTTCAATGGCGACGATATCCAAGACATCCTGATCGCAGGTAATCGATTTGAATCCGAGGTAGAAACAACTAGAGCTGATAGTTCACCCGGTGCACTATTCCTACAAGATCAAACATCCGGCAATTGGACAAAGAGCTCCATGGCCGAAAGCGGATTCTTCGTTCCCTACAATGTAAAGATGATCCGAGCCATTCAGCTCGGTGAAGGTGGCGTGTTAGGCATCCTCGTTGGAGTGAATGATGGCGAGTTACTACTTTATCAACTCAATAAGCCATTGTTGCAGTAGTATCTACTATTTCGGACCATTCACATAAAAATACCGAATCCGGCAAGCATGCCCTGCACTTCGCTCATCCTTCTCCTCAGCAATTTTCAATTCCAGGAGATGTTTCTTGTTTGGAAGTTCAGCCTCTAAGGTGTAATACCAAGGTAGATGAAGATGCTTGCTCCATTTTGTAAAAAGGTTTAGTTTCTGCCATGCCCCACCGTCAATTCTATACTCAATCATGCCAGCATCGTATCCAGCAGCAACTGCAATTCCAATAGCTCGTCCTTTAAATCGAAATCGCAGCTTTGCCCCAGGTTCTGTACTGACCAGCATGGGTACCTCATGAAAGTTGGCTCGTACTCCAGTTTGATCGGCCTTCACCCATTTAGCATAGTGCTGCCATCCACGGCCATACTTAGCCTTCTTGGCTTCGGTCAGCACACCCGCTTCGTAGCTAAAGGGATCAATGGGAGTAGCTAGGGTGGAGACCTCAGTATCGGCCTGAGTCCTGGTGGGCCCCTCAAAGGCATTCTCTAAAAAGATCTTCATAGAGTGGGCATAGACCTTCTGGCCAAAAGGCGAAGGGTGAAGATCCTTAAAATCCTCTGCCCAACTAAACTCCCCATTATCAATGCGCTCGGTTACTTCTTGGGCTAGATCAATCGTTGGGATTTGATAATGATCCGCTACCGAGTTGTGGTTCTGTATAACGGCTGGCACATTTCCTGCCCGATAGGTTTCCATCTTTTCTGGATCCACGAAATGCATCATGACTATGTCTACCTTCGGATTCGCTCTTTTCGCGGCACGTACGATACCTTCCATAGCCCTTACCTGCTCGAGCTTACTTCTACCGTTGGTCGCATCATTTACAGCAGCTTCTTCAAATAGCAGGTCTATTTTTCCTTGACTCAAGACATCTCGATCGAATCGGAAAGCTCCTGGAGTAGTACCCATTGATGGAATGCCCGCCGCAATAAACTCAAATGATGTTTCTGGAAATCTGCGCTGCAGATAATGACAAATGCTATCTCTCCAACCGGAGTTGTAGGTGATGGAGCCTCCTAAGAAGGCTACTCGCCCTTTCTTTTCTTTTTCGAAAACACGCTGTGCATTTCGGATGCCTCCTCGAATCGTGTGATAGGCGCTAGCGTTTAGGGCAGGATTAGATCGTAGGCTATGAAAGAGAAAAAAGGAAGCCACTGCTTCCGGGTCATCAATAGGATAATGATGTCCTTCCAATTTGGACTTACCCCTTGTGCAAGGCATAATGGTAGCCACCCCTCCCAGTTGATTGTACCGTTTGGCAAGAAGCAGGGCGTTTTCTTCAGGTGGCACGATTTTATCCGACAAGCCAATGGTATGTAGAATCGGAACCTGTGCTGTGGCTAGTGGTTCTAACTGGTCTATTGGATTATTATTATAAGCCTTTGCTTCTTGAGGCGAGGAAAAGCCATAGGCTGTCATTAACTTCTCCCAATCTCCTTTACTGCCATCACCCGCACCAAATCCTCCGGGCCAGCTTTTGAAATCACTTACTGCGGCATCCCCATAGATACAAGCTACTTTCCTAGGGTTACGCTTTGCCCAGGCGTAGATAAATAAACCGCCCCGACTATGGCCGGACAGCGCTACCTTATATTTTAACTGGTGCTCCTCCACCAAATAGTCATAAAACGCATCCCAGACGTCCATTGCCTCTGAATTGCCATACAAATTGTCCGTATTGATGTAGGCCACATGAAAGCCTTTGGCCAACAGTAGGCTATCTAATTCGCCATGGTAATCTGGGAACCTGGCTCTCCATACCCATGGATTTCCTTCCCAAGCTTGGGCTGGTTTGACTAGTCGAGCGGATCTTCCTTGGAAGGTAAAATCCAAGCGTTCGAAGCCTTTCCAGGTGGAGGATTTGACGGCTTGACCCCAGGAGGGCATCGTTACTAATAATAGGAGCGGTAAAAAGAGATGTTTCATATTGCTTGTATAAGTTGGTCGATTCGTTTTGCTACCGATTGTCCAAAGCTCCCAGAATTTTCTGCTCCGAGACAACACAAATGGTTGAATGTAAGGTACAGATGATTTTCCAAAACCATTTGTAGTACAGATCGAATAATCCTTATCCATTCGCTTCCCTTCCAGCAAGTAATTTTAAATTTCAATCTTTGAACGAAAACGCCTTCATCAAAACAAGTGGTACATGAAACTTCTGCTAGGTTTACAGCTCTTCCTATTTCTTCCCCTTTGCCTGTCTGCACAATTATTAAATGATTGGGAAAACCCACAGGTAATAGGGATCAACAAACTCCCTGCCAGGGCTACGATGTATTCATTTGCTTCTACTTCGCAGGCAGCTAAGGTGGGGAAAGAACATTCTAGTCGTGTACAATCACTCAATGGCGTCTGGGAATTCAACTGGTCGCCCAAACCAGCAGATGTACCCAAGAATTTCCTAGACCCTACCTTCAAGAGCTGGAACCCCATTCGCGTGCCCACCAACTGGGAAATGCAGGGTTTTGGACAACCCATTTATACCAACTCTCAACACCCCTGGGGGGACAACAACTATCCCAAGCTACCCGCAGATAATAATCCGGTTGGCATTTACCGAAAAGCATTCAATATTCCTGCTGGATGGAAGGATTCGGATGTTCGCATCCACTTTGGAGGAGTAAGTTCGGCCTTTTACGTCTGGGTAAATGGACAAAAGGTGGGGTATAGCCAAGACAGCCGACTTCCAGCCGAGTTTGATATCACACCTTATATAAAGGAAGGAGAAAACACCCTGATCGCCCAGGTATACCGATGGTCGGATGGCTCTTATCTCGAATCGCAGGATCATTGGCGGCTAAGCGGCATCCATCGAGATGTAATGCTGTTAGCAGAACCGAAGATAGCCATCTCGGATTTTTTTGTCAAAGCCGAACTGGATGATCGGTATGAAGATGGTATCCTAGAGATTAGACCCAAAATCACGGCACCGAAAGATCAGGACCTAAAAGGGTGGCAATTGAAGGCTCAGCTGCTAAGCTCTGATGGATCAAGCCTAAAAGAAGAATCCATTCCGGTGACGAGCATTACCCAACATTGGTTCAACCAACGTTGGGTAGCAAAGTTTGACTTCATCCACATGACGGTAGATAATCCGCTGCCATGGACTGCCGAGATACCAAATTTATACACCTTGGTTCTTTCCCTCAGTGATGCGAATGGTACTGTGGTAGAAGCAAAGAGTTGCAAAGTAGGATTCCGCAGCTATGAAGTGGAGGAAGGGGTATTTATGGTGAACGGGGAGCCGGTAAAGTTATATGGCGTGAATCGGCATGATCATCATCGCCTCAATGGCAAAACGGTGAGCTACGAGGACATGAAGCGGGATGTTGAACTGCTGAAGCAGTACAATTTTAATGCGGTGCGCTGTAGCCACTATCCGAACAATCCGGAATTCTATGATCTATGTGATGAATACGGCATCTATGTAATGGATGAAGCCAATGTCGAATCCCATGGCCTGCGTGGGGAATTGACCAATCATCCAGATTGGGGCAAGGCCTTCCTGGAGCGGGGCATTCGTATGGTAGAACGGGATAAGAACCACCCGAGTATATTTTCCTGGTCCTTAGGCAATGAATCTGGCTTGGGGCCCAACCATTCTGCCATGGCAGGCTGGATCAAGTATTATGATCCAGATCGCTTGATCCATTACGAGGGATCCAATGGAGGAGGGGGAAAGCTTTCTCCACAAAGTCGGCAAACTGCAACCGACCCACATGATTTTGTGGATATGATCAGTCGCATGTATCCCGTCCCTTGGGAATTTGTAGAAATGGATGTTTCACAGACGGGTAGGAAGCCACTGGTAGCCTGTGAGTATACGCATGCCATGGGCAACTCCAATGGAAGCTTGAAGGAAATGTGGGACATCATACATGGCAACCCTCGTTGGATGGGCGCCTTTATTTGGGATTGGATGGACCAGGGTCTATGGATGGAAGATGGGGATTGTGGGCAATATGTATATGGTGGTTATTTCGGAGAAAAATGGCACGACGGCAATTTCTGTCTGAATGGTGTGATTAGTGCTGATCAAACCGTGAAGCCTGTGATGTACGAATGTAAGTACGTTTTCCAACCTTTTTATTTCACCGATTTTGATCCCAAAAAGAAGAGCCTGAGGATTCATCAGCGCAGAGCTTTTGCCCCCTATAGTCAATATGACTTTTCTTGGGAGTTACTGGAAGATGGAAAAAGGGTAACCCAAGGTCAACTCAATCCTAATGAGAAGGGTATGGCAAAAATTCCAGTAGATTTTACCCCTAAATCTGGAAAGCGTTATCACCTCAATTGTTACGCCAAACTCAAATCCGAAACCAGCTGGGCAAGTGCGGGCTATAGCATCGCGCAAGAACAATTCAGCTGGCCTAACCCACAACCACTATCGTTGGTAGAGGCGGGATCAAGCACAGCACTAAGCCTCGAAAAAGGCGACCAGCAATGGATCATCAGCAATGAGCATCTACAAGTTCGCATCAATACGCAAACGGGGCTAATTGATAAATACATAGTCGGAGGACAAACACTCATCACTCAAGCTTTAAAACCCAATTTTTGGAGAGCCCCTACCGACAATGATCGCAGCCGCCAGTGGGATACACCCAACACCCTGACCTTCTGGAAGGCTGCGGACCAAGCCCCCAAAAAGATCTCCCTGCAGGAAAGCGAGATCAGCCCAGATCTGATTAAAGTAACCGTCCAGCATCAATTGGGTGGGGGAGAGGCGGTGCATATCGCTTCCTATTCCATTTACGGAAACGGTACCATTGAGGTTGAAAATCAGCTGCAAGCGGATGTGGAACTCCCTTGGATCCCCCGGATAGGAATGGAAATGGGTATCAATACATCCCTTGCTACCATAAAATGGCTGGGCAAAGGTCCGCACGAAAATTATATAGATCGCAATAGCGGTGCTTTTGTCGGTCTTTATCAGCGATCCCTCAAAGACTTTCAAACGGATTATGTCTATCCGCAGGCCAATGGGAATCGGACAGGTACAAGCTGGGCAAGGTTCTTAAATGAAGCTGGGCAAGGATTAGAGATCGCTGGACTGGACTTTGAATTCAGTGCTCACTCCTACACCAATGAAAATCTGGAGGCAGCTACATTGGTTTGTGAGCTAGACGATACGGACTACATCACAGTAAATATTGACCACAAGCAAATGGGCGTCGGAGGCTTTAACTCCTGGAGTTGGAAGGCCGCCCCGCTAGAAAAACACCGTATCAAGGCGGGTAATTATCGATATGTCATAACGATTTCACCGGTCGGCCTGTAAATCGGTAAGCTGATTGATATTTCGAGTCATTCGATTAACACCCAACATTCAAAAATCACCGATGTACAGAAGATTGGTATGTCTACTGGTAGTAGGCACCTTGTTATTTGCCTGCAAGACCACTAGAGTCCAGCAATTTGATCATCCTTTACCTAGCCCTCCCGAAGGGTACCGTTGGGAACTGAATACAGCCTTTTCCGATGAGTTCGAAGGCGAAGCATTAGATAAATCCAAATGGTATGATCGATCCCCTTATTGGAAACATGGTCGACCTCCTGCTACCTTCCGAGCTTCGAGTATATCGGTCTCAGATGGATACTTACAGATTAAAAACCAACCCCTAATCCCTAAGAATGAAAAGTACCACATAGCCGGAGGTGCCGTTGCTTCGGTCAGTAAAGATGCCTATTTTGGTTATTATGAAGTACGCATGAAAGCTTCAGGAATATCTATGTCTTCTACTTTTTGGCTTAAGAATAAGCCAGCTAGCCAGGACTGCCACTTCGAACAGCTTGAGCTGGATATCGTAGAAGCAGTAGGCATGCAGAAAAGAGGGGGCGACTTCCACAATTTCATGAAGTCGAATGCTCACATATTCCACACCGATTGCGAAGGAGAACGCTTGGTCAAATCCGCTCCTAATCAAGCACCGGTATCTCCCCCGGTCCATGAGGCCTTCCATACCTATGGTTGCTGGTGGGTAGATGAAAATACCTTGCATTTCTACTTGGACGGAAAGTATCAATACACCATTCATCCAAGTACGCATTTTAGATCAAAGCCTTTTAACCGTCCCATGTACATGCACTTGGTGACCGAAACTTACAATTGGGAAGCACCGCCGACCTTAGAAGAATTACAAAACGACTCCATTAACACCACTTATTATGACTGGATACGCTCCTATAAATTGGTGAAAGAATAAAAATAAATCCTCAACTGATGAGAACCTGCCGCCACAGCCTATTAGCTTCTTTTCTAGCAATGGTGTTCCTTGGTCTAGTATCAAGCTGTACCTCCGAGTCCAATAATGTCTCAATAGATCAAGTAGCAGGCAATGAGGAGGTTCGCCAGTTTATGGAAGCCTTTGAAGGCAGGGGCGTCCAGACCGATGGCTCCAAGCTTACTCCTACCGCAGTTGTCCTAGATCGCTTTACCTTTCCTAAGGATCTTGAGTTAGAACTTCTATTAGCCGAGCCGCAGGTTCATCAACCTGTTGATCTAAGTTTTGATCACCGAGGGAGACTTTGGGTGGTACAATACAATCAATATCCCTATCCAAAGGGCGTGAAGGTGGTCGACATAGATCATCATATCCGAGCCGTGTTTGACAAAGTACCGGAAGCTCCTCCCTCCGATGTCAAAGGAGCCGATAAGATCACGATCTACGAAGACACCAATCAAGATGGACAGTATGACAAAATCATCGATGCCATCACCGGTCTAAATATTACCACTGGGGTAGCACTCGGAAGAGGTAAGATCTGGGTTTTGTCGCCCCCTTACCTCCTCGCTTATCCAGACCCTGATGGAGACGGGCTGCCCGATGGAAACCCTGAGGTAGAAGTGAGTGGCTTTGGTTTAGAAGATACGCATGCAGTAGCCAATAATCTGAGGTTGGGTCCGGATGGTTGGTTATACGGAGCGCAAGGAAGTACAACAACTGCAGACATTATTACAGCGGCCTCGAAGAATGTCCGTTTTTCTGGGCAAGCCATCTGGCGTTATCATCCGGTATCCAAGGTTTTCGAAGTCTTTAGCGAAGGAGGTGGAAATACCTTTGATGTAGAAATTGACAACAAGGGCCGCATCTATTCAGGTGATAATAGCGTGACTCGCGGCTTTTACTACAAGCAAGGCGCTTATTATCGGAAAAACTGGGGTAAGCATGGTCCATTGACCAATCCTTATGCCTTTGGCTACATTCCGGGTATGCCGGTGGATGGGGAGCGACAACGCTTCACCCATGCGTGGATTAAGTATGAAGGGAACAATTTACCTGCCACCTATCAGCAAAGGGTATTGGCTATTAATCCCCTCCTTAATTTCATCATCACCAGTGATCTCAAAGCTGAGGGTTCTTCCTTTGCCGCCATTGACCAAGGGAAGCTGTTAGAGACCGATGATCATTGGTTTAGGCCTGTCGACATTAAGGCGGGCCCAGACGGGGGTGTTTATCTGGCTGACTGGAGTGATAGTCGATTATCGCATATCGATCCACGGGATACTTGGGACAAGGCTTCTGGAAGGGTATATCGCCTTCGCGCAAAAAATTCACGCCCAATTCCAGCCTTTGATTTCACAAAATTGCCTGGAGATGAGTTAGTCCAACTACTTTCTCATCCTAACAAATGGCATCGCCAACAGGCATTGCGCATCTTCGGAGATCGAAAGGATTCCAAAGTTTTACCGCAGCTACGTAGCTTATTCGACGGTGGAAATGCGCAAGAAGCACTAGAAGCCTTATGGGCCACTCACTTATCTGGAGGGTTTACGGCAGAAATGGCCTTAGCTGGCCTACGACACCCTGACCCCTACGTCAGGTTGTGGACAATCCGCCTAATCGGCGATCAACATAGCGCCACTCCACCTCTAGTAGCAGCCATCGGAGCCTTGGCAGAACAAGAACAGCACTTGGAAGTCATTGGACAAATCGCCTCTACTGTAAAAAGGCTTCCTGCTCCGGAAGCTCAATCCATTTTATCTAGTCTGCTGGAAAACGAATTTATCCAAGGAGATCGAGACAATCAACTACTAATTTGGTGGGCCATCGAAGCCCATGCCGAAGCCAAGGCCTTTTCGCCAGAAGCTCTTTTCTCAGCTCCAAAGGTCTGGGAAAAATCGCTGGTAGGAGAATTCATTTTGCCCAGACTTGTAAAAAGATATATGCTAGCTGGCGGTAGAGTCAACTATGATCGTGTGGTACAATTATTTAAGTTGGCTCCTGCTGAATCATTCGGACGCCCCTTATTTGAGGGCTTACAAGAAAGCCTACAAGGCAGCATGAGGCTAAAGGAGCTTCCGCCCACCCTGATTCAACTTATTGACGAATATCAACTTAAATTCGGAGAAGGGTCCCTTGCCTTATTACTCCGCCAGCAAGACCAATCCGCCATTGAAGAAGCCACAAAAATCCTAGCTGATCCAAAGGCTAGTCAAGGGGAGCAATTATCCTATCTGGGCATATTCGGAGAAATCAATGCGCCCAGTGTGATACAGACCTTATTGAAGATCATTATTAACTCACAATATTCCGATGCCATTAAGATAGCTTGTTTACAGACCCTTCAACACTACAATCTTCCAGAAATTGGAACAGCCGTAGTGAAGGCCTATCCAGATAAACTCCGGGCAAACGATAGAGTTCGGCGCGCAGCGCTACAATTGATTGCTAGCAGAGCCAATTGGTCAACCGAATTTTTAACCAGCATCACAGACAGTAGACAGGTTGACAAGGATGACGTCCCGATCGACATTGTCCGACAGTTCAAACTGCTTTCTGATCAAAAGCTGGCGATCTTCTTAGATAGGATATGGCCGGAGATTACAGTGGCCTCGGCTGATCAAAAGAAAAAAGAGATACAACGCATCATGAGTGCTTTGGAAACAGGGATAGGGGATAGAGAAGCGGGGAAACAACTCTATGCTCAAGTTTGTGGTAACTGCCATCGACTCCATTCGGTGGGGGGAACAATTGGTCCAGACTTGACCGCTTATGACCGACGAAACATACGGGAATTGGCCTTAAACATAGTCGACCCAAATGCCTATATCCGAGAAGGCTATGTAAACTATCTGTTCGAATTGAAAGATGGACAGACGATCATGGGAACCATAAAGGATCAGACTGAGCATCATTATCTAGTTACCTTAGCCAGCGGCGAGGAGCAGGACCTCAGTACCGCCCAGGTGAATAAGGCTCTACCACAAGAACAATCCCTAATGCCAGAGCGATTGACAGCGTCCCTTACTGATCAACAGATCAGAGATTTGCTCATTTATATTCAGCAGTAACTCCTCCTTAGTTTGATGCTTCCTACTTCTCCAACTTACTCCAGAGAAGGAAGTCATAAGTACTAGAATCCCACCACTAATGCTAGAAAACTCATTTCTTCTATCCTTTAGAACATATGAATAAGGCCTTCACGACATAAAGTAAAATCTTGAGAATGAGAATTTTCTATTCAGTTTTGAAGCCTATCAAAAAATTTAAGTACATGGAAAAGGTCCGTAACTATTTCCTTGTAGCCTCGGTATTGACACTGCTTCTATCCTGTAATGGTGGTAGCACTGATCAAGCCAAAGAGGGGGTTACAGAAGATGAAATTACTTACCAAGAAAATTGGGAATCATTACAAAACTACGAAGTACCAGAGTGGTTCCAGGATGCCAAACTGGGTATTTTTATCCATTGGGGTCCGTATGCGGTGCCTGCCTTTAGTTCAGAATGGTATGGCCGTCACATGTATATGGACACGGCGACCTACAATGCTCAGTTTGTCTTACAAAGTGAGGGTCCAAATCGAGTTTTCACGCATCACAAAGAAAAGTATGGTAACCATAAGGAGTTTGGCTACAAGGATTTTATCCCGATGTTCAAAGGGGAAAAATTTGATGCCGACGAGTGGGTAAGCCTATTCAAAGAAGCGGGAGCCAAGTACGTGGTTCCAGTGGCGGAACACCATGATGGGTTTGCCATGTATGATTCAAAATTTACGCGTTGGAATGCTGTGGATATGGGACCTAAACGGGATATACTAAAGGAGCTCATGGATGCAGGTAGGAAGCACGGAATGAAAGTTGGTGCCTCCACGCACTTCGCCTTCAATTGGGCCTACTTCAACAAGAAGCCACATTTCGATACGGTAGATCCTGAATATGCGGACCTCTATGGTAAGAAGGGATCAAACCCGAAAGAGCCTGTGAGTGATGAGTTCAAGGAATTGTGGTGGAAGCGCACTACAGACATCATTGATAACTACCAACCTGATATCCTGTGGTTCGACTTCTATTGGGATCAAGACGTTTTTGATGACTTCCATCCGAAAATGGCAGCCTACTACTACAATAAAGGCATGGATTGGAACAAGGAGGTGGTGCTACAAAACAAAAATTTTAGAAGAGAATCTTTCCCTCCTGGCACCTTTGTACATGATCTGGAAAGAGGACTGATGGCTGACACGAGAAAAAACCCTTGGCAAACCGATACTTCCATTGGTAAAAACTCCTGGTGTTACGTGGAAGGCTGGCAGTCCAAAGATGCCAATTCTATTATTGATGACCTCATTGACATCACCAGCAAAAATGGTTGCCTCCTACTCAATGTCGGTCCTAAAGCAGATGGCACTATTCCAGAAGATCAGAAAGCTATACTGATGGAGATCGGAAATTGGCTCAAGGTAAATGGAGATGCCATTTACGGCACTCGCTATTGGAAGCGTTTTGGTGAAGGACCAACTGAGGTGGCTGAAGGCTATATGTCAGAGCACAAGGGCAAACGCGCCTTCGGTGCACAGGATATCCGCTTCACCACCAAAGGTAAAAAGCTCTTCGCCATTGTGATGGATTGGCCGGAAGATCAAATGGTAAACGTGAAATCCCTGAAGAAGGGTGAAAAGGAAATTAAATCCATTCGTCTGCTAGGTAGCGATGCTAGCCTACAATGGTCACAGGAAGCCGATGCCCTTAGTGTGCAATTACCAGCTGAGAAAACAGGAGATCATGCCTTCGTATTAGAGATTTTATAGTCTCCATCACACTGGCCGGTTCCACCCCATTTTCCGGAAAGCACTGGGGGTGAGGTGGAACTTCTTCTTGAAGAGGCGATTGAAATAGGATACATTGGGCAGCCCAATTTCCATTGCTACCTCCGCAACCGTTAAATCTGAAGTAGCCAAAAGGATTTGGGCTCTCTCCAATCGCTTGTTATTGATGAAATCCAAGGGGCGTACGCCGTTGATCTCCAGAAAGAGACGTGAGAAATAATCCGGATGGAGGTACACAGAATTAGCCAGCTGTTCCACGGTAAGTTTTTCGGAAAGATGCTTGTCGATGTATTGGATGACTGATGCCAATCGCCGGTACGATTTGAGCTGCTTTTCACTCTGTAACCTCCCGGTTTGAATAAATCGAGAGAATAATTGTAGCAAAATGCCTTGGCTTTCGAGGTATTGATCGTAGGACTGGGAGCTATTCAGGTTATAGCTCAATAAGTCAGGCTTATTGTCATAGGTTTTAGGATCCGATTCCAGGATTGTTCTTCCAGGATTTAGACTCAGCAAACGTTCCATCAGCTTATGATCCAAGCTGGTCGCCTCCGCTTCATAGATAAAGGGAAGTAGGTCGTACACACTCATCCCTCCTTCCATACTATCTAAAAAGCTGATGTAGTACTGGTCCATCAAATTATCACAGTGATACTTGCTATAGGTGAAATTGGGGATCAAATAGAGTCGATGGGGGCGTAGGATATACTTTTTCTGGTTGTGAAATACCCAAGCCTCTCCCTTGGTGATCAGGTATAATCGGGAAAAAGGGCTGATAACATTATCAAATTGCCAGCAGTGATCCAACTCCGCAAAGCCGATATGAAGGAGTGATAATTTTAAGGTGCTTAATACTTTGTGCATGGCTCAGCTTATTCGATAGACACGAATTTGACAGACTAGGAAGCAAGTCGGATTTGTACAATCATTTGTCCCTTTTGTTCTACTACTTGCCCCTTTCCAATCTCTAATATTGCAAATATCCAGATTGCTTAAACGAGGCTATGTAACATATGGCCAAAACCGCAACACATATGGTCCATATCAAAGAACGACAACTACTTATCGCAGTCACGATACTATTGCTTGGAGGCATTTACTCCTGCAAAATGGACCTGCCGGAACCGGTAGAACTGGCCAGTCAGGACCTACCAGAACAGATCGACTTCAATTTCCACGTAAAACCAATTTTATCGGATAAATGCTACTTCTGCCATGGTCCTGATCTTACCAATCAGAAAGCAGGATTTAGCTTACATACAGAAGAGGAGGCATTTAGCCTATTGGAAAACTCCGGCAAAAGAGCCATTGTTCCAGGAAAACCTGGAAGCAGCGAGCTAGTGCATCGGATTCTCTCGCATCAAGCCGAAATACAGATGCCACCTCCGGAATCTAACTTACCATTAACCGAGTACGAAAAAGCATTGCTGATCCGATGGATTGAACAAGGCGCTGAGTACAAAAAACATTGGGCCTATTTGCCACCCAAAAGATCAGAACCGGTGAAGGTCAACAGTCCTGTACCTTTGGTGAATGCCATAGATACATTTATTGTGGCAAGGCTAGAAAAAGAAGGCCTGCCATTACAAGCGCAGGCGGACAAAGAAACCCTGCTTCGGCGCCTCAGTTTCGACTTAACCGGCCTCCCTCCAACCGTCGACGAACTCAATGCCTTTATTGCTGACCATTCTCCTGATGCCTACGAAAAGGCGGTAGATCGTCTATTAGCTTCTCCACACTATGGCGAGAAGATGGCGACAAACTGGATGGATGTAGCCCGCTATGCTGACACCCATGGCTATTCCGTAGACCGTTACCGGGCGATGTGGCCTTGGCGGGATTGGGTCATTGATGCGTTCAATCAAAACCAAGCCTACGACGAGTTCATCACCTGGCAACTAGCAGGAGATCTACTGCCCAATGCTACCAAAGCACAAAAACTAGCCACCGCCTTCAATCGCAATCACGCCCAAAATATGGAAGGCGGAATCGTAAATGAGGAGTTTCGCATTGAATACGTAGCCGATCGCACCAACACCTTTGGCAAGGCTATGCTGGCACATACCATGGAGTGCGCTCGCTGTCACGATCATAAGTTTGATCCGGTATCCCAAAAGGAGTATTTCCAACTATTTAGTTTTTTCAATCAGGTAGATGAGGCAGGTCAAATATCTTGGGATGACGCCATGCCCGTGCCCACCATGCTATTGACAGATGAAAGGCAGGACAGCATTATTCAATTCCTAGAGCAGTCTATCCAGCAGAAAGAACAAGAAGTAGAACAACTACGCAAGCAACCCAGCGCTATTCTTACCAGTTCCCCCAACCCCAGCAAGTACAGCCAGTATTTGCAAAGAGGTCTACTAGCTCATTTTGATTTTAATCATACCGTCCAAAACCAATTTCCCAATCGCTTAGACCCCACTCAAAAAGCTAAAATCAGCGAAGCACAAAGCTGGAAGAAAACCGTACTCGAACCCACTTTAACGCAAGGGAGAAATGGGAAAGGGGTGCTACTCAATGGTGATGATCCGTTAGCACTTGGTAAAGTAGGCATCTTCTCTCGGGCCCAACCCTTCTCCATCGGAATTTGGGTCAAAATCCCTCAAGCGTTAGAAAACGGCGTTATCTTTCACAAGGGGCAAGGAGCCATTCTGTATAGCTTCCGCGGCTACCATCTTGCTATTCGAGACAATAAACTGGAAGCTCTGATGGCACATACTTGGCCCTACAACAATATCATCAAGCTTTCTACCCAAGAAATACCGAAAGAAGAATGGGTGCACCTAACCCTAACCTATGATGGCTCAAGTACTGCGGAAGGATTAAGATTGTACCTCGATGGGGACGAACTCTCTATGGCTGTGGAAAAGGACAATTTGTATAAGGATATTCTATTCCCCAAGCTAGAAGAAGAACCTGGCTTACGAATCGGAGCACGATGGAGAGGCACCGGAATAAAAGGAGCGGAGGTCGATGAGGTCACGGTCTATGGAAGATCCCTAATGGAGGCAGAAATTGGACTACTCTCCGGAAAGGAAACGACACTTTCCGCCACACAGGAAAAAGAACTCACTATGGTGCACCAATCTGCTCCCTACCGCGAAAAGCAGCGGGCATTGGTTGACCTACGAAGGAGCCTTAATGCACTACTGGATTCGATTCCGGAGATCATGGTTATCGACGAGTTGGAGACCAGGCGAAAAACCCACTTGTTGGAGCGCGGAGCCTATGATGCGCCAGGGGAGGAGGTTTCAGAAGGAACCCCAGTCCACATTCTGCCCTTGGCCGATTCACTGCCCAGAAACCGGCTCGGCCTTGCGCAATGGCTTTTTTCTCCAGAAAACCCTTTGACTGCCCGAGTGATAGTGAACCGCTATTGGCAATCCTACTTCGGAACGGGCATCGTCAAATCAGCTGCTGATTTTGGAAATCAGGGGGACCTTCCTACACACCCTTCCTTGCTGGACTGGTTGGCAGTAGCCTTTATGGAATCAGGCTGGGATATCAAGGCCATGCAGAAGTTGATCGTCATGTCTGCCACTTATCGGCAATCTTCCAAGACGTCTCCAGAGTTGTTGGAAATGGACTACGATAATGCCTTACTGTCTAGGGGCCCTTCTGATCGACTTACTGCCGAACAGCTACGTGATAATGTGCTTTACGCCAGTGGATTGCTGGTTCCGACCATAGGTGGAGAAAGTGTGAAGCCCTACCAACCAGCCGGGCTCTGGCGATTCAACGGTACCACTTATGTACCTGACGAAGGAGAAAAGCTATATCGTCGTAGTTTATATACCTTTTGGAAGCGGACCGTTCCGCCACCCACCATGAATACCTTCGATGCACCCAGTAGAAGTTATTGCGTAGTAAAACGGCAAAAGACAACAACGCCCTTGCAGTCCCTAGCGCTATTAAATGATCCACAATTCATCGAAGCAGGCCGAGCCCTGGCAGCAAAGGCATTGCACGAACGGGCTAGCACCAAAGAGAGATTAACCTACATCTATCGAGCATTGACATCCATTAGCCCAGACGACAAAGCACTTCGAATCCTCGAAACCTACTATGAGGATCAAAAAGCAGATTTAAAACAAGATCCAGAAAAAGTCGATGGCTGGCTGGAAATAGGGGAGTGGACTAATCAATCGAACCTTAACCGACATGACATGGCGGCCTACGCCATTGTGAGCAGTATGATCATGAATTCCTCTGCCGCCACCAAAAAAAGATAAACTATGCCAACTCTAAATACCGTATCCGATCATTTCAATCGCCGAGAATTCCTCAGGAAATCTGGGATGGGCTTAGGCGCCCTAGCTCTAAGTTCCATGCTAAACCCACTAGGTGGTTCCAGCAGGCTTACGCAACCTGTCCCCAACCTACTAGGGAACACTCATTTCGCACCTAAGGCTAAGCGCGTCGTCTATCTCTTCCAAAGTGGAGGACCTTCCCAACTAGAGACCTTCGACTACAAGCCTTTGCTAGAGAAAATGAACGGGGAAGATTTGCCGGACTCTGTTCGGCAAGGACAACGCCTAACCGGTATGAGTGCAGGTCAATCCTCTCTACCTTTAGCAGGGTCCAAATTTAGTTTTGCTCAATATGGAAAAAGTCGAGCATGGGTAAGTGATTTGCTCCCTTACACCAGTGAAATTGTGGATGAGCTCTGTTTTATCAAATCGATGCACACCCAAGCTATCAACCATGATCCCGCTATTACTTTCTTTCAGACTGGCTCACAACAGGCGGGTCGGCCGAGTATCGGCTCCTGGTTAAGCTATGGGTTGGGGAGTGATAATGAGAACTTGCCTGCCTTCATCGTATTGGTATCCAAGAATGCAGGTGGACAACCTCTCTATGCTCGCCTCTGGGGGAATGCCTTTCTACCTTCTCGTCATCAAGGGGTGCAATTCCGTTCGGGAAAAGATCCGGTATTGTTTCTCAATGATCCCAATGGATTCCACCGGCAGGATCGTGCGAAAATGCTGGATTATTTGCAACAATTGAACGAAGTTCAAAATGAAGCCTACGGTGATCCAGAACTCACCAACCGAATCGCTCAATACGAAATGGCTTTCCGGATGCAAACATCGGTCCCGGATGTAACCGACCTTTCGGACGAACCGGACTGGGTGTTCGACATGTATGGCCCCGATTCTCGAAATCCAGGCACCTATGCCGCTAATTGCCTCTTGGCAAGGCGGCTGCTGGAAAAGGATGTTAAATTTGTGCAGTTATACCACCAGGGCTGGGATCAGCACCTCAATCTGCCCAATGGAATTAAGCATCAATGTCAAAAGACCGATCAAGCTTCTGCGGCGCTGGTAAAAGATCTCAAGCGGAGAGGATTGCTAGAAGATACGCTGGTGGTTTGGGGAGGAGAATTTGGTCGGACCAACTATTCTCAAGGTAAGTTGACCGCTACCAATTAT
>CAJXPD010000131.1 GCA_913057785.1 uncultured Lewinella sp. | reverse complement strand
CGCATCCGACTACAAAAAATGCCTCGCACAGAACAAAATTTCCCTCCAACTAGCTCCTAAAGCAATTCTTAAACACGTTAATAATTTTGATCCTTATTCCATTTTCAAAGCCTTTACCGGGTTTTCGGTAGAAACTTTGATTGACTGATAACTTACTGTCAATATGGCAAGGGTCAGCGCGCCCAGGATGGCCAGTACAAACGGAGGTGCATTGATCGAGGTCGTATAAGCAAAATCTTCCAGCCATTTTTGAACGAGTACCAGTGCAAATGGTACGGCGAGGATCCCGGCAAGGAGCACCAATAGTAGAAAGTCCTTTACTAATAAAACGACTAGATTAGGGATGCTCGCTCCAAGCACTTTCCTTACTCCGATCTCCTTAGTGCGCTGCTCGGCCATAAAGGAAGACAATCCGAATAAGCCCAACATAGCGATGAAGATGGCCAGGGTAGTCGCATATACAATGGTGCGCCTGAAGTTCTCATTTTCAGCATACTGAGCGGCGAAGGTTTGATCCAGAAAAGCGTAGCGTACGGGATGCTCCGGCTCGATCTTAGCCCATTCTTTTTGAATGGCCTCTACCGTTCGGAAGGCATCGGCTGATCTTATTTTAAATACGGCATAAGCATAGCTATTTAGATTCGTCTTGGCGGTCATTACTAGTGGTTTGATCTGGTCTTCTAAGCCCATAAAGTGAAAATCCTTTATGACCCCAACAATGCGTCCATATTTCTGATCTGAAAAGAATTTCATCTCTTGTCCGATCGGTGTGTCGATCTCATATTCCTTCAGGAATTTTTCGTTGACGACATAAGCTTCCTGTGCATCAGTGGTGTATTCGGAGGAAAAGAATCGACCTTCTTTCAACTCCAAACCTAAGGTCTCTATAAAATCTTCCGAAGTGAATAGTACATCAGGACTCGACTTTACAGTCTTTCCCACTAATTGAATGCCATATTGTGTATTTTCTTTCCCGGGTATATTGTTGGAAAAAGCCATTGATTTAACCCCATCAATCTCTGCAAACTTATTCTTCAGGCGTTCCGCTTTCTCCCAGGAATCCCCTTTGTTGATCTCAATACTCAGTACCTGCTCATCATCAAAGCCCAATTCCTGGTCTTGCATGAAGTTGATTTGCTTATGCACGAAAATCAGACCAATGATTAAGATGACCGTCATGGAAAATTGAGTAACCACCAAAGCTTTTCTGAGAAATTGACCCTTAGCAGCACCCAAGATATTGCCTTTCATGGCCTTGATGGGGTTGAATTGGGACAACACGAAGGCGGGATAAATGCCCGCAGCCAGACCAATGAATGCACTTAAGCCCAGCAAGGGGAAAATTACGCTGATCACATTCGCGTCCAGAAAGGTCAAGCTGCGATTGCTGATCTGATTAAACACGGGCAGTAGCAGCTCCGATAATGCGACGGCAATTCCCAAGGCAATGACGGACTGAAGAATAGATTCAGTCAAGAACTGTCCGATCAATTGATGTTTCTGGGCGCCAGTCACCTTGCGCATACCCACTTCCTTGGCTCTTCGGGTCCCTTTTGCCGTGGCCAGATTGATGTAGTTGATACTGGCTATTAGTAAAACAATAAAGGAGATCACGCCGAAAAGGAACAATTTACTCACTGCCCCTTGTGAAGCCTGGAAACTAGCAATTCCTTCAGAGTGTAAATGGATATCAGCTAGGGCCTGGTATTTCCATTTTTGGATATCGGATTTCGATTCGTAGGGTAGATTGGCGGCCAGCATTTCCTTTTTCATAATCGGAAAAAGCAGCTCATCTGTCTGTTGAGTAATCTGTTGGATGTCAGCTTGTGCTTCTTTCTTAATATAGGTCGTTACTCTATTTGCTAGCCAGTGATCGGGTACCTTATTATCGATCGACACATATACATCATGCTTGAGAAAGGTATTCCCCATGTCGTTCGACAGCACGCCCTTGATCAAGTAAGAGGCCTCGCCATCGTATTGCAAGCTTTCGCCGATGGGATTGGTATCTCCAAAAAACAGCTTAGCGACTCGCTCAGAGATAACGATCGAGTTGGGTTCCTCCAGCGCTGTTCCCATATCCCCCGCTTTGAATTGAAAGGGGAAAATCTTGAAAAACGAACTATCGACAAAAGCTACCTTGTCTAAGTAAAACGCCTCTTCCTGTTGAGTAAATAGGACATCATTCTCCAGGTAGACCTTTGTGGCTGCGGATACCCCAGGGAGCTCTTGCGCCAGCGTGGCGGCCAAGGGACTCGGCGAGTAGACCCAACCTCCCTCTGTTTGATCCTGCGTCTGCTGGTAGACCCGATAGATTTCTTCCTGCTCTGGGATCCATTTTTCAAAACCCAGTTCATTTTTGATGTATAGTATAGACAGTATGGCTACCACAAACCCCATCGCTAAACCAAATATATTGATGTAGGCATGAAGGCGGTTCTTCTTTAGATTCCGGATAGCTATTTTAAGATAGTTTCTGTACATAATCCCAGTCACGATTTTCTGTGAGCACTGATTCTAAAGGAATAATTTCCTATTGCTGGTCAGTAAAAGTCAAAAGTAGTGCCAAAGAAAAAGGGGACTGATTACTAATGCCTTAGAACCATGAAAGGGGATTGTTTGAAAAAAAAATGTTCGAAAATGAACGGTTTTTGTTCAGGAATGGACAGCTAAACTACGCATGCTTTTCTTTGCCCTAATCTTTCGTGTAGGTTGAAGAAACCCCTACTCCCCAAGACGTGAAACTCCCTCTTATGCGCTGAGCAAATTGCCAAAGCGGGCTCTATACGCATACACTAAAACCAAACTTACCAATAAGCAAAATGCTGCTGGTCCGATTCCTGCCAAGTCATGCAGTCCGTGAAAAACGGTAGCATTAAACATGATCGCAGTGATAAAGGTCAATGCCAAAGGGACAAATCTATTGGCCAATAATGCAATACCACCTACTGCTTCCAGAACGCCTATTAGTCTTAAGAATCCCGACTTGATATAGATTTGCATCAACTCGCCTCCATCACCAGGAGGATTAGGGATTTCGATAAAGACTAAAAACTTATTTATCCCAATAATCAGCATGAATAGGCCTAGTAGAAGGCGTAAAATCTTGAATATAGTTGTCTGCATAATGGATTGAATTTATGGCTGGGTTAGCTATGAACTGTCAGCGGCTAGAAGGAAATTGACTATGGCATTTAGACCAGTAGAGGAGCGTATAGATCAAGGGATCGGCTAAGGTGGCTCGTGATTTCCGTTTTCTAATTGGAAAGCCAATTCAGGCAATCTTGGGCAATTTCCTCCCATCCAGGCGCCCCGCAGATGAAATGGTCCTTGTTCTCGTAGAATTTAAAATCGACAATGCTGTTGTCGTCGCTGTACTTTTTGATTGTTTTTCTGATCAGCACATTGGGTACAATTACATCTTCTAATCCTCCAATAAATAGTAAGGGCACTGTGGCTTCTGGGTATCGATTGCTGCGATCTTTTTGAGGGACGCCCGAGGAGTCCTTCGACTTTCAGGAACTGCGTATCGCTCAAATAGTACATCAGATTCGGCCTTGCTAAAGGTATTGGCAATAGCGAAGTGGAACCACTTCTTGTACTTCTCTGCTGCAGGATTAAAGAGGGAGTTGCCTTTTAACGGGCTAATGACTGGGTTGTTAGCTTTGAAGAAGTTTAGGTCGAAAGCTACATTTCCTTTTGGCGGAGCACTACTGATCAGTATGGCCGCCGCCGCTCTCCCTGACTCTACCAACTTCTGGGCGGTAAGCCCACCAAACGAATGGCCGATCAAAATAGGCTTTTCGGGTAAGCTATCGATCAAAGTTTCCAGGTTCGTAATCCAATCTTCGAATTCAACATCTTCTAAACCCTCTGGTGGGTTAGTTCTCAATTCAGTTGGATTACCTTCATGCTTTGGGTGAGCCGGTGCATAGCAAGTGAAGCCCTGGTTTTCAAAATAGTCTTTCCAGCCATCCCAGGAATGGTTGTTCATGAATAAGCCATGAATAAAAACGATGGTTTTAGCATGGATTTGCTTTGGCCTTCTTGTTTGATTTACGTTTTGCGAATAAGCTTCACGCTTGCTAAATAGTAATGCGGTGGGAAATACGATCTTTTTTAGGCTCATTTTGTATCGTTTAAGGTTCAATACAAAGCTGCGCCTTTCCAATTGTAGATTTTTTACCCTATGGTAAATAATTACTCTGTAACATAAATTTATATGGTTTCTGGCGGCATCTTTTAAGCAAGCCCCGCGTTGCTCGTCGGTCATGTAGCTAAGGCTATATTTCCTCCTCGAGCCTTGTGCTTACTTAAAATCTACTCCCCATAATTCCAAATAACTTATGTTACAGAGTAATAATGATGCGACTTACAAGTTTTTTCGGATTCTGCTTAAGCTTTGTTGTGTTATTCCAAGGAAGGAAGCGATGTGAGATAATTTCGCCTTTTGGAATAGGAGGGGATGATCTTCCATCAGGTTCAGGTAGCGTGCCTCGGCCGTCTCATTGTGTAAGCTCATAATCCTTCTGCTCAATACCATCGCGAATTCGGCATTGATATGTCGAAACGCTTCGCCCAATTCGGGAAGATGACCAATCAATTGGTCCAATTGGGGAGAACTGATCAACAGGAGTTCGGTTTTCTCCAAAGCTTCAAAGAAAAGAATATTCCTTTCACCTTTTACAAAACTGAAAGGAGAGATAATGATGGAGTTTTTGGCGCAAAACCAATGCGTGATCTCGTTGCCAGCTAGATCCAGGTAATAAACTCGAACGAATCCATGGAGGATGTAGTAAAGATGATCACACCTTTGATCCTCTCGGAGAAAGATCTCGCCTTTTTCTGCCGTCTTATTCGTTAGACGGAGATCGAATTCCATATTCCACCGGGTCAGCTTATGACTGTCTATGTAGGGTTTAGCACTGAACATGTATCTCCTCTTTTACTGACTTGTAAGTTGTGCAAATCTGATGCTGCGGCTATCGACATTTACTGCTACTAAAGCTAACACTATTCTTGGAGATGCATAGTTTATACGTGGAGCGACTTGACTACCTCTGCAGTTTGAAAGAAAGGGACAATGCCTTGGCCTAGCAGCCTGATTTGGAAGTCTATACCCATTGTGCCTCCGATAAGAATGTTGATAAATTGGAAAGGTTCCCTCGCCAAGAATCGAACTTGGTTCCCAGGATTAGAATTGTGAACCGAGTTACACTTATTCATCTGGACTGCGACCTAAAGTCTTGAATCGTATGGACATCAGCTTTTTTTCGTCCCAGGCCTTCCAGGCATGAAACTCAAAAAGAGCTTCGCCAGAAAATCCAATCCTTTGGACTCGTCAGCAGCCAATAAGTATAACTCGGTTCAATGCATCGCCATCAATGCTTCGAAGGAATAGGGTGGAGGCGAAGGAAATCGAATCCTTCCAGACGGCTTGCAAAGCCCTCTCGCCCGCCTTGGTACATGCGCCCCCATATAAGTAGTGTTACAATAGGTACTCCTGTTTTTCAGCTGCGACTTTTTCGCCTAGCCATCGTTAGAAAAAGTCTTACTTAGCCTCCAGCTATGTGCGATTTTTCTGCCTTGGCTAGCCATAAAATTCACTACCTGAAACTTCAGGATCACTATTGTTACACTACTTGTTGTGAAACTATACTTTGTTGGAATGTCAGCCATTGAATCTGAATCTCCCATCTGATCAGGATGGTGCTTTACCTGTTAAGCTACAGTCCAATATTGCTCCGGTGCAAGGTACTGCCCCCTGTTCTCAAGATTACAAGTCTAGTGCATCACTATTAATGCTTCACCGGAAAATAGAGGCTCCCTTGGGACTTGAATCTATCTGGCTAGTTCCCGGTAGACAGACCCAAATCTCGCTGATAAATTGCATCAGACTAAAGAGCCTCAAAGTAGCCCTGGCAGGATTCAAACCTGCGAATTCTTGCATGTAAAACAAGCGCCTTAAATCACTCGGCTCCACAGGGCTATGTAAAAAGTGTTCTGGGTATAAGGAGTGAAACTCTGTGTTACCCGTTGAACTAAGCAATGTAGTTGTCTAAAGTTTTCTGCTGCTGGTGAAAAACAGCATTTTGTTGCCAATTGAAGCGAAATTTTCACTGCATAGCAGCGCTACGGAGTTAAAATTTGGCGTAGAGTGATGGCAAAAGGCGCTTTTTGTAATCCAGTGAGAAAGCTTTAGACAACTTCAATAAAAAAAGCGGCCCCGAATGAACGGGAACCGCTTTTATATATCTTCACATACGACTCCCTTTAGGTGCTTGCGCCTCCTTTATTAATGACGGTTGTCGCTGTTGTTGAATACATGATTTTCTATTTATAAGGTTAATCTCGGTGTCGAACCGAGCTCACTATCTATGGTACAGCTATTCTACAATCTTATTTTTGGAAAAGTTCCCGGCCGCCTAGAGAAAATTCGAATCTTTGTCAAAAGACTTTGTGATAAGATTCAATACGGCTTATTAACCTTTTTTACTAGCCCAGATCCTTTTTCGAATCCTGCTCAGAGACTGCGGTTGAATCCCCAGGTAGCTAGCAATCATATATTGCGGGACCCTATTGACTAAATCTGGGCGAGTATCTAGCAACTTTTGGTAGCGATCTTCAGGGGAGAGATTCTTGAAGTTATCGGCGGAGATCTGTTTCTCTGCTGACAGGTGCTCGCCGATCTTTATGAAGATGGGGACAAATCTTGGAAATGCTTCTAGGAACCGCTGCGTTCTCTCCTCAGTACCCGTAGAAATGATACAGGGCTCGACGCAGGAAATATAATATTTAGAAGGTTCTTGGGTGGTGTAGCTCACCGGCGCGATGGGGTCGTTTTCGGTGTAAAACTCCATGATCTTCTCTTCCCCATCCTCTAGGTAGTAGCGCTTGACACATCCTTTCAGTACAAGAAAGCAGACTTGTGCGATCTGGCCTTCCTTTAGCAGGTAATCCCCTTTCTTATACTCTCTAATAATATCCTCATTCTTGATGAGTTGCACCTCCTCTTCACTGAGGGTGATGTATTGGGAGAAGTAATCTACAAGGAAGTCTTTGGCATCCATTTAGAAGTGATTTAAGCAGTACCATAAAGATATTATCTTTTCCACGCAAAGTCCTCCTCCAAGTTGTCCTCAATTTCCAATAAGCAGAATGGTTTTTAGGCATGGGCAAGATTAGGAGGTGATGGCCCGAACCTTCGTTCCTGTTTTATTGAGGATCTAGGAGACATTTTCGGGCCTAGCTCATTCCCACGGCTTTGTTGCTATTCCTACTGAAGTTAATTATATTTTTCAAGCAGCACTTTCATCAGCTCATTCGCATAGTCTTTAGCCCTTTGCTGGATGATTGCTCTATCTATTTCATCCCCTTCTTCATAAGTGACGGCCTCTATTTCTAATGCATTGATCATCCAGTTATAACAATAAGGTAAGGATTGGGCGCGAGGGCGGATATCTAGCTGTTGCTTTGTTGCTGACTCAATTTGATTGATCCACTTGGTGGTTAGTTCGGGTTTCACTTGGTGCGGGATGGTATCAAGGGTCAGCAAATAGGGGCCACTAAACGAGGTGTGAAAATCTATTCCAAAACAGTATTGGCCGCCCTTAGCAATGTTTTCTGCATTGGTCAGCCAATCCTTTACCGCTTTGGTCTCCGGCTGACTGAATGCCTGCCAATCCCTATTTAGGTCTTTCCCATTGGCGTTATGTCTCCAGTTTCCATGGTCTACTCCGTCTGGGTTTAGCAAGGGGAAAACGAGCATTTCAAATTTTTCTCTGAAGCCAATGGCCAGATCCGAATCTGATAATATAGTCTGCACAAAGGATACTAAAGATATCGTTCCTCCTGGAACTTCAGGAGGGTGTTGTCTCCCAATTACAATGATGGAATATTTGGGACTACCATTCTTGACCTTCAGCAAAGAGATAGGTTGACCAAGGACACTCTTTCCGACTTCTTCCTTGCTAATAGATGCACCTTGAGCAAGGGAATCCATCCAAGCATGAATGTAGGCCGAGTTGAGGTTCTCTTGGGCAGATACCCATAGTTTTTGAGGGCTTAACCTTAGCTCTAGCATTAACTTACCCGAAATGGTATCGACCTGATATAGGTCTTGTCTCATGGGATTCCAAATTGTTCCGTCTGCACTTAGTTTTGGGATATACCGGTGCTTATAGTCTTCTGCATAAGCTATTTCTAGCTTGATTTTAGTTGCTTCTTCAGACCAGATCCTAAAAGAAAACCAAGGGCTATTGTTAATCGGAGTGTTTTCGGGTGTAATTAAGACTTGGTAGGTGGAGTCATTCAGTTGCTTGAAGCCATTCAAACGAGCTCCATCAAATTTGTTATCTACAAAAACTGATCCTTCTTGAAACACCTTCTTTTCTTGAGTTTTTGATGCCGGACTTTTTTCGATCTCCGCACTGCTTTCTTTACAACTAATTAATAAAGCTATTCCGAGTAAAAAAAGGAAAATAAGTCTCATGATCATTTCTGTGTATATCTGCTTGGAAAGGGATTTGGCAGCTGGTCTCTGAGTACCTAATGTTGATCAAATACGCTTTACTTTTGGTGCTTATCTCTTGCCAAATAATCTTGTACAACACCACCATAAGGGAATCCATCAGTTGGGGTGTGACTTTCTTTTGTAAATAATTGATTCATCTTTTCTACTATCTCTGGATGTTTGTTCGCAATATTCTCCTCTTCTGAAATATCATTACCAAGATCATATAGTTCAATTTCGGAAGAGACACCATAACGAACTCCTTTCCAATTTCCAATTCTGGCAGATTGACGAAATCCTCCTTCTGGCAGTTTTTGCCACCAACCATCTAACTGAAACTCCCAGCTCAAGCTTCCGTGCGTATTTTGCGGTTTTCCGGTCAATAAGGGCAAAATTGAAATTCCATCTGACTGGTCCGGAGTAGGCATACCTGCTACTTCTGCCAAGGTGGGCATTATATCCTGAAAGCCGGCAATACGATTGGAAACAACTCCTGCTTCTATTTTACCTTTCCAATAGACAATTAAGGGTACACGAATGCCTCCCTCGTATAAATCACGTTTAAAACCCTTCAAGTCGCCATTACTGTTAAAGAATTCGTGATTATGTGTTCGCTCTCCATGTGGACCATTGTCACTTGAAAATATGATCAGGGTATTATCTAACTTGCCCATGTCCTCTAGCTTTTTTAGCAACTTCCCGATTTCCCTGTCCAATAAAGTGATTTTTGCAGCGTGTATGCGCTCTTTTTCCGGCCACCCTTGATCTGCATATAGTTCCTCATCATAGATCTTTCGCTCATGTGCATGAGGTGCTCTGTAGGACATAAAAAGGAAAAAGGGTTGGTTCGTTCTTATTGTATCCAGATAATCAATTGCAATTTTTGTTCTGTACTCATCCATACAACTCCATTTCCCATTTTCGTAGAAAAGGGAGTCTGCCAGCCCATTCATATACCACATTTTCCCTTCCTTATTTACTGGAAAGTTTAACCCCCCAAATCTTGAAGACCATTGTTCCTGGACCGCAAAGTCAAATCCCCGCTTATAAGCCCACGTGGAAAGGTCATTGGGATCATCTAAATGCCACTTCCCAACAAATCCAGTTTGGTATCCGGCCGTTTGAAGCATTTCGCCAAGGGTTATTTCGTCTTTTGTTAGGGCTACGCGTAGCCACCTGTCGTCGTTGAAACTCCCCGTGTTTCCACGAATGGTATTTCTGGTGGAGGATTTTCCCGTCATCAATACTGCACGGGAAGGGGAACAAACCGCATTACCTGCATAAAAGTCAGTAAATCTCATTCCTTGTGTCGCCAGGCGATCCAATACAGGAGTCTCGATTACTTCTTGACCATAAGAGCCTAATTCCCCATAACCAAGATCATCGGCAAGCAAAAAGAGGATGTTAGGCTTACCTTTGCCTGAACCGTCGGGGGTTTTGGTTTGGCATGCCGTAAAGAGAAGTATGGCGAATATAAGGCTTAAACTACCTGTCCTAATAGAAGAAAACTTGTCAATCATTACAAAACATCATTTGGTGCGATAACTAAAGGAAAAAAATGCGATACCCATTCTTTGGCATCCCTTAAAAAGTGTACTGAGCTAGAATCGCAGGTAATGCTGTAAAGATATTATCTTTTGGTTGGAGTGGTTAAAGACCCTTTAAGGTAGAGGGGCAACATGGTGCTTGATGTATAGCCAACGAAGAGAACTTACTCAATTGGCCTTCCTATATTCTCGTGGACTTATGCCCACCTTTTTCTTAAACAGTCGCGAAAAATACTGTGGGTCTCCGAACCGAACTTATAAATTAGGCTATAACAAGCGGTTCTCGGCTTTATTAAGGAGAAAGAGGGAGTCACTCAGTGGCAGTTTTACAGTTTCAATGCATTTTGCAGTATCGTTGATACGGAATAGCTTACGGGACGGACCAGAAGATTGTTGTTTCTGCTGCTATTCTATTCATTATCACCCTTTGCAAAAATGCCCTCGATTTCATCGATTCGTAAGTTGAAAATTGAAGTGGACAGCTGATTCAACTGTTCAGGAGTTCCCATAAAATGAAAGGTTCTATGAAAATGAATCTGGCTAGCTCCAGCTTGTAATGCTGCCGCTGGTGAAGAGCTTTCTATCTCATAAAATGGGCCCAGTTGATTGCCATCTTCTAAGGGGCCATCATTGTACGAGTTCACTGCATCTCCCGCAAAAGGTTCTTTTTGAATTTCCCATAGAGAGTTGACATATCGATCATTATTCTCAGGAAGAGAATATTGAGCAATGGTCAGCACTGAGTCTTGAGCATCGTAACTTCCCATGATGGGTAATGCTCTTTTAGGCGAAAGGCCAATCTTGCTACGTTTATTTCCATCCGCTTGAAAAAAGAGAACATTCTCCATAATCTTCAATCTGTTAGCAGGCACCTTTCCGAAGTAATCGTCGGTGACGATTTTACCGAAAACCGTTTCCTCACCAGGCCTAAAAGGCACAATCACCGTGGTTTTAGGAGAAGGGTTGAACATGCTTAAAATCCAGACGGAGAGCATACCTGATTCTTCATCCCATGTGTTTTCTCCATCATTGCTAATCTTATTTTCGGTTTCAAAACCTACCCATCTCATGCCTTTTGGAATCGAAGTAGCCAATAACTCTTCTGCTTCTGCTAAGTTCAGTAGCCGAACGGTTCGATCGACTGTAAGCTTAAATTTCGTACCCGAGTAATTGGTAAGTTCCATGGCTTTCTGGAATACTGCCTCCCGATCATTGTTGCTTACTAGATCAAAGGATTCTGTGTCGATTTCCTTGGGAACATACCAGTTAGCAAAGTCAAAAGAAGTCCCCGCTTTGAAATAGATAGAGAATTGCCCGCCTTCGGGACCCAGCCAGAAACGTTCTTCTCCTCCAGTAGGATTGAAATGCTCTTCTACTACCCCGGAGGCAATCAGGTCATAATTGAGCCAACCAAAGCTCTTACCGCTTGCTCCATCGGCCGTACTGGTCATCACTCGCCCTTGTAGGGCAGGAGAAATGATAGCTTGTGCTTCAGCATTTTGAAGAAGGACGAGATCATCATAATGTTGATTCAAGAAATTCAGATCATAGCCAAAGGTTCCCTGCATGTAATCCATCTTTTCTTCTGTTTCCTGATTTGATTGTTCTGGTTTTGAAGTAGGACTGCATGCCACGTGAGCAAGCAACCCAGTAAGCAAGAGTGTAGTCCTCACCTTGGATAGGCAGTTTTTGATTGCCATATGTTTAAATTTCGATTGATAACGCTAAGACAGTCTTTCTAATGTAGCTTTATATGATGTCGAAAAGTAACTCATCAGGTAAGACATTTTACGAGTGACTGAATCTCCAAATTGAATATTGCAATATAAAGGTAGTTAACCGTTTAATAATTGAATAATATTCGCCCTTTCCGAGGAGCTATCTTAGGAAGCGACAAACCTTCTAGAGGTGAAAAGGGTCAACGTATCCTAGTTTCTCCTTTGTGTAGCCAACCATCTTTGATAGGCCGCTTTCCCTTTACTAAACTCGGCACCTGTCTTGTAAAAATGGTGAGAACCATCATTGGCCTCCACGTTGAGGACATAGTATAAATAATCGGTTTGCGCAGGCTTAAGGGCAGCCTCAATGGCCGATTGGCTGGCCGAACTGATTGGCCCTGGAGGTAAGCCAAGTATCTTGCGAGTATTATAAGGATGATCGACCTCCACATCACTTTTGTGAATGATCCCATCCCAGCGGCCGAGTAATTTAGCAATGTAGACATTCGTAGCATCAATGCCTAGGGGCATTCTCCCTTCCAGTCGATTATATATGACCGAACCCACCAGGGCACGTTCCTTTTCTACTTTAGATTCATTTTCAATCAAGCTAGCGATGGTGATGATCTCTTGGATGGATTTTCCCATTTTTTGGGCTTGGTCATCCCATTCTGGCTGCCAAATAGATCTAAACTGATTGACCATTTTGCTGATAACTGCTTTGGGCTGCGCATCCAATTCAAGTTCATAAGTCGTAGGGTATAGATAGCCCTCAAGATTGGTCGCTTTGGGATCGATATCTTGGATAAGACTAACATCGTCCATCATGGCCAAAATTTCCTTTTCGCTTGCCTTGGGTTCTCCTGGAAATTGATTGGCAATCCGGCTGGCTATCTCAAATCTTGTCCAGCCTTCAGGAATGGTCAATGTCTTGGTTCGTTTTTTCCCATCTTTCAACAGCTCCAATACCTCTAAAGGGCTGATGGGGGAGGGGAATAGATAATCCCCGGCCTCAAGCTTGGCGTTCTTATCGAAGAACCGCAAATAGATCTTGGTAGCTAGTGGGGCTTGAATTATTTGTTCTTGCTCTAGCAGCTCAAGTATGCTATAGGAAGCCAGGCCTTGCTCCACCGTTATGTACTGCTCCGCCTTGCTATGACTGACGGGAGTATGTAAGGTATTGTATAGCCAATAGCCAGCGCCTCCAGCAATTAAGGCTGCGAATAAAACCAGAAACAAGAGCCAACGGACGAACTTCATGCCAAAGCTGTTTTTACTTAAACGAAACTATCCTAAAACTGCTGTCTGATCAATATTATTTGAACAGGGAGGAAAAGAATGGCTAAAAGTAAGGATAAGAATGGAAAGTTGTGGGAAGGAACGTGCGGATGAAATAAAGCGGAGTGGAGTAACTCCTTTGTCGCGATCTTATGTTATACATCGATAAAACTGGAAGAGACGAAAGGAAATCAATGCTACAAGATTCCCTTGTCTTTACAGAAGTAGCTTAGTAGATCAAGTTTTATGGAAGTCATTTCAAAACAAAACCTTTTGGTTAGGCAAAAGGGAGCAACTCTCGTGGAGGACGTGCTTTGAAATGACTTCCGTATGTTTTTAATCAATACCAAAGGTAGTCAGTTGTTGGTCATCAACAAGCAGAACAACTACCGGCCAAGTTCCTGTCATCACTGATTCCTTGTTGTTGACAATCACTTTTAGGTCAGACTTTGCTTTTTTGGATTTGAAAATAAATTTTTCGTCAGCTGATTGTAAGGTGAATTCGTAAGGAGTTTTCAGTCCCTTGATCGTTTCGTTATTGCGAAACATATCGAAGGAGGTAACATGTTCAGCAGTGACAGTTACCTTAATTTCTGCCTTGTTATGGGTAGGCTTAAAAGAGAATAAAGCGATACATGAAACAAGGAGCAGGGCAGTGAAAATTACTTTTCTCATGGTCTTGAAATTTGAATTTTCTACAAAGGTATAGCCACTGCAAGGGTGAAAATTGTAAAAAACGAGCAATTTGGGGACAATCGAAAAATCACTCACTCCTCCCGCATACAATCCAAAGGATTGGCCAAAGCCGCCTTCAATGACTCCATACTTACCGTCAAAAAGGCCAGGAGTAAAACCAGCAGACCAGCCGTTGCGAATACCCACCATTGCATGTCAATTCGATAGGCAAAGCCTTCCAGCCATTGATTCGTGAAGTACCAGGCTAGGGGAACGGCGAATAGGATAGATAGTCCTACCAGTTTGAGGAAATCTTTCGACATGAGTTGTATAATGCTGCTGATAGAGGCGCCGAGTACCTTGCGAATACCAATTTCTTTGGTGCGCTGTACCGCGGCGTGTGTGGCTAAGCCCCAAAGCCCGAGGCAGGAGATAAGGATCGCGATGCCAGCAAAGAGTCTGAAGAAGCCGAAAAGTTGACTTTCACTTTCATAATGGGAAGCCAATCGGTCATCCAGGAATTCGTAGTCGTAGAACTGGTGAGGGAAAGCTTTTTGCCAGGCGGCTTGTATGTTGGATAGTGTTTGTGGCATGTTACTATTGGCTTTGATCTTGATACATGCGCTGTCATAGAAGCCATTTTGTTGAAAGATTACAATAGGTTCTACTGCTTCATGTAGGGAGCTGGTCGCAAAATCCTGGACCACGCCCACAATCTCAGGTTGCCATCCATTCCAGTCGATCTTGAAACGCTTTCCAACTGCTTCTTCTGGAGTGCCCAACCCTAGTGTCTTTATCAAGCGCTCATTAACGATGGCTTTGGGGAAGCGTTGGTCTCGAGGAAGGGAGAGTAGACCAGCAGTAGTATCCCTCGCTTCAAAGTATCGACCGGCCGCCAGTTGGAAGTCAAACAAATCGGGATAGGCATCATCACCAAAGACCATATTGACCAAATGAGGGCTGGGGTCCTCGGCAAGAAACATATCGGTCCTGTTGTGGCGGATGCCACTGGGAGGGGTGCTCATAAAGGAGAGGTGCTTTACCGCATTCAATTGCGATAGTTCACTGGCTAGGACATCGTATTTAGCTGCGTCTGGCGCTTTCACTAGTATGATGTTATCTCGATCAAAACCCATGCTCTGGTTGTAAAAAAGTGTCAATTGTTGGGCAATGAAAAATAAGGCAATCAGCATCGCGCCTGAGACTGTGAATTGTAGGGTTACTAGTGCTTTGGACAAAAAGTTGGAATCTCTACCCGTGGAATTCCAGTGCCCTTTTAGCGCGATGACGGGCTTGAACTTCGATATCAACCAAGCGGGATAGAGGCCAGTCAGCAGGGCAGTAGTAATGATACCGATGATAAATATGCCAAGGCCCAACGGACGGAGCAAGGCCCAAAACGTGATACTCTTGTCCAAACTCTGATTGAGATAATCTAAAGAGTAGATGGTCGCCATGATAGCGAGGATGGAGGCGATGGAAACAAGTAGAAAAGCTTCCATGACAAATTGTGCCATTAAGTGCCTCCGTGCGGCCCCAATAGTTTTTCGGATAGCCACTTCCTTCGCTCTAGTCAAAGCCTGAGCGGTAGATAAGTTGACAAAGTTGATCGCTGCCAATAATAGTACAATCAGGCCTACTGCTGCGAAGAACCACAACCAGCGAGGATTGATCGCTTGTACCCATTGACCACCTCCTGCATATTTGGGCTCCAAGTGGATCTTGGCTAGAGGTTGGAGTTCTCCGCGAGATTTTTCTAGACTTTCAGGGGTCGTATTGGCGTACTTATCATAGACTGCCTGGATGGGAGCTGCTAAGGCTTCAGGGGTGATGCCTTCCTCCAAAGCAAGATAGGTAGAGGCACCGAAGGTAAAGGTCCATTGGTTGAGATTGAAACCCATGTATTCTGGTGTGACCAGGTAGGAAATGAGCATGGAAGCCTTTAGGTGAGTATTATCGGGCAGGTCTTTCATGGTTCCTGCCACGGTCAGGGTTTTGGTGCCATCATAAGTAAGGGTTTTACCGATGGGGTTCACCTTGCCAAAAAGCTTCTTAGCTGTAGACTCCGTCAAGATCGTTTGCCAGGGCTGGCGCAAGGCTTCCCGGGCATCCCCTTCGATCATCTGGAAATCAAATACATCCATGATACTCGATTCGGCCAGTAGGATACCTTCTTGTTTGAACAGCTTCCCGGCGTTCACCTCAATGGTTTGCGCTTCTTGGGGGAATACACTAGCCACGGCTTCAATACCGCTTACTTCCTGCCGTAAGGCATTGGCTAAAGGGGCGGGTGCTGCGTATTTGTATTTAATGCCGTAGCTAGGGGCTGTTTTTACCTCATTGATCCTGTAGATGCGATCAGCCTTTTGATGGTAATTGTCAAAGCTGAGTTCATAGGAGAGGAAAAGGCCTATGACCAAACAGGTCGCTAGTCCTAGTGTTAGTCCCAATAAATTGAGTAGCGTATATCTTTTTTGGCGAATTAAGCGGCGGATAATGAAGTTGAAGTTCTTTGCCAGCATAACAATCGAGGTTGATTTTGTGAAGATCAATTATCAGTGCCGGCAAGTTGCAACTATTTTTGTAGTAAATCAACTATTTTTGTAGTTGAATAACGATTCGTGTAGTTTTTCTTTCAAAATGTGTTTAAAAGTAGTAGGTAATTTCAACCATTCCTTCCATTCTAATATTGTCGACTTCAAAGCGGAACCAATTCATGTATGCTATGGGAAAAGCTTCTGCCGCTACACTTAGATTTCTCTTTTCGAAAGGAAAAAATTCTACTCCCAGCGGTATTTTGAAAAAATAGAATTCTCCCGCATCAAAGTTCACATCGTAAGATTGGATACCTCCTCCAAGCGTTAAGTAGAGCGTAGCCTTTTCTTCTCGAAGGAGATTAAAACCTAGGTCTAAATCCGCATTAAAGCCGAAAAAAAATCGGATATCTGGCTCCATTCGCAAGGAGTAGCGAAATATTCCAGCCGGGAAGGATTTGATAACTATACCCCGGTTCCCGAGTCCGAGACCGATCTTACTTTGGGCATTGATGTAAAGTGGGCAAAAGAGTAGGATTAGAAGCACAATGAATAGGTGTTTCATTCCAATAGTTTTAGAGCGTTATGAGATATCGCAGGCAGGTGCCGCGAAAGGGGGTAGACTCGAGCTACAAACGTTTTCAAGCTTTATTACTAGCATGCAAGGCTACTACTGATTGGCACCAGCAGGGTACCTCGTTTTTGCACGTACACTTGGTTATAGAACGGTAGAGTAAGTGTCGCATTGCACTTTAACAATTTCCCCTCGATATGAAATAGGGGAAGCCGGCGGTCGTGTATTTTTCTCAGTATTGTTAGAATCAGAGCGGTAAGATTTTAGAGCACCGCCCAGGTGAATAATACCAGATCGGTTCCTGGTGTGCAGCATGCAATTAATTATTATTCGGAGTATCAGTCCAGAACGCATGCGCTTCACTTGTTTTTTAGCGCCTCAATTTCCTGATCAGAAAGATGAGAGGATTTCAAAAAATTATAGGTCTGGCGGGAAACGAACCTGTTTTCATTTTTCAAAATCTTAGCTACAACATTAAGCGTTTCCATGTCATTGATGTCATGGTTTGCATATAATTTCAGCATATCTCCAAGTTGTTTCCCATTCAGGGTGCCTAATATAGCTCTGGAGCGTACCACGAATGTTGAACTCAGAGAGGACGTTTTCATCAGCTTTTCAATGATCATTCTCTGAATGCTATGATCTGCATGTTCATAAATGGAGAATAAATTAGATTGCAGACTAGTGGACGCAAGATGTGATGATTTAAGCGCATTAAGTGCTGAATAGGCTAGAAAAAAATCGTCTCCTGCGATGATCTCCAGCAAGCTGGTGGTGAGTTTCTTTGTCAAAATGGTTCTTGAGGTGATCCTACCCAAAACCCAAACTTTATCACTTTGATCCGGACTTTTCAAAATTAGATCAATTAAATCGGGGGATAGCTGTTTTTCCGTTTTTTGGACAACTAAATCCTGAGTGGGACCATGTACAATATTCCATAAGGTGTAAGTAGTATAAGCAGCTCCTTTCACTACCATTTCAGATATTGTTTTTGTAGTGGCTCCTGAAATTCCATCTATCGAATCTGAGGTAAGGTCTGGAATTTCTATTAATTCCTCGAAGGAAACGGCGTTTAGGGGCAAATTGGGATCGGCCAATAGGTCATTTAGTCTTTCATATTCATCTTGAGAAAATGGCTTATGGTCATGCTTGCTTAAAAACTCGCCTGGAGGTAGATCAAAACCGAGATATCGTCCGGTGATATTCCAATAAACAGAAACTTGTAGAAGACGACATTCATTATCAAAGCAGACATCTGTCACAATGTTCTTGAAGAAGTGAAGGGGAATATTACTTTCCTTACGCTGCACCAAAAAGATGGAATCTCCACTCAGGGAATCTTTATAAGCGATGACTATGGTTTGCTCTTGATCGTAGTCGCCAACGATCGTAGCTTTTTTGGAATAACTCAACTTATCATGACCTGACAAAGAGAATCCCAAAATACTCCATAAGAAAAAGCCTATAGCTATGGTGAAACAGTTGAATTTAGACACGATCATGAAGGTACAATTGCGCCATGTTCTTTTAATAATTGCTTTATGTCATTTATGGGGACTTCACTGGGTGTAATGCCTTGTTTATTAGCCAATACCGCGGTAGCAGCGGCAGCTTGCCCCATACCCATACAAGATGCTTGTACTCGCAAGGCAGAATTGGCTAATCTATCGCTGCTTACGCATCGACCTGCCACTAGAAAATTCCTGCTTCTTTGGGGAATCAAAGACCTGAGCGGAATGCTGGCCACAATATCTGGCTTCAGAAACTCCTGATAGATCGACTTTCCTTCTCTATGGAGATCAATAGGATAAAATGAATAGGATAAGCTGTCTTCAAATAACCTGCCTTCAACGTAATCTAGGCGAGTCATTTGGTAAAGACCCTCAATCCGATAGGTCTCCCTTACGGCCGTTTCAGTCTTCAGCTGTATGAGCTTTACGTTTTCGCAACCAGGAAATGATCTAAGTTCGCGGATTAAGTTCAATAGCGTTGACCTCCCTTCTTGATTAGCAATAGTATGAGATTCTGAAGTGGTGGAGTCAGCACCTGGTACATACACGTAGCTATAAGGCACGAAGGTATGTTCTCTACTCGTTCTCGTTTTTCGTTCTAGCATGTTCTGCCGTAAAACCCGATGGTATTGCTGAGGGATTTTCGACAGATCTAAAGCGTCGTAATCGTATCCCCCGATTCGAAAGACCAGTGAACCTGGCTGCGTATCTGCCTCTCTTAATACATTATAGCCAGCCATCGAAGCAATTAAAGCGTTGCCTGTACAATCAATGATTTGATCACAAATTATCTGGACTTTAGTTCCTTTGCCTACTGTTTCCACCCACCATTTTCCCTCCTTGAATTCAATCTGATGAGGTGTCTCGTAGTAACGGATATCCACGCCAGCTTCTAGGCACTTTTCTTCGGCTAATAGCGTGTACAAAGAAGGATTAACAGTGACTTGATGTTTCCAATGTCGGTCGGGTAATAGAGAAAAGTTAGGCAATTTATCGCCATTGAGTTGAACGCAATCCATAACTAGTTCCCAGCCTATTCCCCCAATGATCTGTTTGCCCCAGGCATGGAATATGCCAGGAAATGCAACGCCGCCAGTAGTCGTGGTGCCACCAAGTTGACTTCCGCTTTCAATCAGAATGGTCTGTGCGCCCGCTCGCCCCGCTTGGATAGCGGCTATAGTACCAGCAGTTCCACCACCAATCACGAGGATATCCGTCTCCAACTTTTGTTGCTTGATGAAGTAAGGTGCAACCAAAGTTTCTCCTTTAGACAGACTTGGTGCGGCCATCCCGAGTGAAAGCGCCCCCAATGATTTTAGCATTGATCTTCGCTCCAACTTATCCATATCTTTTGAGTTTTTTAAAAGGTTAGGCCAAATCCAGCCCTTGCCGCCGAAATAAGAGCCACTGAAACAAGCCACGAGCAATCATGAACACTAGGAGAGCTAACCACAGTCCATGGTTGCCATAGCTCTGCTGAAAAAGGTAGTAGGTGGCGAAGTACACTAAGATCGCCAAGAGCATACTATTCCTCATTGCCTTGGCTGCCGTCAAACCAATGAACACTCCATCCCAAATATAACAAGGCGTGCTTAATATCGGAAAGATGACCATCCAAATAAGAAAGGGGCGTGCCGCCACTAGTACATCTGCTTTATTGGTAAACAGTTGTAGAATAGGATCCCCAAGCAATCCGTAGATCAAGGCATATCCGGCAGCCAAGCCCATTCCCCACCAGAAAGAGAGGGAAATGGCTTTAGAAGTCTTAGATCGATCTGCTGCTCCCGCATATTTACCTACCAAACTCTCCGCTGCAAAGGCAAAACCATCCACTCCATAGGACATCCAATTCAGAAACTGCAGCAAGATGACATTCGCAGCCAGAATCAGTGCTCCTTCCTCCGAAGATTGACTGTAGAAAAAACCAAAGGCTAAGGTGAGACAGAAAGTGCGGAGGAATATGTCTGCGTTTAAACTCAAAAAAGCCTTTAACTCACTCCATAACAAGAGTGCTTTCTTACTGAAGTGATCCAAGAATTTGCGATAACGACCGAGGAAGAGGAATATAGCAATCAGCAATCCCATATATTGGGCCACTACAGTACCGTAGGCAACGCCCGCCGTTTCCATTCCATATTCCCGCACCAGAATCCAGCTTACCACGATATTCGTGATGTTAACAACTAAAGTGAGGATGAGTGGGAAGATTGCATTCTGCATCCCGAAAAACCAACCAAGAATCGCATAAGAGGCTAGGGTAGCTGGTGCTGCCCACACGCGTATGTAGAAGTATTCCTCTACCAGCGGGCGTTGGTCTTCCGAAATATTCAAAAGATAGATGGAGGCCTCTCCTAAAGGGTATTGTAATAGGAGGATCAATGCAGCTAAGATAAAGACCACCAGCATTCCTCTGCCCAAAGTGGTCATGATGGCTGTATCATCCTGCCGACCATAGGCTTGAGCCGTAATGCCAGTAGTGCCCATACGTAGAAAACCGAAGTTCCAGTAAATGAAATTAAATATCATGGAACCTACCCCTACTGCACCAATATGCAAGGCCGTTAAGTGGCCCATGAGCAAGGTGTCGACGGAGCTCAACAGTGGCACGGAAATATTGCTGAGAATGTTGGGCACGGCGAGTTTGAGGAGCTCTCGATTCATAGGTGTTCTTTTTGTGTTCCGATCCTTCAGGGCTGCAAAGAAAATGGAGATTCTCAATATTCTCTACAAAAAATGAGCACAGCTATCCAATTTAAGCTAAATTTGCGCCGACATGAGCGCCAATAGCGATATGAAAATAAAAGTAGGCATCTTTTTTGGCGGCCCATCTAGAGAAAGAGAAATCTCTTTCGCAGGGGGCCGGACAGTGTACGACAACCTGAACAAGGCTATTTTTGAACCAGTTCCAATCTTTGTTGATAGTTATCGAAACTTCATCCTTCTAGATTGGGCTTACATTTACAAAGGTTCTATTCGCGATTTTTTCCCACCTGTAGATAGCTTACCCGAATCCCCAAATGCTTTTCAGATTTATCAAGAAAGTTTAGGTGAATTGTCGGATGCTGAACTGGATCAGCTATTGAGCCAGATTGGGCAAAGAATCGAAGCCAGCGAATTGCCACAAATGATTAATGTAGCTTTTTTGGCGCTGCATGGTATCTACGGAGAAGATGGGCAGATACAACAGCAACTGGCAGAGCTAAAGATTCCTTACACAGGCAGTGGGATAGCGGCTAGCCAATTGGGAATGGACAAGGCCAGGCAAAAGGAGGTGATGGGCCAGAAGGGCTTCCCTTGTCCTACTGTGATTACCCTGACTAAGACAGAGTGGTTGGATCGTGGAGATAAGGATTATTTTGAAGATGCCAAAGAACAGATTGGCTTTCCAATGGTGATTCGTCCTGCCAATCAAGGTTCCTCTATTGGCGTTTCCATCATTCAGGAGTCAGAAGGAACCCGTGGCTTTCATCAAGCCATGGATCAAGCCTTTTTCCGCTGGCGCCTTCCCGTACTTAAATGGAGTGAGAAATCAGCAGAAGAGAAAATCGCCTATGTCAGAGATCTAACGGACATCAGACATGGTCTGGGCTTTCCGCTAAAGTTGAAGTATCAGGAACACGAAGCTACCTACTATCATCCCGAAACTTTGCTGAGCTACCTCAATGGACTACCTGAAGAGAGCGATGGCGTTGCCCTTCTGGAAGCGGATCAGTCAGAGGAGAAAGTAATCATAGAAGAGTTTATTGACGGTAAGGAGTTTTCTTGCATCGTGATTCGAATGGAGGATGAAAGCAGTGTTGCTTTACCACCTACGGAGATCATCAAAGGACAAGAACTTTTTGACTATCGATCTAAATACATGCCGGGCCTATCTCGCAAGCTTACACCCATAGACTTGCCGGATGCACAGATCAATGCGATACGTAAGGAGTGTGAACGATTGTTTGAAGAGCTGGACTTCCAAACCTATGCACGTATTGATGGCTTTATTACAGAAGACAACATCTTCTTAAATGACCCGAATACGACCTCGGGCATGTTGCCTTCTTCCTTCTTTTTTCACCAAGCGGCAGAGATAGGTCTGAACCCTTCTCAGTTTTTGACCTACATCATTCGCACCTCTATTCAGGAAAGAATTGGAGAAGAGCAAGAAAAGGCCTCTTACAAGGCTTTGTTGGCTGTCGTGGATGATGCCATTTCCTCCTTGCAAAACCAGCAGAAGGACCGCAAAAAGATTGGCGTCGTACTGGGCGGATATTCTGCGGAGAGGCACATTTCGGTGGAGAGTGGTCGGAATATATTTGAAAAGCTCGCTAGTTCAGAGGATTATGAAGCCATCCCTATCTTCTTGACGGGGAGTGCTGAGAATTATGAATTCTACCAACTACCTATAAACCTCCTACTCAAGGATAATGCCGATGATATCCGGGATAAGATAAAGACCTGGAAGGCGCATCCGATTATCGAGGACATCAAGCAAACTTGTCAATCCGTTACGGATAAATACGCTTCGACAGGTGTGGTTTTTGTACCAGAGCAATTGACCATAGATCAGTTGGCAAATAAGGTGGATGGCGTTTTCATCGCCTTGCATGGTAGACCTGGAGAAGATGGACAGCTCCAGCTGCAATTGGATGCTAAGGGGGTTCCTTACAACGGATCTGGCGTAAAATCGTCGAGCTTGACGATCAATAAATATAAGACGCTACAAACACTAAAGGCCAATGGCTTTAAAGTAGCCGGACAGCTACTATTGGGTAAAGCGATCTATGAATCTGATCCCAGTTCGTTTTACCAGGAGGTAGAGGCGACTTTCAGCTATCCGCTAGTAGCCAAGCCCGTAGACGATGGTTGTAGTGCGGCGGTAAAGGTGTTGAAGAATCGTGAGCACTTGGAAGCCTTCACACGCTTGATATTTCGGCCAGAAGGTACTGATGATCCAAATTCACGAGAAATATTGGAACTGCAGCCGCAGGAAGAGTTTCCTGCTAAGGGCGATATCCTTTTCGAACAACTGATTACACGGGATGAAGGTGTTCATTTCTTGGAAATCACCGGAGGGCTATTGACTCGCTATAATGAAGACGGAGAACTGATCTATGAGGTCTTTGATCCGAGTGAAACCCTATCAAGTGGTGCAGTTTTATCACTAGAAGAAAAATTCTTGGCTGGCGAAGGACAGAATATTACGCCGGCTCGCTTTGCCAGTTCCGCAGCCAATTATGAATCGGTGGCTATGCAAGTGAAAGGGGATTTGGAGAAAGCGGCTAAGATATTAAATGTGCAAGGTTATGCACGGATTGATGCTTTTGTGCGCATCTTGGCCGATGGAACAGCAGAAACACAAATTATTGAGGTCAATTCTTTGCCTGGAATGACCCCCGCAACTTGCATTTTCCATCAAGCTGCCGCAGCAGGGTATAAGCCTTATGAGTTCATTGATCGAATTTTGACCTTCGGCTTTGATAAGAAAGCAAAAGTATTGACACCGCCGGTAGCCCCAGTGGAAGTAGAAGCCCCTCTGGTAGAAGAGGAAGCTGAAGCGGAGCCGGTCAATAGCACGATCACGGATGATGCAGGGGCTAGTTATATCTCCTATACCGATTCAGCGGAAACCGATACGGCGGAGCCGAGTGCATCTACAGTAAGGGAGGAGGAAAGCTTTCTGGATAAGTTGAAAGCCATGATCGTAACGCCGGTTTGGGAATTTATAAAAGCCCCGATATTCTTGAAAAACCTAGCAGCTATACTTGGATTTATACTCCTGCTTTTCATCCTGACCACGGGTTGGTTAAAAATGTACACCGATCACAATGAATCCATTCAAGTGGAGGATTATGTAGGTATGTCCGTAGAAGAGGCAGTGCGCAAGGCAAAGAGCCGCAGCTTTAAGGTGGTGGTAGATTCGCTTTATGTGGCGGGCAATGAGCCGAACGTAATTTACAGCCAGACACCAGAGGCGTTTTCACGCGTGAAGGAGAACCGGACCATCTTTATGGTTCGCACTACGGCTAAAGGAGTGCCCATCCCCTTCAAACCCACTACAGATGATTTTCAAGGGGCAAAGTCTTATCTAGAGTCCCGTTCGATCATAGTCAACGAACCCAAAACGATTTTTAATGCTAGACGTGCGGAGGGAACGATCGTAGAAGCTACCTACAATGGCAAGACGTACCCGATCAGTCAATTGCGGAAAGAAGGTATAGAGATCTATCAAGGGGAATCTGTTGATTTTGTAGTATATACTCGGGTTTCTGATTATGTTGGTTTGCCTAATCTAGTTTGTAGAACCTTTTCAGAGGCTGAATTCTTGATCCAATCTCGCTTTCTAAAAATGGGCGTGATCCATGGTAACAAAGAAGGCTCAGCCTATGTATATAAACAGGAACCGGCTTATGTTCCTGACCAGTCCATACGCAAAGGAACGACCATTAGTTTATTCCTGACATCTAGTGAACCTGATGATTGTGAATAAACAGTAATAGTAGTCTGTCCTGCGGCGTGGCAATTTCTGCAAACCTCCTGACTCCCTCCAAGTAAGCAGGAAGTACCAGCACAACATAAAGACATAAGCGGCGTTCAGAGAGGAGAGAATAACTATTGTATCAACGAAGTAAGCATATTAATGAGAACTGTCTACTTATTATTTGCCTGCGTCTTGTTTCTAGGTAAGTTACAGGCACAGGAACTGATCCCATTGCAAAACAATAACTACTTAAGACAGCTACAGGAAACTGCTTCTAAAGACTTCCCAAAGGAAAGAGCAAATCCCAAAATGGTGTGTCCAGTAGAAGAAGACGGAATCACTTATGTGACTACTGGCGAAGAGGCGCTGATTGAGATTCCAATCGATACTTTTCTAGCCGGTGAAAGTGGTGGTTTTTTCAGATGTGATAACTGTGATCAAGCTAGTTTTGGCATTGCCAGCGTCATTGGCAATGAGCTCTCTTATTCTCCGCTAACCGGATTAGTGGGCAAAGATTTCATTCAGATAAGTTTTTGCAGCAACGCAGACCCAACTAATTGCTTTGATCAAACGATCATGCAAGTAGTAGCTCGAAGGCCTGGGCAACATGTTTTTCCCTCAACTTTTGTGCTCAACCCAGACGATGAAGTGATTGCTACAGCAGTCCCGAATTTGCCCGGACAATTGAGTTGTAGTTTTATCGATGAATGTGAAGATGGATACGAAGGACGAGATCAGCGGGTGATTCCAATAGATGATACCCGGATTTTCTATAGAGCTAGTGCTTTTGCAGGCACGGATTCCCTTTGTTTGGTCATTTGTGATGATCTGGCGATCTGTGATACCTATCATTTTAGCTTTCGGATTACCTCGGACACCTTGACCCTGCCATTTATGGATGATTTTTCCTATGCGGGGCCTTATCCCTCTAGGAGTCATTGGTTAGATCGAGAAGCTTACCTTAACAATACAATGGCAGATGGACCTCCTTCTATTGGTGTAGCCTCCTTGGATGGTCTAGATCCTCAAGGTATACCTTATGGTGGGGGAGCTGGACAAGCAGACCGCTTGACCTCCAAGTATTTGAATCTAAAAGGAGCCAATGGCGATTTGGTGTTGTCCTATTGGGTGCAGGCCCGAGGTTTGGCGGATAAACCCGAAGAAGGCGATTCCTTGATCCTAGAATTCAAAACCTTAGATGGGAAATGGATTGAGATCGAGAAGATCCCCGGCTTGCTCAATAGCGAACCGCTGACCAGTAATCTCCCTTTTGAGTTCTATGCTATCTCTGTGCCGCAGGAATACAGGTACAATGGATTTCAGTTTCGCTTTACCAATATTGCCGATCGGCGTGGGATGAATGATGTGTGGCACATTGATTATGTGCGATTAGATGCAGTACAAATTGATACTTTTATCAACGATATCGCCTTCACGGAACCCCCGCGCTCTATACTAAAGAATTACACCAGCATGCCTTGGCGACATTTCCAAGGACTGGGTGCCGACGAATTGTCTAGAGATATCTCCGTCGGTTTATATAATCATGCCAATCAAGGGCTTCTAGCAGATCCTAGCAGTTTGACCTTGCAGGAATTGACGACCAATTTGAATCCTTTCTTCGGTTCCCTAGTACTCTTGAACGGGCAGGAACGTAATGTAACGGAAAAATCTGCTTCTAACCGGACCTATTCTTTAGATGGTGATCCTGTATTTCCTGATGTGTGGGCTAATTACGCTTTGATCATGGAGGGCCCAAGTTTTGATAATGTGGTCGGACCAGTTCGGTTCAGGATGAATTATAGTCTATCTAATAGTACTCAAATCAACACGCCAGGCTTCGAAGCGATTCAACGCAATGATTTCGTTTCGCATACGACGGTTTTTGACAACCAGTTTTCCTATGATGATGGGACGGCCGAGCTGTCATTGGTTTCAGCTCCGGGCACTGACGTGGCGATGAAGTTTACGGCTGGGGTAGCGGATTCCCTACAAGCGGTGGCTATTCATCATCCTTTTGCCACGACAGTAGATGTCGAAGAACAGTTTTTCCGTCTTAAGGTGTGGATTGGTGAGTTGGATGATACGCCGGAATACCAAGCTCTCTTAAATCCGTTTTTTGCTACGAACAATTTTGATACCCTACAAGGCTTTACTACCTACCTACTCACCAATGAGGATGGTGAAGGTGAAGCCCTATATCTTCCCCCTGGAGACTTTTACGTAGGCTGGGAGCAAGCCTCTTCTTGTGATTTCAACCAATGTGTTCCAGTTGGATATGATCGCAATCAACCACAGGCTTTGAACTTTACCTTTAGGAATGCAGGTGTAGTCTGGGAGCCGATCAATCTGTTCATTCCTGGGGCCTTGATGATTCGGCCAATTGTGGGAAGTGAAAAGCCCATCTCTACGCCGGTGGAAGATATAGATAAAGGCCTGACAGAGGTTAAGTTATATCCCAACCCTGCCCGGGATCAATTGTTTGTGAAGCTGCAAGAGGCGAACTATGATGACTACGAATATACACTGTTTAGTCAGGTGGGGCAACGGCTCAAATACGGGCTTCTAGAACCAAGTATCTCTTTAGATGGTTTGATAAATGGAACCTATTTTGTGCAATTGCGCAATGTGGAAACCAATCAAATCGAAAGACGTAAACTAATCATCATAAAATAGTCATCAGATGGATATAAATGTGCAGGAATTAAAAGAAAGGCTAGACAAGGGCGAGGACGTTGTTTTGATCGATGTTCGTCAACCTAATGAGCATCAAGAATTTAATGTAGGAGGGAAATTGATTCCTCTTGGGACCGTGCCCCTGCGTATGAATGAAATCTCCGAAGATAAAGACGTGGAAGTGGTTGTGTATTGCCGTTCGGGAGGGCGTAGCGGTCAGGCCAAGCAATTCTTGATGCAAAATGGCTTTACAAATGTTCGTAATCTACAGGGCGGTATGTTGGCCTGGGTAGACGCTTTTGGTGCAACAAAGTAGTTGATTACTCACCGATAATCGGTACTCATAGATCCAGTCCCAGGTAAATGACATCTGGGACTGGATTGTTATAATAGGGCGGGATTACTTTGAATCCCAGGTCTTTATAAATGTTCACCGCTCCTTTCATTCTGGGGAGCGTGTCTAGCACCATCTGCTTGTAGCCGGCTCGGCTAGCTTCTTCTACGCATATTTCGGCCAGTTTTGTACCCAGCTGACGCCCGCGAAAGCTGGGGCGTACATACAAGCGTTTCATTTCGCACCGCCCTTTTCCCTTGCTTCTAAAGGCTATGCAGCCAGCTATACCCTCCTCTTCCTGAGCCAGGAGCATTAAGCCCTCTGGAGGACTATACATCTCCTCCATACCTCGGAATTCACCCGCATAATCCTGATAGGACAGGTCAATTCCTAGCCAGTCTACATATTCTTGAATTAATTCCCTCGCGGCGGCCCAGTGCGCAGCACTAGTAGCTACAACGATCCCCATATTGCGCTTAATTCTTTCTTTTTACAAAAGCATCAATTCCTTTAGCTTCCACTTGTGAGGCCAGCTTGTTGGCTTCCTTGGCATCAGCAAATCGACCCACCAAGGCCACTGCCAGAGATCCCCCGTTGAAGCTGGC